>CAISEZ010000152.1 GCA_903884535.1 uncultured Verrucomicrobia subdivision 3 bacterium
CAATATTTAGACCCCATCTTCGAATCGATGGTTCGAATCCATCACCTACCACCACCTTCTAAACACAGGGGTGAAAGCAAGTTTCACCCAATAAATACAACGACTTCCTCTTCTCCTCGGTTTTGATGCTCTGCGCTTCAGGACTTTTCTCGTCTCTTGCGTTCCCGTCTATAACGATGCGGATGAAGCAACCATAAAGCAACCAGCGCGGTAGCAGGCAAAAGATTTGCCGGCATGAGACATGAGCCAACTGTCTGCTCACCGGTTATTACTCTTCCACGCGCTGGATTCGCGCGCCAAGCTTTTGCAGCTTCCCGTCCATTTGTTCGTAGCCACGGTCCAGATGATAAATGCGGTTCACCTGCGTCGAGCCTTTGGCTGCCAGTCCGGCGATCACCAGCGCCGCCGACGCGCGCAAATCGCTTGCCATCACCGGCGCGCCGCTCAATGGTTTGCCGCCCTTCACAATCGCGCTCGGCCCTTCGATCTCGATGTCCGCACCGAGCCGCGCCAGTTCGCTGACGTGCATAAAGCGCGATTCAAAAATCCGCTCCGTGATAATACTGATGCCCTTGGCCAGCACGAGCAGCGCCATCATCTGCGCCTGGACATCCGTGGGAAAACCGGAATACGGCAGCGTGGTGATGTCCGCCGGTTTTAATTTTCCTTTCCGGCGCGCAATCAAATTTGCACCGCTGCGCTCCACGGAAACGCCAGCCTCGCTCAATTTGTCAATTACCGCGCGCAAATGATCTGCCCGCGCGCCTTTTAACGTCACTTCGCCGTTCGTCGCGCCGGCGGCGATCAAAAACGTCGCCGCTTCAATGCGGTCGGGTATCACCTCGTGCTCCGCGCCGTGCAGTTTTTCCACGCCGGTGATCGTGATGGTTGGGCTGCCGGCACCGGAAATCTGCGCGCCCATCGCATTTAGAAAATTCGCCAGGTCCACGACTTCCGGCTCGCACGCCGCGCTTTCGATCACGGTAATGCCATCGCCAAGCGTCGCCGCCATCATCACATTCGCCGTGCCGAGCACCGTCGGCCCGGCGCGACCGCCGAGGAACATCGTGTTGCCGGTGATTTTTTTCACCGTCGCATCAATGTAGCCGCCCTCGATTTTTATTTTTGTGCCGAGCGCCTGAAAACCTTTCAGATGAAGATTGATCGGCCGCGCGCCGATGATGCAGCCGCCGGGCAGGGAAATCCGCGCCTTGCGCAGCCGCGCCAGCAGCGGCCCGGCGATGCAAATCGAGCCGCGCATTTTGCGGACCAGATCGTAGTCGGCATAGCCCTTGATTTTTTTGGCGTGAATGGTGACCGTGCCATTTTCAAACTTCGCCGTCGCGCCGAGCGATTGCAAAATTTGCACCATGAACCGCGTGTCGCTCAAGTCGGGCACGCGGCGGATGACGCACGGCTCGTCCGTGAGCAGCGTCGCGGCGAGGATGGGGAGCGCGGCGTTTTTGCTGCCGCTGATGGTGACTTCGCCGTGCAACGGCACGCCGCCTTTGATTAAAAAACTATCCATGAGAATTAAAGTTTTATTCAGCCACAGATTTACACAGATGGGCACAGATGAAAAAAATCGCACGGCCACGTTTGAAAAATCTGTGTTTCATCTGTGAAAATCTGTGGCTAAAAAATCAAAGCCGCGCGACCAGAATTCTGGCGCGCTGACTGTAATCGTCCCGGACGGCTTCGACAATCCACTTTTCATTTTCAAAGATGGATTTAATCGCGTCCGCCTGTCCGTCGCCGAATTCCAGCATGATTTTGCCGGCGGGCTTCAGAAAACTTTTGGCTTCCGCCGCCAGCCGGCGATAAAAATCCAAGCCGTCGGCGCCGCCGTCCAGTGCGCTGCGCGGATCGAAATCGCGGACTTCCGGGTCCAGCGTCGCAATCTCTGCCGACGCGATGTAAGGCGGATTGCTAACGATCAAATCAAACTGCGCATCGGTTTTTAGCGCAACAAAACCGTCGCCCTGCAAAAACTCGATGCGCTCCGCCACCTTGTTTTGCGCGGCGTTTTCCTTCGCCAAAGCGAGCGCTTCCGGCGAAATGTCCAGCGCGGTGATTTTGGCGTGCGGATTTTTCGCCGCGAGCGCGATGGCGATGCAACCGGTGCCGGTGCCGAAGTCGAGCGCAGTCGAGGGTTGGGAGTTGAGAGTTGAGAGAAATTGCCAGCCGAGTTCGGCGAGCATTTCCGTTTCTGGGCGGGGCACCAGCGCGTGCCGGCTCACGGTTATTTCAAAGCCGCAAAACGAAGTGGAGCCGGTGATATGCTGGAGCGGCTCGCGCAGGCCACGGCGCTTGATGAGTTCGCGCAGGGCGTCGGTTTCAGCGGTCGTGAGGGCGCGGTCGAAATTGAGATACAATTTCAGGCGCGGCATTTTCAGCAAATGCGCGAGCAACTGCTCGGCATTCAGGCGCGGCGACTCGACATTTTTTTTGGCGAGAAATTCGGCGCTTTTCTGAATCGCTTCGAGGACGGTCACGCGCCAAGGCTAAACGGTCGCCGCGTTTCGCGCCAGCTTGTCCGCTAGCGCAATTGAATCAAGGTGTTCACGAACTCCCAGTTTTCCTGCATCTGCTCGTCGTAAAGTTCCAAGTGCCGGTTGCCGATGCCGAGCAGTCCCATGGCGGCTTGCAGTTCCGCATTGGTGTCCGCCAAATTGTCGGCCGGATGTTCGAACATGTGTGCCAGCGCATTGCCCACGCAAACGCCTGCCGCCGTTTTTTTGTCCGCGCCGGCGGCCTCCGGTTGGTGATGAAAACGCACGCTCTGCACCAGCGGCACGGGCAGTTTCCAGTTTTCCATCAGACACGCGCCGACTTCGGCGTGCGTAAAGCCATAGGCGGATTTTTCATCCTCCGTCGGACTCACGCCGGTGCTGGCAGCCGTGGCGAGGAGCTGGCCGTAATCCGCGCCTTTGGCCTGGACCAGCACCACGCGGCCGATGTCATGCAGCAGGCCGGCGGTGAACAGCATGTTGCTGTCTTCGCCAATGTCCTCGGCGATGAATTTGCAGCCGAAGGCTGTCGAGAGGCTGTGCGTCCACAATTGCGCGCCATCCACTCCGGCGGTGGCCGGCAGCGTGAAGGAATTGCTGCCGGTGACCGCCGAGACCAGCGAGAAAATAGTTTGAAACCCGACGCGGCCGATGGCTTCCGGCACGTTGGCCACCGGTTCGCGGCCGGCGAAATAAACACTGTTGCAAAAATGCAGCAACTTCGCCGTCAGCGCCGGATCCAGCGCGATGATTTCGCCCACTTCTTCGAGCGTCGTCTGTTCGTGGTGCAGCGCGTCCAGAACCTTGGGCAGCACCTGCGGCGCCGGCGGCAGCACTTTGATTTCGCGCAATAATTTGTAAATGGCTTCCATAGTTTGCCCGCCTGTCCGGATTTTGCCGAGACGAGACGGCGTTCTATCCGATTGGCTTTCGGCAAATCATGGCGAAACTGAAGCCTAAACTTCAACTTGCGGGCGCCCGGCTATTTTTTGTCGTGCGTGTGGACGAAGATGCCGATGTAAAAAACGAGATAGTAACCGGCGATCAGTCCGAAGATGAAAAAGGTCAGCGGGCTTTGAAACGGCGGCGGCCCGGCCGGCGCGGTGGCGACATTGCGGATCACCCAGAAACGGTAAAGCATCCGCCCGAGAAACAGCAGCGACAGCACGACGCCGATCGGCGTGCTGGGCGTGTAGAAATGGCCGGCGTCGGTCGTTTCAAATTTGGTCAGCCGCAGCCCGACGAAACCCAGTAGCGCGCCTAAAAACAAGCCGCCGCCGATGCCGAGCAGGAGTGGCGGCGACTGCCGGGCCAGACCGAAAAAAAGCACGCTGACCAAAGTGAAAATGGCGATGGAAAACGTAATGCGCACCGGCCGCAGCGGCTGCCGGCCGATGTTGCGGCGGATGCGGCGATAAACGCTCCAGGCGATGAGGCCTCCAAATAAAATCGGCACGGCGGGCGCGGACGTCATCGCCCGAGATTAAATTTTCAAGTCGACTTGTCGAGCGGAATAAAAAAGCGAATTCCATCTGGATTGAAGCCTGAACAAAATTGAATTTGCATCCAAGATTTCAATTCTATTTTCCTGCCACACCTTTGAGATAGGCAAAAATTAATTGCGGCAAATCCTTGCTGTAACCCCCTTCCAGCAGTGTGAACAAGGGAGTATTCAACTGGCGCAGCGTCTGGCCGAGCCAGTAAAAATCTTCCGGCAACAGCGTGCCTTCGGCCAGCGGATCGCGCAGGTAGGCGTCAAACCCTGCGGACACGGCGACGATGTCGGGCCGGTAGCTCCGCAAATCGTCCAGCGCGCGGGCGAGGGTGGCGCGGTAGGCTTCGCGCGGCGCATGCGGCGCGACGGGATAATTGAAACAGTTGTAGCCCGCGTTCTCCGCGCCGGTGTGCGGATACGCCGGATGCTGGTGGACGGAAAAAAATTCGATGCCGGGTTTGTTCACCAAAATATTTTCCGTGCCGTTGCCATGGTGAACATCAAAATCAAAAACCGCGACGCGCTTGCAGCCGGTCGCCGCCGCTTCCAGCGCGGCGATGGCGATGTTGTTGAGATAGCAAAAGCCCATGGATTGTTCGCGCGTGGCGTGGTGGCCGGGCGGGCGCATGAGACTGAAAACATTTTTGCCGGCGCGGGCGAGTTTCAGCGCATCGAGCGCGGCGGCCACGGACGCGCGGGCATGGCTGGCAATATTTTCAAAAAACGGCGTGTCGGCGTCGAAATTTTCCGGCACGGCCAGCCGCGCGAGCATGGCCGGCGTGTGGGCGCGGAGCATTTGTTCATCGCTGGCGGCGGTCGGCGTAAGCCAGGCGAGCGGCAGCTCGGTCTGGGCTTTCAGCAGTTCGACAGTGCTGGTGATGCGCTGCGGGCGTTCAGGATGGCCGGCCTGCGCATAGCCGGTGCAAGATTCATCGGTGATGATGGTCACGCGGAAAATTTACCCGCGAACGGGCGCGAAGACAGAAAAATATTATGCTGGCCACCGGGCGACTCATTCCATGTTCCCGCCGAGTTTGCGTTCCCACTCGGCGATTTTTTTGAACAAATCCGGCAGGCGCTGCATGGCGATCATCACGCGCTTGGCCTGCTTGTCGGGCTGCGCCGGTATGCCAAGCCACGTTTCGCCGTCGGGAATATTGTGCATCACGCCCGCCTTGGAACCGATGGTGACTTTGTTCCCGATCTTCAAATGTCCCGCGATGCCCACTTGGCCGGCAATCACGACGTAGTTGCCCAGCTTCGCGCTGCCCGCGATGCCCACCTGCGCGCACAGCAGGCAGTGGTCGCCGATTTGCACGTTGTGGCCGACCTGAACGAGGTTGTCAATTTTCGTGCCCTTGCCAATGCTCGTCGTGCCGAGCGCGCCGCGATCAATGGTCGTGTTCGCGCCGATTTCCACATCGTCGCCGATGATCGTGCTGCCAATCTGGGTGACTTTACGATGAATGCCCGCGTCGAAAACATAACCAAAACCGTCCGCGCCGATGACCGCGCCGGCATGGATGCGGACGCGCCGGCCGATCTGCGAGCGTGGATAAATCGTGACGTTGGAAAATATTTTTGTGTCGTCGCCGAGCGTGCAATCCTCGCCGATGAAATTGCCCGCTAGCAAAGCGCACCGTGCGCCGATCTTCACACGTTCGCCGATGGTGCAATACGGCCCGATGTGCGCGGTCGGGTCAATCTGCGCGCTCGCCGCAATGACGGCGGACGGATGAATGCCTGCCGGCAACGCCGGTTCCGGGCACAGCAGCGCCAGCGCCTTGGCGAACGCGATGCGGCCATTGGCCACGTGAATGACCGTCTTGCGCGTCGAAGTGAATTTTTTTTCCGCGATGATCGCAGTGGCCGCGCTGTTTTCGGCGGCGGCGAAATAGTCTTCCGTTTCCGCAAAGGTGAGGTCGCCGGGTTTGGCTTTGTCGGCGGTGGCAAAACCGGTCAGCGTGGCGGTGGCGTCGCCGAGGACTTCGCCGGCCAGTTGTTGTGCGATTTCAGCGGTGGTAAAAGTCATTTTTATAATCATAGACGTCGTGCGGGGCAGTTCAATTCGCAATTCACCGGCAGCCGAAGGTGAGATGTTGCCAAATTGTGACCGTTGATTCTTCCGGTTTCCACGCTAGACTTGTGGTGAAAATTTATGCTGCCGACCACCATTGAACAAATCATCCCCCAACTGCGCGACGCCATCGGCCCCGTCATTCTTATCTCCGGCGTCGGGCTGCTGCTGCTCACCATGACCAACCGGCTGGGCCGGACGATTGATCGGGCGCGCCAGCTCACCAATGAACTCGCCACGCAAACCGGCCGCGAACGCGCGCAGACCCAGGCGCAGGTGGACATCATTTATCAGCGCGCCAAAATTATCCGCCTGGCCATTTTGTTTTCCGTCACCAGTGCGCTGCTCGCCGCGCTACTGGTGATGACGCTTTTCGTGACGGCGCTGTTGCAGTTGCCGATCGGCTGGCTCGCGTGCCTGATCTTCATCGGCTGCCTCGGCTCGCTTTGCGCGTCGCTCATCGCCTTCATCGGCGATATCAATCTGTCGCTACAGGCGCTGAAACTGGAATTGGAAAGCGCGCCACCGGAAAATAAAAATTAATTAATCCGCTCGGCGACTTGGTATTTGAACATGCGCTTTTTCATCCAGCGCACCGCCAGCAAATCGTAGAACGACGCGAACAGCCGGTTCCACACGCCGTAATTGCTTTGCCCGGCGAAGCGCGGATTGTTGCTCACTTCGATTTCCGTGACCGTGTGGCCTTCAATTTTGAACAGCGTCGGCAGGAACCGGTGCATGCCTTTGAAAAACTTCAGGTTCTCGATGCACTCGCGTTTGAACGCGCGATAGGTGCAGCCCGCGTCGGCAATTTGCTCACCGGACAATTTATTCCGCACGGCATTGGCGATGCGCGAGGATGCGACGCGGATGAAATTGTCGCCTTCGCCACGCGCCTTCACGCGCGTGCCGCAGACGCAGTCGAAATTTTTCAACGCCTCCAGAAATTTCGGCAGATCCTTCGGGTCGTTCTGCAAATCGGCATCGAGCGTGAACAAATATTTGCCGCGCGCCGCCTTGAGGCCGGCAAAGCTCGCCGCGCTCTCGCCACAGTTGAACGCGAATTTCTGCACGCGGATACGGGAATCTTCCTTCGCAAGTTCCTTGAGGATTTCCCACGATTTGTCCTTGCTGCAATCGTCGGTGATGACAATTTCGTAGGAAATTTTCAACGGCTCGACCGCCGCGCGGATGGCCTTGACGAGTTCGCGCAGATTGCCTTCCTCGTTGTAACACGGGATGACGAGGCTGATTTCGGGGGAATCAATGTTCATCGGCCAAATATAAAAACATGAATTCCGCGAACTGGCACGAAATTCTTTTGGGCATAAAAAAACCCTCGCCCATTTCCGGGCGAGGGTCTTTGTAGATTGGCCAGCGGCAGCTTGCCGCCTCGCCACTATTTCTTGCCGTAAAATTCCGCAATCGCGTCGCAGACTTTGTCCGCAGCGTCGAGGCCCATCTCACCGTGAATTGGCAACGACAGAATTTCTTTCACCGCTTTTTCGGTCTGCGGCAATTTTGGAATGTAGGGGAACAGACCGACAACCGCCGGCTGCAAATGATTCGGCTTCGGATAATGCACGCCGGTCTCGATATTTTTTTCTTTGAGAAATTTTTGCAAATCATCGCGGCGTTCGCAGCGCGTGACATACATGTGATACACCGGCGTGGCCCACTCCTTGACGATCGGCGTCTGCACGATGCCTTTGAGACGTTCGCCGTAACGCGCAGCGATCTTGCGACGGTTTTCGTTGAAGCCGTCGAGGTGCTTCAACATCACGCGGCCGATGGCGGCGTTGATTTCGTTGAAGCGCACGTTGTAGCCGGTGAACTCGTGGTCATATTTTCCCTGACGACCATGATTGCGCAACATGCGGAGTCGGTCCGCGTAATCAGCCTTGTTCGTAGTAATGCAGCCGCCATCGCCGAGGACAGTGAGATTTTTCGACGGGAAAAAACTGAACGCGCCGAAGTCGCCCATGCTGCCGACGGTTTTGCCTTTGTATTTCGCGCCCTGCGCCTGCGCGCAATCCTCGATGACCCAGAGATTATTTTTCTTGGCGATGGCGAGCAGCTTGTCGTTGTCAATCGGATGGCCGTAAAGGTGCACGCCGATAATGCCGACCGTGCGCGGCGTGATGAGCGATTCGACGTGCGCGAGATCCATGACGAACGTGTCATCAATGTCGGCGAACACCGGCTTTGCGCCGAGGTGAATCAGCGGTTCCATCGTCGGAAAGGCCGTGTGGCTGGGCACGATGATTTCGTCGCCCGGCCCGATGCCTTGCAACTGGTGCAGGCAATACACGATCATCGTCCAGGAACTGCCGAGGACGCATTGCGTGGTGCCGGTGTGCGCGGCGAGTTCGGCTTCAAACGCGGTGGATTCTTTGCCGAGGATGTATTGGCCGGAGCGGATGGCGCGCAAGGCGGCTTCCTCGACTTCGGCGTTCACGAAACATTTCGATAACGGGATTTTGCTCATAAATTTTTTCTTTTATTTAACCACGGATGGACACGGATTAACACGGATAAAAAATTCAAGAAACTGATTCTTGATCGTCTTCAATTCCAATGTAGGACTCTTTTCCATTTTCCGGCCGCACAGAAACCCATTTCAGTCCTTTCTCAAGCGGTATTCGCTTGGGCGGCCCATCTTCACAACTAAATCTCAAATCTTCTTCCGGCACTCGTTCGTCGGAACAAAATTCACGACGAGCGTAGGAATGCAGGAAAAAATCATAAGTTTGGGCATCAAAAACCATCTGCATCCGTTTTGTCAACCAAGCCAAGGAAGGCTCATCAAGTTCTTGAGGCGCAACTAAATTATCATTTGGAGAGGATCGAAGTGCGGTTTGCAATTCTTCAAGACTTATACCAGTCAATTCCAAAGATGCATCTGAAAATTGATTGGTTTTCAAATAGCGCTTCAACACTCGTTTAACTCGAGGATCATCGGTTGGCATACAATTTTTCCATCCGTGTTAATCCGTGTCCATCCGTGGTTGAAATTTTTTACAACTGAACCGCGCGGCCAGTCTTCACTGATTCCAGCGCGGCGTTCAGCACGCGCACGGCGTCGTAGCCGGACCACGCATCGGCGCGCGGCGTGGCGCGGGTTTTCACGGAATCCACGAACGCGCGCAGCTCGGCCAGCAGCGGTTCTTCCGGCGGCGTTTCGATCTGCGTTACGACGCCTTCGGTCGCCTTGAAGTCATTCCCGCCGGCGGCCGTGTGCGTGTTCGCGTAGGTTTTGATTTTGTATTGCGAGATGTTGTAATCGCAGACCGCGCTCAACTTGTCGCCGCACACGATGACCTCGCGGAACTTGCCGGGAATAAAATATTCCGTCTCCACCGTCGCCCAGGTCTTCCCGCGCGGGGTGTCGTATTCGAGCGAAACAAACGAAACATCGTCCATGCCCCGACCCATGAAATCATGGTTGATGGCTTGCACCGTTTTCGGCTGCGAGCCGAGAATGAAATTGAACAGGTCCACGAAATGGATGCCGTCGGCAAACATCACGCCGCTGTCGTTGCGTGGACGCTTGAAGCCACCGAAATGGCCGCGAATCATGTTCACCTTGCCGAATTCGCCGTTCTGCACGGCATCGCGCAGCCAGAGCGTCGCCGGATCAAAACGCAAAATGTGTCCGACCTGCAAAATCCGTTTGTGCTTGTCCGCCAGTTCCGCGAGCTGCTTGGATTCGTCGTTGTCGAGTGTCAGCGGTTTTTCCACGAACACGTCCTTGCCGGCTTCAAGAAATTCCTTGCACAGCGGAAAGTGCGATTGCGCGGGCGTGACGATCACGACGCAATCCACCTGGCTGATAAGCGTCTTGTAATTCGTCGTGAGCCGTTCGGCAGGCAGGCCGAGTTTGCGCGCGGGTTCGAGCTGCTTGTCGCCGACTTCGGCGACGTAAAGCTCGATCGGCATCGAGTTGAGGTTGCGCAGATGGTTGGCGCCCCAGCGGCCCAAGCCTAAAAGGAGAACTTTGGTCATCGCGCAAATTTTCGGCCAAATCTTTCGGCCCAGCAAGAAAAACCTTTGGCCGGGTGCAGTCAGTTAATTTACTAACTGATACCAATTGTCACGCTGATGCGGCTCGTAGCCCAGTTCTTTGATGAGCCGGTGCATGTCCGGCACGGTCATACGGAAGGTGGTGCCCGCCTGCGACACGACATTTTCTTCAATCATGATGCTGCCCAGATCGTTCGCGCCGTATTTCAAGGCGACCTGACCGATCTCCAGACCTTGCGTGACCCACGAGCTCTGAATATTCTGAAAATTATCGAGGTAAATCCGAGCCAGCGCCTGCGTTCGCAAATATTCATGCGCGCCCACCGTCGGCGCTTTCAATTTCGTGTGCTCGGCTTGAAACGTCCAGCCGATGAACGCGGTGAAATGGCCGGGCTTAACGCCGTTGCCGTTGTATTCCGCCACGCGTTTCAAGGAAATTTCCTGCTGCGCGCGCAAGCGTTCCAGATGTTCAATGCGATCTTCAATCGTCTCGACGTGGCCAAACATCATCGTGGCGCTGGAATAAAGTCCGAGCCGGTGCGCCACGTCCATGACTTCGAGCCAGTCGTTGCTCATCGCCTTGAGCGGCGCGATGCGCTGACGCACGCGATCCACGAGAATTTCGCCGCCGCCGCCGGGAATTGAGCCCAGGCCCGCCGCTTTGAAATCGCCGATGATTTTTTCCAGCGGCTCGTTGAACACCTCGCGAAAATGCACAAACTCGCTCGGGCTGAAACCGTGGATGTTGAACTGGGGAAATTTATTTTTGACGTGCGCCAGCATGTCGAGATACCACTGCTTCGTGAGCTTGGGATGATGCCCGCCTTGCATCAACATCTGCGTGCCGCCCAGCGCGATCGTCTCCTCGATTTTTCGATCCATCTCGGCGAGCGAAATGACGTAGGAATCATCGTCCTTTTCCGTGCGGTAAAACGCGCAGAACTTGCAATAGACATTGCAAACATTGGTGTAATTGACGTTGCGATCCACGTTGTAGGTGACGATTTCGTTGCCGCGATTATTGTAAGCCGAAGCTTTGGCGAGCTGGCGGCGGCGGTCGGCGAGCGCGCCGAGCTCTTCGAGTGGCAGTTTGTAAAGCCGCAACGCTTCGGCGGCGTTGATGCGCGCACCGCTCCAGACTTTTTGCAGCAACTCGTCCAATGACGCGTCGTAAATCACGGCGGGAAATTAACAGATGGAACCGGCTGAATCAAATCACAGATTAAACGGACGGCACATTCCGTCGCGGCAATCATTCGGATTGCGCGCGGGCTTGGGTTGCTGTTATTTAGCAAGCTTCTGTTATAAATCACTCCAGTTTGCTTATGAAAAATATAAAATTTGGAATGTTGGGATTGGCCGTCTACGCGCTCGGTCTGGGCTCCATGGCCGCGTTGAACCGGTGAGCTTCCCGATGACAAATTTGGAAATCATTGGGCTCGTCGCGTCCGGCGTCGGGGCCGGCGCGATCAACGCCGTGGCGGGCGGCGGCACGATGATCACGTTTCCGACGCTGCTTGCGTTTGGCACGGCACCCGTGGTGGCCAATGCCACCAGCACGCTGGCGTTGGTGATCGGCACCAGCGGCGGCATGGTCGGCAACCGGCAGCACATTAAAGCGATCGCGCCCTGGCTCGGGCGGTTTTTGCCGGTGAGCTTAGCCGGCGGATTGATTGGCAGCGCGCTGCTGACGCACACCAGCAACGCGGTTTTCGGCAAACTGGTTCCGTTTCTGATTTTGTTCGCGACGCTGCTGTTTTTGACGCAGGGTTTTTTTCGCCGGTTTGCCGGCGCGCATTTGGATGCGCCGGGCACCGGCAAAGCAGGCCACACAGGCTGGGCGGCCATCTTCTTTCAATTCCTGGTTTCCATTTACGGCGGCTACTTCGGGGCCGGCATCGGCATTTTGATGCTGGCTACGCTGGGCTTTGTCGGGATGCACAATATTTACGAGATGAACACGCTCAAAACGATTTTGGGATCGATGCTAAATCTCGTCGCGGCGGTGTGGTTCATTTTCGCGGGACTGATTGACTGGCCGCGGATGGCCGTGATGACGGTGGGCGCCGTGCTGGGATATTATTTCGGCTCGCATTATTCCCAAAGAATTTCCCAAGTGCGGGTCCGGCAAATCATCACGGCCATCGGCTTCATCATTTCCGGCGTGACGTTTTACAAGGAATTTATTCATTGAACAGGCCCGAGCGACGGTTGGGAAAAATAAAAAACGGATGAAAACTTTTTACTTTGATCGCTTGAGCAATTGGAAAGTCGGCCGATGATAAAGCGTGGCTGGTGTGGACGTGAGTTTTGGTTGACGGGTGCAGGCAAAATTAGGTGTCTGAGTCGGTCACTTGGTAGCTACGCCCACACCAGCCAGGTTTTTCATTCCCGCCAATTTTTTGGAAGCACGCGTTTCCGATTTCCAACCGCAGCGATTGGCTTTTTCACATAATTAAGTCGCGGCAATGGCAACGGCAAAATTCTTCACTTGGACAGCCGTGGCGGGTCTGATTTAATCCACCCGACGAAAAATGAGCAATCCCTTTGCCGAACCCGCAGCACCGAATGATCGCCCGCCGGACAATTCCCAGCCGGGCTGGCTGCTCGTCGGCATTCTGGCCGGGCTGCTGGTGGTGGCGTTGCTGCTGTGGGCCGTGGCGCTCGGCAAGTTGCGCAGTTTGGAATCGCTTCCGGCCAAACTAAACTATGCCAATGCCGGCCTTGCCAACGCGCTCGCCGAAAACCAGAAGGATCATGATCAGATCGCGGCTTTGCAAACCCAGGTGGCCGATTTGCAAAAGGAAAAAGAGATGGCCGGCCAGATGGCCAAAGGGCTGGAAGATGAAATGCGCTCCGACCTCGAATCCAAAGATGTCACGATTTCCAAACTCCAAGGCAAGCTCACCGTCAATATTCTCGACCGCGTCATGTTCAATTCCGGCGAGGCAATTTTGCAGCCGGAAGGCGAAACGGTGATGCGCAAGATTGCGGCCATCCTCGCGCTGCATCCCGGAATCAAGATTCACGTCATCGGCCACACGGACAACGTGCCGATCCGCCGAGGGTTTGTGAGCAATTGGGAGCTGTCCACGGCGCGAGCGCTGGCCGCCGTGCATTTTCTCACCGAAAAAGCGGGCGTGGATCCGCGCCGCGTCGGGGCGGTCGGCTACGGCGAGTATCGTCCGATCGCCGACAACGCCACCGCCGAGGGCCGGGCCAAGAACCGGCGTATTGCCATCACCATTTTGCCAGACGAACTCGCCGGTGCCGACACCGGGCCGACGGCCAAACCGGCAACTTCAGTGGCTACTCCATCGCCGATTGATTTGGCACCTGTGGCAACTGCCCCCGGTTTAAAATAGCCGTGGCTTCTAACCGTTCTTGATTGAATGCCCGCTGAACTCACAGAGGCGCTGCTCATGAAAGCCGCCGGTTGGGACGTGGTGAAACGCGCGCGCGCTTATCTCGAGCAAGGCCAGGTGGTCAGCTCGTATTGGGCCGCGCCGTTGCTGCGTGGCGTCGTGCAGGGGGCGGAAAGCTCCTTCCGCGCCTCCATGGTGATCAACAACGACATTGATATTGAGAATCTCTGCAACTGTCGCGAGTCGCGCGAGTGGGGGAAAATCTGCGCGCACAGTGTCGCCGTTGGCCTGCACTGGATCGCGGCGCAAAAAGGTGAAGCGGCTTCGGCTCAGACCAAATCAAATGCGCCAGCAGCGGCGGCGAAAGTTCCGATTACAAAAGTTTCTGCGCTCACTCGCAGCGCGGACGGTGAACCGGCCGAACTGTTCATCATTCTGCCGCCCAATTTCGACCAGGCCATTGCGCGCGGCAAAATCATGCTCGTGCTCGAAGCCAAATGGGCCGGCGGCCGCGTGCCGCTGAATGCTTTACCCAAAGGACGCGCGTTTGCTTTTTCAGCACAGGACAATGCCGTCATCGAGCAACTGGAATTATTGACGAATGGCGAAACGCCCGCGCTGATGCAATTGGATGCCAAGGATTTCATCCCTCTCGTGCCGCTTCTGGCCGGCCATGAAAACATCACGCTCGGCAAATCCAGCGCGGTCACGATCAGCAAAACGCCATTGCAACTGCCGTTGCAAGCCACGCTTGAAAGCAGCGGCGAAATTCTTTTATCGCTCAAACAAAAAGGCGCCGCGCTGCCGATGATCGGTGATTGGGTGTGGCGAAACAATTCACTGCAGCCGCTGGGATTGTCGCCGGAATTGAAAGAGATTTTCCGCGCGCCGGTGCGTGTGACGCGCTCGCAAGTGCCGCAATTTTTGAGTCAGCAATGGCCGCAGTTGTCCGCTGCGGGCGGCGTCGAAGCGAATTTCAAACTGGAAGATTTCACGCTGGAACCACAGGCGCCGCGCTTCCTGCTGGCGCTCAAGGGCGGACTGACGCAACTCGGCGCGCTGCTGCAATGCGCCTACGGCGCGCGCATCATGACCGTCGGCGTCACGGCGGCGGATGAAAATATCTGGCTGCCCGATCCCGAGGTGCCGACGCGCTATTCCACGCGCGATTTTTTCGCCGAACGCGCTGCGGTCGCGCGACTGCAACGCAGCGGTTTCTCCGCGCCAGACGGACAAGGCAAGCTGCAACTGACCGGACAAAACTCCGTGCTGAATTTTCTCGCCCGCGAATTTCCAAAACTGCAGCACGAGTGGAGTGTCACGCTCGATGAACAGCTCGAAAATCGCACGCTGAAGAACATCGAGCGAGTGGAACCGCAGTTTCAGATCACGTCATCCGGCGTGCAATGGTTTGATCTCGGCGTCGTGTTCGCGGCGGGCAGTGGCGAACAATTTTCCGCAGCCGACATCCAGCGGCTATTGCTGTCCGGCCAGAATCACACGCGTTTGAAGAATGGAAAAATGGCGGTAATCGATTCCGGCGCGGTGGAGGAATTGCAAGAGGTCCTGCTCGATTGCGCGCCGCAACAACACGCGGCGGGCTATCGCATCAACAACGCACAGGCCGGTTTTCTCGAAGCGACGTTGAAGCAACATTCAGCTTGGAAAGTCGAGGCGCCCACCGCGTGGCGCGACCGCGCGGCCAAGCAAAGCGGCGACGCCAAGCTGGAATGCCCGCCGCTGGGCGACTTGGAAACCGTGCTGCGGCCGTATCAAAAGCACGGCGTTGGCTGGCTGCATTTTCTGCGGACCAACGGTTTTGGCGGCATTCTCGCCGACGAAATGGGCCTCGGCAAAACGCTGCAAACACTGGCGTTTCTGCGCTCGCTCAAGAAAGTGCCGCAACCGCATTTGATCGTTTGCCCGACGACTCTCGTCTTCAACTGGCTGGCGGAAGTGAAAAAATTTACGCCGGAATTAAAAATTCTCGCACTGCACGGACCGGACCGGCATGCACGCTTCAGCGAGATTGCGGACAGCGACATCGTCGTGACCAGCTACGCGTTGATCCGGCGCGATGCGGAGAAATATCGCGGGCTGGAATTCGATACCGTCGTGCTCGACGAGGCGCAGCACATCAAGAATCGCCAGACGCAAAACGCGCAGGCGGTGAAGGCGGTGCGCGCCAAGCACCGGCTGGTGTTGACCGGCACGCCGCTGGAAAACTCCGTTTTGGATCTGTGGTCCATCTTCGATTTCCTCATGCCCGGCTATCTCAGCACGGCGAAAGATTTTCGCGAGCGCTATGAGTTGGCCATCGCCAAGGAGAAAAATGCGGAGGCGCAATCGCGGCTCGCGCGACGGCTGCGGCCGTTCATGCTGCGCCGTTTGAAACGCGACGTCGCGGCGGATTTGCCCGCGAAGATCGAGCAAGTGTCGTTCTGCGAATTGACTTCGGATCAGCGCGGCGTGTATCAGCAGATTCTCGAAGCGAGTCGAAAGGAAATTTTGGCCGCCGTCGGCGAACAAGGTTTGGCCAAGAGCCGGATGCTGGTGCTGACCACGCTGCTGCGACTGCGACAGATTTGCTGCGATCTGCGGCTGCTGAATTTGGACAACGTGAATCCCGCCAACTCCTCCGGCAAGCTGGAGCTGTTCAGCGAACTGCTCGAAGAAGTGATCGATGGCGGCCATCGCGTGCTGGTGTTCAGCCAGTTCGTCAGCATGTTGACGCTGCTCAAGGAACGGCTCGACGACGAGAAGATCGAGTATTGTTATCTCGATGGCTCGACGACAGATCGCGGCGCGGTCGTGGAAAAATTTCAGTGTGGCACGGTTCCGGTTTTTCTCATCAGCCTGAAAGCCGGCGGCGTGGGCTTGAATCTCACGGGCGCGGACACGGTGATTCATTTCGATCCGTGGTGGAATCCGGCGGTGGAAGACCAGGCCACCGATCGCGCGCATCGTATCGGCCAGACGAAGGTCGTGACGAATTACAAACTCATCACGCGCGACACGGTGGAGGAAAAAATCCTGCTGCTGCAAAATCGCAAACGCGAAGTGATCCAGGCGACGATTGGCGGCGAAGAGGAATTCGCAGCGGCGCTGAACTGGGACGAGATCCAAGAATTACTGGCGTGAAAAATTTAACAGAAGCAAACTAAAGCCACGAAGTTTTCCCTCTTAGTTTCCTTTGTTACCTTCCGTTAAATTTTCAGCCGCCCGCGAAAACCGGGCGGAAGCCGGCCTCGGTGAGAATGCGCGCGACGTGCTCGCGTTTGTCGCCTTGGATTTCAATCTGGCCGTCCTTGACGGTGCCGCCGGTGCCGCAGGCGCGTTGCATGGCTTTGGCGAGCGCTTCCTTTTCCGGCAGGCCGATGCCGACGAAATTTTTCACGATGGTGACGGTTTTGCCGCCGCGCCCTGCCGTCACGCGGACGATGTCCACCCGGCCGCGATTTTTATTCGGCTGTTTCCGCACGCTGACAGGCGCAGAAATTTCCGGAGCCGGCGGGAGTCCCTCGCTGGAAAGCGCGGCGAAAGGATTGTGCGTCAGGCTTGGCCCGCCATCGGTGGAGATGCGTTTGGAGTCGCTCATCGGAATTTCGTCCAGACGTTAGCGAAGTGCCGCCGCCGTGACAATCGCAAGCCGCCGGCGGGCGGAACTTTTTTTGGCGAGGTCATTCCCGCCATTGCACCGAGCGGCAGGTTCGTTTAATTTTCCCCGATGCGATTTTTTGCCCGACTGGTCCAGTTTGCGCCCGCCGTTTTACTCGGCGTGGTGCTGGCCGGTTGTTCGCCCGACGATCAAAGCGCGGGCGACGACGAAAAGGAGCCGCATTTCGTCCTCGGCAAAAGCCGCGTGAACGCGATGGATTACACCGGCGCAGTCGAGGCGTTTCAGGAATCGCTCGAAGTCGGCCCGCACTCGGCGCCGGCGCATTACCAGCTCGCGTGCCTTTATGACACGAAAATTGCCGACCCGGCCGCCGCGATTTATCATTACCAGGAATTTCTCCGGCTTGATCCCAAGACTGAAATCGCCGATCTCATCCGCCGGCGCATTGACGGCTGCAAACAGCAGTTGGCCACGGATGTGTTGCAACTGCCCAGCACGCCGGCCGCCCAGCAGCAGTTGGAAAAACTCGTGGAAAAAAACCGGCAGTTGCAGGATCAGGTGGACAAATTAAACGCCTACGTCGCCGCGTATCAGGCCGCCCAGAAAAACAATCCGCCGCCCGCGCAAAATATTAACAGCGCGCCGCCGCAAACTACCAGCTACACGCCGGATGATATTTCTTCAACACCGCCTGGCATGAAAATCACGCCGCTGCCGCCGGTCAAGCCCAAGACGGCCAAGCCGCACACGCATGTGGTGGCCGCGCGGGAAACGATGGCCGCCATCGCGCGCAACGCCGGCGTCAGCCTCACGGCGCTGCAGGCGGCCAACCCCGGCGTCAGCCCCAAAAAACTGCGCGTGGGCCAGACATTGAATCTGCCTTAAGGGATTTTTCGTGACGAACCGCCTGATTTTCATTGCGATCGCGGCGTTCTGGGTGACGATGAACGTGCTGCTCTGGCGCACGGAATTCGGCGCGCACGGCGGCGACACGCCCGTGCCGCTGGCCTTGGTCTGGCACAAAATTCTGACCGCGCCGGACGCCTCGTCGTTGAGCGTTTTTCAAAACGGCCAGCGGACTGGCTATTGCGAATTATCCACCAGCATCGGCCAGGAGATGGCCACGTTGGACGCGGACAAGCCGCCACCGGAAGGACTGGTCGCCCGCGCCGGCTATCAGATTCATCTGGCCGGCAATTTCGCGCTCGGAGATTTCACCAACCGGGTGAAGTTTGATGGCCGCGCCAGTTTTTTGTCCGCCCGCCAATGGCGCGAACTCACCTTAAAAGTGACGTCACGATCCACCGTCGTGGAAATCCATTCGCTGGCCACCAATCAAACCGTCCACGTCAAAATCAGCAGTGAGGGCGGATTGCTGGAACGCGACCTGAGTTTTGCCGACCTGCAAAATCCCGACGCGCTGATTCGGAATTTTGCCGGCGACTTCGCCGGCAACCTGCTCGGCGGGATGGGATTTCCCGCACTGCCGCCCGCTGCTGCCGCCGGACCGGCTTGGACCGCCCGCCGCACCCGGGTCAAGATCGGCACGGAACCGGTGCCGGTTTACCAGATCGAAACCCGCCTGCTGGATCAAGCCATTGTCGTTGACGTCAGCACGCTGGGAGAAGTTTTGTCTGTCCAACTGCCCGGCAACATTACCGCCTGCATTGACGAATGGAGCCGCCCATGATCGAACTCGACCAGCTCAGCAAAAAATTCGGCGACCTCACGGCGGTCAACAACGTTTCGCTCACCCTCAAGCGCGGTGAGTTTTTCGCCTTGCTCGGCCCCAATGCGGCCGGCAAGACCACGCTGATGAAACTGCTCACCGGCCTGATCAAGCCGACGACGGGCGCGGCGCGCATCTGCGGTTTTGATGTCCAATCGCAGCCGCTCGCCGCCCGCCAGCGGCTGGCTTACGTTCCCGATTTTCCGTTTCTCTACGACAAGCTGACCGCATGGGAATTTTTCCGGTTCACCGGCCAGTTGTTTCACCTCGATGCCGCGCGCATTGAAAAAAATGCACAGGACCTTGTGGCGCGCTTTCACCTCGGCGAATATGCCGACCGTTCGCTCGAAGGGTTGTCGCACGGCACACGGCAGCGCGTGGCCATCGTGTCCGCGCTGCTGCACGACCCGGAAGTTTTTGTGATTGATGAACCGATGGTCGGGCTTGATCCGCAGCACGCGCGCATTGTGAAAGACGTTTTGAAGGAACGTTCACTGGCCGGCATGACCGTTTTAGTTTCCACGCATCAATTGAGCATTGCCGAGGAAATGGCCGACCGCATCGGCATCATCCATGGTGGCAAACTGATCGCCGTCGGCACGCGCGAGGAGCTGCGCAAACAAAGCGGCGCGGCCGGCGCGCTGGAGGAAATTTTTCTATCGCTCACGGCGGAGGCAAAATGAAACCCTTCCGTCGGTGCCGGCGGAAATGCCTTACGCTTTTTTCGCAGCAAGCGACTGCACATGCCGCTCAATCCGCGTGGCCGCCTCGATGAGCTGTTCGTAGCTGGTCGCAAAACAGGCGCGGCAAAAGCCCTTGCCGTTTTCGCCGAACGCCGTGCCGGGAACCATCGCCACCTTTTCCGTTTGCAACAATCCGACGGCAAAATCTTTTTCACTCAAACCGGTTTTTGAAATATCCGGAAACGCATAGAACGAACCGCGCGGCAGGTGGCATTTCAGCCCGATTTCATTGAACCGGCGCACGATGAAGTCGCGACGGCGATGATACTGGTCGCGCATCTTCTTCATGCCGTCCTCGCCGCGCATGAGCGCCTCAATGGCGGCTTCCTGGCTGATGATGGACGCGCAGAGCATGGAATATTGATGCACCTTCATCATCGCCTCGATGAGCGCGGCCGGGCCGCACGCGTAACCGATGCGCCAGCCGGTCATCGCGAAGGCCTTGGAAAAACCGTGCAGAAAAATCGTGCGCTCCTTCATGCCGGCAATGCTGGCGATGCTGGTGTGCACGCCTTCAAAGGTCAGCTCGGAATAAATTTCGTCGCTCAACACGATCAAATCTTTTTCCACGGCGAACTTGGCGATGGCCTCGATCTGTGCGCGGTCGCACGTGCCGCCGGTGGGATTGCACGGCAGATTCAGCATGAGCAATTTGCAGCCTGGCTGCCACGCGGCGCGCAACGCCTCGACGGTCAAAGCAAAATTATCCTTCGCAAAAGTCGGCACCGGCACGGCAATGCCATGCGCGAGCGTGATGCTCGGCGAATAGCTGACGTAGCACGGCTGGTGAAACATCACCTTGTCGCCGGGATTGATGAGCGCGCGGCACGCGAGGTCGAGCGCTTCGCTCACGCCGACGGTGATGATGACCTCGTTCTCCGGCACGTAGCTGACGGAATAATTCGCCTCGACATATTTGCTGATGGCGCGGCGCAGCTCAATTAAACCAAGGTTCGAGGTGTAATGCGTTTTGCCTTTTTCCAGCGCGTAAATGCCGGCTTCGCGGATGTGCCACGGCGTGTCGAAATCGGGTTCACCGATGCCGAGCGAGATGACGTCCTTCATCTTCGAGACGATCTCGAAAAAGTCGCGGATGCCCGACTTGGGCAGGTTGATGACGTGCTTGGCGATGTGGCGCGAGGAGTCCATGGAAAAATTTTAAATTCCGAATTTCAAATGGCGAATTGAAATTACGGCGCGACTTTGAGCCGCTCGGCTTCTTCCTGTTTCACGTCCAGCAAAAAACCCTGTTCCTTGTAGGAACGCAGCATGAAGTGCGTGGCCGTGGACAATACGCCTTCGAGCGTGGACAGTTTTTCCGAGACGAACGCCGCGACTTTTTGCAGGCTCGCGCCGTTGACGAACACCAGCAAATCGTAGCTGCCGGACATGAGAAAACAGGATTCCACCTCGTCGAACTTGCTGATGCGCTCGGCGAGCCGGTTGAAGCCGCCGCCGCGTTCGGGCGTGATGCGGACTTCGATGACGGCGCGGACCACGCCGGAATCTTCATGGGCGAGGTTCAGCACCGGGCGGAATCCGAGCAGCACGCGCGACGCTTTCAACTCGTCGAGTTGGCGGTTCACGTCGGCGGCGGACAGGTTGAGCACCTGCGCCATCTGCGCGGTGTCGAGGCTGCCGCCTTCCAGCAACAATTTGACAATGGGCTTCATCGGTCGCGCAGTATCGCAAAAATCCGCCGCAAATCCATCCCAAACTGGCGGGCAGTGCCTGCCCTGGCCAACCTTCAGCCCAGCAATTTTTCAAACCGCTTCGCCGCCGCGTCCCACGCCGCCGAATCTTGCGGCGAAAATGTTTTTAGCTCGAAAGAATTCCGCACCACTTCACGCGCGGCTTCGTGCGATTCGAGATGGCCGAGCGCGATGGCTTGCACGAGGAGATTGCCCAGCGCGGCGCATTCCGTCGGGCCGGCCAGCACGGGGATTTTCACCGCGTTGGCGGTGAACTGGTTCAGCGTGGCGTCCTTGCTGCCGCCACCGACGATGTGCAGCCGCTCGATTTTCTGGCCGGTGAGCCGTTCGAGCTTGCGCAGCGTGCAGCGGTAAAAGAGCGCGAGGCTTTCGTAAATGCAGCGGACGCACGCGCCGATGTCCGCCGGCACGGGCTGGCCGGTTTCGCGGCAGAAATCGGCGATCTTCTTCGGCATGTCGTCGGGACTCAAAAACCGCGAGTCGTCCGGGTTGATGAGGGAAACAAACGGCGGCGCGGCGGCGGCCATTTTTTCGAGGTCGGCGAATTCCAGTTTCTTGCCGGCCTTGTTCCAATGCCGGCGCGATTCCTGGATGAGCCAGAGGCCGACGATATTTTTCAGCAGCCGCACGGTGTCGCCGTAGCCGATTTCATTGGTGAAACCGAGGGCGCGGCTCTGATCGTTGATGACGGGTTGCGGTTTTTCCACGCCCATGAGCGACCAGGTGCCGGAACTCAGGTAGGCCCAGTTCTCGCCGCTGGCAGGCACGGCGGCCACCGCCGCGCCGGTATCGTGCGAACAGGACGCGACGACTTCAATCGGCGGCAAGCCCACTTCCGCCGCGAGATTTTTTTTCATCGGCCCGAGTTTCGTGCCGGACGGGCAGATTGGCGCGAACAAATCCTCGCGCAGCCCGAGCACGTCGAACAGCCGCTTGGACCAGCATTTGTGAACCGGGTTGTAAAGCTGCGTGGTGCTGGCGTTGGAAACTTCATTACGCGCGATGCCGGAACAGAAAAAATTAAACGCGTCGCCGATGAGCAAAATGTGTTTTCCCGGCGCGAGCCGGGCGGCGGGTTCCGTGACGATTTGATAAATCGTATTGAGCGCCATGAACTGGATGCCGGTCTCGGCGTAGATGATCGGCCATTCAACTTTTCCCTTCACCAGTTCCACGCCCTGCGCCGTGCGCGCATCGCGATAGCACCAGACCGGCGACTGCGGCAGGCCGCGTTCGTCGTAAACGACATAATCCACGCCCCACGAATCCGTGCTGATGCTGGCGATGGCCAAATTCTTGGCGGCGGCTTTTTTCAGGCCGGTTTTCAGCTCGTTGAGCAGGCGATCAAATTCCCAGTGGAGCGCGCCGGCGACTTTCGTCGCACCGGTGGGGAAGCGGTGCAGTTCTTCGAGCGAAAATTTTCCCTGGTCGAGCGTGCCCAGAATCAGGCGGCCGCTGTCCGCGCCAAGGTCGCAGGCTAAATAGTGTGTGGGCATAAGAAATTCGAGCGCATTTTACGACAAGAGCCCGCCGTGTCAAAAACCGATTCATCCGCGGGTCCGGTGCATGAGCAAAACTGGCCGCGGCCATGAGGAATCCGGCGGGAACTTTTCGTCAAAGGATTTGCCAACGGACGTGGCTGGCGTATTTTGAGCGCGGCCCATTTCACTGAAAAATTTATGAGCACCCAACTTGACCAACTCAAACAGTTCACCGTGGTCGTCGCCGACACCGGCGATTTCGCCTCACTCAAACAATTCGCGCCGCGCGACGCCACCACGAATCCCTCGCTGATCCTCAAGGCCGCGCAGATGCCGGAATATCAATTCCTCGTGGCCAAGGCCATCGCCGACAACCAGGCCCAAGCCAGCGGCAAAGAACTACTGGCGCACGTGCTGGACGACCTGACGATTTTGTTCGGCCTGGAAATTTTGAAGATTGTCCCCGGCCGCGTCTCGACCGAAGTGGATGCGAACCTGTCGTTCGATGCCGCCGCGCTCGTGGCCAAGGGCCGCCACTTCATCTCGATTTATGAAAAAAACGGCATTGCCCGCGAACGCATTCTCATCAAGATCGCCTCGACGTGGGAAGGCATCCGCGCCGCGGAAGTGCTCCAGCGCGACGGCATCAACTGCAATTTGACGCTGTTGTTCTCGCTGGCGCAGGCCGTCGCGTGCGCCGAGGCGAAGGCGAAACTCATCTCGCCGTTCGTCGGCCGCATCATGGATTGGTATAAGGCGAAAGAGAAAAAAGATTTTGCACCGGCTGAAGATCCTGGCGTTTTGTCGGTGAAAGAGATTTATTCCTATTACAAAAAATTCGGCCACGCGACCGAAGTGATGGGTGCGAGCTTCCGCAACGTCGGCGAGATCCAGGAACTCGCCGGCTGCGATTTGCTGACGATCAGCCCGAACCTGCTCGCGGAATTGCAGAAATCCGAAGCGCCGCTGGCGCGCAAATTGAGCCCCGAACTCGCGCGCGAATCCAAAATCGAGAAGCTGCCGCTGGACGAGAAGAAATTCCGCTGGCTGTTCAACGAAAATGCGATGGCCACGGAAAAAACGGCCGAAGGCATCCGCCAGTTCAACGCCGACGCGGTGAAGCTGGAACAGTTCATCGCGGCAAAGCTGTGAGCGAAACTTGACTCGCGGCCGCAGAAAAATTAGTCTGTCAGGCCGGTTGGTGGTCGTAGCTCAATGGTAGAGTCCAAGCTTGTGGAGCTTGTTGTTGCGGGTTCGAATCCCGTCGGCCACCCCATCTCAAATTTCGAAGTTCGGTTTGTCCTGCTTCGCCTCCGGGACGCGGCCAAAAGCCAGTTTTTCCCAGACGCGCTCATGGAAATAATACAGCAGGACCTTGGTGAAAAATTCCACGCTCATGATACTCAACGCCCACGATAATTTTCGCGTGATGAAAAAGGAGATGATCAGCGTGTCAATGCTGCCGGTGTTGCGCCACGAGACGCCTTTGATCAGGCTGCGATAATGTTTGTCGGCCATGCCGCGAGACAATAGGCAACCCCGCAGCGGAGTCAAACAAACTTCAAATCGAATAATCGTCGGCGAAGATTTTCACGTTCTTCAGCTCCACAAAAACCGGTTCACCCGGCTTGGGCGCCAATTCCTGAAACTGTTCCTTGCTCAACTGAACCGTGAAAAGTTCGCCGCTGTCCAACCGCTTTAATTCCAAATTCGCCACCGGCCCGGCGGCGTTGGAGCGGATGACTGCGGCAGCCAGCGCGGGACCGCTGGGCGTGCGCGTGACACGGATATCGTGCGGACGCACAAACGCAACAGCAGCGGTGTCGTTCTCGCCGGTTTTTTCGCCGAGGGCAAAATGGGTTTCGCCAATCACCACCGCGCCGTCTTTCACGCGGCCGCTAAACAAATTCACGTTGCCCAAGAAATCATAGACGAAAGGTGACGCGGGGTGGTCGTAAATTTCTTCCGGTGTGCCGATCTGCTCGATTTTGCCGGCGCGCAAAATCGCCACGCGGTCGGAAACCTCCAGCGCCTCTTCCTGGTCGTGCGTCACAAACAATGTCGTGACATGGATCTCGTCGTGCAACTGCCGCAGCCAGCGGCGCAATTCCTTGCGCACCTTCGCGTCGAGCGCGCCGAATGGTTCGTCGAGCAAGAGGACTTTCGGCTCAACGGCCAGCGCACGCGCAAGTGCAACCCGTTGCCGCTGGCCGCCGGAAAGTTGCGCCGGAAAACGTTTGGCCATCGGCTCAAGCTGAATGAGCTTCAAAAGTTTGTCCACGCGTGCGCGGATTTCATCTTCCGGCGGCCGCGTCGTTTTTGGGCGCACCCGTAAACCGAAGGCGATGTTCTCAAACACGGTCATGTGCCGGAACAAGGCATAATGTTGAAACGCAAAACCGGCCTTGCGTTCGCTCGCGGGAATGTGCGTGACGTCTTCGCCGTAAAATAAAACCTGCGCGTTGCCGGGATCGGAAAACTCCAGGCCGGCGATGGTGCGCAGCAGCGTCGTCTTGCCGGAGCCCGACGGGCCGAGCAGCGCGACGAGTTCGCCGGACTCGACCTTGAGGCTGACGTTGTCGAGCGCCGTGAAGCCGCCGAATTTTTTCGTGACATTTTTGACTTCGACGCTCATAAGGAAATTTTTTCTTCGGCGGTATTTTGCCGGGCGTGTTGGTATTCCACCCAGGTTTTCAAACCCAGCGTCACCAGCGCAAGCATGGCCAGCAGCGAGGCCACGGCGAAAGCACCGGCGAAATTGTAATCATCATACAGAGCCTCAATGTGCAACGGAATCGTATTGGTCTGCCCGCGAATTTTTCCGCTGACGACGGACACCGCGCCAAATTCGCCCATCGCGCGGGCGTTGCACAAGATCACGCCGTAGAGCAAACCCCATTTGATATTGGGCAAAGTCACGCGCCAAAAGGTTTGCCAGCCGCTGGCGCCGAGCACGCGCGCGGCTTCCTCTTCGCTGCGGCCCTGCGCCTGCATCAGCGGAATCAATTCGCGCGCGACAAATGGGAACGTCACAAAAATCGTCGCCAGCACGATGCCGGGCACGGCAAAAATGATTTTAAAATTGTGTTCGTTCAGCCAGTTCGCCAGCCACGGAAATTTCGGATTGTCCGCGTTCAGATAAAGTCCGAGCCAGCCTTGCGCGCCGAAAACCAGAACATAAATCAGTCCGGAAATCACCGGCGAAACGGAGAACGGCAAGTCAATCAGCGTGAGCAAAATGTTTTTGCCGCGAAAATCAAATTTCGCAATCGCCCACGCGGCGCAGACGCCAAAGACGCAGTTGAGCGGCACGGAAATGCCGGCGGCGAGCAGGGTGAGTTTGATCGCGCTCAGCGCATTGGGGTCGCCCAAAGTGTGGAAATAAAATCCGATGCCTTTGGCAAACGCCTGCGCAAACACGCACACCAGCGGCACGAGCAGGAAAACGCTCAAAAACACGAGCGCCACGCCGATGAGCAGCCGGCGCACGAACGGCGACTCGGTGGTCGAATGCCGATGCGCCGCTTGATGCGGTGTGTGAAAGGTGGTCGCGACCGGATTCATGCGAGGTTGTTCGTGTTGTAACGATTCGTCCACCATTGCAGCACATTAATCGTGAGCAGCAGCGCGAAGGAAGCGACCAACATCACGACGGCGAGCGCGGTGGCCTTGGCGTAATCAAACATATCGAGTTCGCCCATGATGAGCAGCGGCGTGATGACGGTTTTCATCGGGATGTTGCCGGCGATGAAAATGACCGAGCCGTATTCGCCGAGTGCGCGGGCGAAGGCGAGCGCAAAGCCGGTAAGCAGCGCGGGCATCAGCATCGGCAAAATCACGCGCCAAAAAACCTGCCAGCGGTTCGCGCCGAGGCTCGCGGCGGCTTCTTCCAGTTCCGGATCAAGGTCTTCCAAAACCGGTTGCACGGTGCGGACAATGAACGGCAGGCCAATAAAGGTCAGCGCGACGAAAACCCCGAGCCGCGTATTGGCCACCTTGATGCCGAGCGGTTCGAGCAACTGGCCGATCCAGCCGTTGTGCGAATACAGCATCGCCAGCGTGATGCCGGCCACGGCCGTGGGCAGCGCGAACGGCAAATCCACCAGTGCGTCCACGACTTTTTTGCCAAAAAAATTATAGCGCACTAGAACCCAAGCGACGATGAGACCAAAAACAGCGTTGACCATTGCGGCAAGCAACGACGCGCCAAAAGTCAGGCGATACGAGGCTAGCGCCTGGGGCATGGTGATCACGTGCCAGAATTCTGCCCTCGTCAGCGAACTCGTTTTCCAGAAGACCGCCGCCAGCGGGATCAGCACGATGAGGCCCAGGTAAAAAAGCGTGAAGCCGAGCGTCAGTTTGAAGCCCGGCAGCACGCGGATTTTTCTGGCCTTAATTCGTTGGGTCGCCACGGTTCAGAGGTTCGGAGCGTAGGCGATGAATTTATTATATTCGAGCAAAATTGTCTGGAGCGCGGCGACGAACGCCAGCTCTTTCAGATATTCCGGCGGCGTGGCCGGGGTTTCCAAAATGATTTCAAACGGACGCGGCCGCACTTTTGGCGGCGCGGACAAAATGCCTTCGTAGCCGTCAAAAATGACGCCGTGGCGCGCGGCAAAACCGTCGATGACCGGCTGGTCATTGCGCGGCAGGAATTTTTCGGCGGCGGCGAGCGCGGGTTTGATCAGATTTTTGGTCAACGTCGCGCCGCTGACAAAGCCGTAGAAACCGTCGCTCGTGTCGTCGGTGTGCAGCGAAATGATGCCCTGGAACGAACGCGATTGCAGCTCGGCTTGGAGCAACTGGACTTCCGGCTCGCGGGAATTTTTCCAGAACTCTCGGTTCAAATCCTTGCCGCCCCGCGCGTGGCGCGTGCCGTCTTCAAAGCCGGTCGGGTTGCAAACGGGATAAAACGAAAGATAATAACCGGTCGCCAGTTCGGGCCGGGCTTCGAGCAACTGGATGAACTGGACGATGGCGTGGACGCCTTCCGGCTCGTCGCCGTGAATGCCCGCAAAAATGCCGATGCGGATTGGCGTGTCGCCGCCGCGCGGCCCGACGAATAAATAGCGCGGCATTGCGTAGCGCTCGCCGTTCACTTCAAATTTCGCGTCGTGATTGGCGACGAGATTCGGCGAATTCGCCGCGATTTTTTCCAGCGGCGCCAGCAGGTCGGCGAGCGTTCGGCGCTGATTCCGCGCTGGTGGCACAAAGGTTTTGATTGGAGCGGCGGTGGTCATAAGCTTGCTTTGGTTATTTTTAGAGGGCGGCGGCTTGTCTGGTCAGAACAAACCGCCGCCGTTGCGGAGGAACATTTTTAAGGCTGAAAAATCTGGTCGAAAATTCCGCCGTCGGCGAAGTGGGTTTTCTGCGCCTTGGCCCAGCCGCCAAATTCCTGGTCCACCGTGACCAGTTTCAACTGGCTGAAGTTGCCGGCGTATTTGCCGGTGAGGGTTTCATTGCGCGGCCGGTAGAAATTTTTTGCGGCGATTTCCTGGCCTTCGTCGGAATACAGATAATTGAGATACGCTTTGGCCACTTCGGTCGTGCCGTGGCGTTTGGCATTTTTGTCCACGACGGAAACCGGCGGTTCGGCCAGAATGCTCAACGACGGCGTGACAATTTCGAATTTGTCCGCGCCAAATTCCTTCAGCGCGAGGTGCGCCTCATTTTCCCAGGCGAGCAGCACGTCGCCGATGTCGCGTTGGGCGAAGGTAACAGTTGAGCCGCGCGCGCCGGAATCCAACACCGGCACATTTTTGTAGAGCTTGGTGATGAATTCTTTCGCCTTGGCTTCATCGTGATTGTTGGTTTCCAAAGCATAAGCCCACGCCGCGAGATATGCCCAGCGCGCCCCGCCGGAAGTTTTCGGATTCGCCACCACGACGCTCACGCCCTTTTTCACGACATCATCCCAGTCCTTGATTTGCTTGGGATTTCCTTTGCGCACCAGAAACACGATGGTCGAGGTGTAGGGCGTGCTGTTGTTCGGCAGCCGCTGCTGCCAGTCAGCGGGCAGCAATCTCGCCTGCTGCGAAATCGCGTCAATGTCATACGCCAGCGCGAGCGTGACGACGTCGGCTTCGAGGCCGTTGACAACCGCCTGCGCCTGCTTGCCGGAACCGCCGTGCGATTGCGAAACGGTAACGGTGTCGCTGGTCTTGGCCTGCCAGTATTTCGCGAACGCCGCGTTGTATTCGGAATACAATTCACGCGTCGGATCATAGGAGACATTGAGCAGCTTGATTTCCTTCGCGCCGCCGGACAGCGCCAGCGACGTTGCGAGGAGAATATTCAGGAATGTTTTCATTTTTGTATTTTTTTTGGTCGTTAAAAAGCCAGTTGGAGCCGTGAGAACAAAACATTTTCCGCCTGCGCCGGCACCGTGCCGGGTGAAGCCACGCCGCGGAATCCGTCAAACACCGTGTGCGAGAAGCTCAAGTCGGCGCGGAGATTTTTGTTCAGATACCAATTCAAACCAACGGACCAAGCGGTTGCGCCGGATGCGGACTTGGTCGGGTCGGCATAGGTGCTGCCGGCAAAGGCCTTGTCGTCCACGTCGAGCGCGGCATAGCGCGCGACCAATTGCCACGCGCCCCATTGGTTGTTGTGCGGATTGAACGGATGCAGCGGCGTGATGCTGCCGTAAGTCGCATCTTCCCCCGTCAACAACCAGGAGCCGGAAATTTCCCAGGCCGTGTTGGCCAGATCCGCCGACTTGGCGGCTTTCTTCACCTCCTGATCAGAAACCACATATTCCGCGAGCAGTCCCAACGGGCCGTAATAATAATAGGCCTGCGGTGAGACGCGCCACGTTGCCCCGCTGACATAAACCCCGCTGGCATACTGGAAAAATTTCTGCTGGCCATCCGAGGTGTAACCCGGCGTCAGGCCCGTGGCGGAATTGGTGTTCGGATGATTCGCCTCATAGCTGCCGCCCACGCCGAAGCCCAGCCCGCGCAACGCATTCACGTCGGTATTTTTCCACGGCTGGAAAAACACGCGCCCGGCAAACGCTTTGCCATCTTGAAACGAAACATTCGTGGAGGCGCTGGAAAAATCCGGCGCACCATTGAACACGCCCACCGCGTAGCTTGCCGTCCCGCCAAATAAATCACCATGCAAATCCAGACCGAGGTCACGATTCGGCACCAGATCCGTCGCCAGCGAACGTTCGTTAAACAGCACGTCCTTGTCTGCCACGAGATGTTCCAAACCGACCGGCGACTTGAATTTTCCGGCCTGCACTTGAAATGCGGAATCATACCGGTAGTTCAGATACGCATCCTGAATTTGCACCGTGCTACCACCAAAATCCGGCGTGAAGTTAAAATCAAAGTCGTGGAACACCGTGCCCGAAATAATGGGTCGCGCCCGGCGCAGCAGAAAACCATCGTTGCCATTGTTGCCACCGTCCTGAAAAAACGTCCGGCTATCAAGCTGGATCACGCCATGCAACTGCGCCACAAAATTGGAGTCGCCGGAGCCGAAGCTGAAACCGTTCCCGCCGATGGAAATTTTCGGCTGTGTCTTGGCCAGTGCCGCCGCGGCATCTTGATCATTTTCGCGTTCGCGGGACAAGACGCGAACTTTTTGATCCAGCTCCTGAATCGTCGCCGCCTGTTCCGCCGGGCCGCGCTGCTGTTCCAGCGCATTGACCTTTTGCACCAGCGCCTCGACTTCTTGTTTCAAGGCTTTGATCTCGGCAGCCTCTGCCGAGTTGCCGCCTGAACCCTCGGCGGCATACGCAGGAATTTGCACCGGCGTGGCGTTGGTGCCGTCATCCGCCAGCGCCGGAAGCGCAAATTGGGATCCCACGACAGTGGCCACGATTAATTGTTTCAGTTTCGTTTTCATGTTTTTTGCTTACGGCTTTCCGTTCGGCTTTCTAGGTTTTGCCGCCATCGTTTTAATAGCGACCTTTATTATCGTTGTTTAGTCCAAATAAAAATTCGATTAAAATCAAAGTTACTCAGTCACCGTTAAGCCCGCACTTAATTATACTTTTCATCTAATCAAATCCGTATAGACGACTTATTATGTCGTTATTATGTCCTGAAGGCGGTTTTTGTCAACGGCTAAAGTAAAATTATTTTTAGATGCCTTCGCCGCCAATAAATCCCGAGGAAATCTCCCGTTTAGCCAGCGGCAATCCTTTGGCGATGTCGGCGAGTGTGGCGCGGTCCATCAGGTTCGCCACAAAATTCCGCGCATCGAAAAAAACGCGGCGGAACCGGCAGACGGATTCCTGTGAGCAGCGCTGGTAGCCGGTGACGGAAACGCAGTCGATGGGCGCAAGGATGCCGTCAAAATGCCGCACCACCTCACCCATCGTGATTTTGGCCGGATTTTTTGCGAGGAAATAGCCGCCGCGGATTCCCGCCGAGCTATCCACCCAGCCTTGCGACTTGAGGCCGAGCATGATTTGCTCGAGAAACCGTTTGGGCACGTCGTTGCGCCGGGCAAGTTCGCGGATGGGAATTGGCTGACCGCCGTAATGATCCACCAGCGTGAATAGCGCCCGCAACGCGTAATCGGTCTTCTTTGAAATCCGCATTTAAAAACGATAAACCCGGTTGAGATTTAGTCAACCGGGTAATATCGTCCTGCCTTTTACTAGCTTTGACTAGCCGACAATGCGACCACCTTCGTTAAGGAAGATGCCTTTAAAATTCATCTCCAGCGCCTGCGGGTTGCTGGCTTTGGCGAGCGCTTCCTTTTCCGAAACTTTGCCATCTTTGACCAGATTGAAAAGCGACTGGTTGAAAGTAATCATGCCGTCGTCGGTGCCCGTCTCAATGGCCGCCGTCAATTTTTCGAGCCGGTTTTCTTCCAGCATTTTTTTGATGAGCGGCGAATTGATCATGATTTCCAGCGCCGGCGTCATTCTGTTGTCAAGGGTCGGCACCATGCGCTGGCAGACCACGCCGCGCAGCGTGGCGGCGAGCTGGCGGCGGACCTGTTCGCGTTCGTCCGCCTTGAAGAAATCTAGGATGCGCGTGATGGACTGTGCGGCGGTCGTCGTGTGCAGCGTTGAAACAACCAGGTGGCCGGTGTCCGCCGCGCTCATCGCTGCGCCGAAGCTGATCGCGTCGCGCATTTCGCCGAGCATGATGATGTCCGGGTCCTGCCGCAGGACGTTGCGGAGCGCATGATGAAAGGACACGGTGTCGAGGCCGACCTCGCGTTGCTCGATGACGCACTGGTTGTCTTCAAATACAAATTCAATCGGATCTTCCAGCGTGATGATATGCTTTTTGAAATTGGCGTTGATGTGTTCGATCATCGCCGCGAGCGTGGTGGATTTGCCGGAGCCGGTGGACCCCGCGACGAGCACGATGCCGCGCGGTGATTCCGCGATGGTTTTAATCTGTTCCAGTAAGCCCAGCTCTTGAAAGCTGGCGACGTGATTTTTAACATGGCGCATGGCCAGCGCCCATTGGCCGCGCTGCTGAAACAGGTTCGTGCGGAACCGGCCGACTTCCGGGATGAAATAGGAAAAGTCCACTTCGCGTTCCTCCTCCAATCGTTTCATCATGTGCGTCGGCGTGATAGTCTGCACGATTTTATTCATCCATTCCATCGTCGGCACCGGACATTCGATTGAAATCAATTCGCGGTTAATGCGGAAAACGACCGGGGTGCCGACCTTGATGTGAATGTCCGACGCGACGCCATCCACGGCGGCTTTGAGAATTTTGCTGAAAAGTTCCATGCCCGCAGAATAATCCAATTCTCGCCGATTACCACCGAGAAAATATTTTTAAGCTTGGTGGTTTTTTCGTGTCTTTCGTGTCTTTCGGGGTTAAAAATTTCCCATGTCAAATTTCAAGATCGGCATCATCGGCGGCAGCGGCCTGTATCATATCGAAGGTTTCACCAATCAAAAATGGGTGCGGGTCAAAACGCCGTTTGGAGCGCCGTCGGATGAATTTCTAACCGGCACGCTCGCCGGCCGCGACGTGGTTTTTCTGCCGCGCCACGGCCGCGGTCACCGCATTTTGCCAAGCGAGCTGAACCATCGCGCCAATGTTTGGGCGATGAAAAAAATCGGCGTGGCGTGGATCATCAGTGTCAGCGCCGTGGGCTCGCTCCAGAAAAAATACCGGCCGTGCGACATTGTTTTGCCGGACCAGTTTCTGGACCGCACCAAGCGCGATTTCGAACACACGTTTTTCGGCCGCGGTATCGTCGGGCACATCGCATTCGCCGATCCAGTTTGCGAAGAGCTGCGGAAAATTATTTTGAAAACCGCGCGCGGCTTGAAGGCGAAAGTCCATGACGGCGGCACTTACGTGAATATGGAAGGGCCGGCATTCAGCACGCGCGCTGAATCGCTCACGAACCACCGGCTCGGCTACGACGTCGTCGGCATGACCAATTTGGGCGAGGCCAAATGCGCCCGCGAAGCGGAAATCGCCTACGCCACGATGGCGATGATCACCGATTACGATTGCTGGAAAGCGGACGAGGCGCACGTCACCGTGGAAATGATCATCGCCAACCTGATGAAAAATGCCGCGACCGCCAAAGCCATCGTCGCGCAAGCCATCCCGCAGATTCCGGCCGAACCGAACTGGCCGTGCCATTACGCGTTGAAAAATGCAATTATGACCGACCGCAAAGCTTGGCCGGTGAAAACCATCGCGGATTTGAAGCCGATCATCGCGAAATATCTCTGAACTAAAAATGCAGGCGGCGAAGTCAGCAATTAGATATTTCACCGCCCGTTTAATTTCGCCTTCAGATATGGCCAAATAAATCCGCAGTGTTTATCCTGACGGCCAACGCATGAATTCCATCACGCCCAATCCGCTGCTCGGCGTCGGCCTGCACGCCATCGGCGCACTTTTCGCCGCGACGTGTTACACGCCGCAAAAAAAAGTCCGCGGCTGGTCGTGGCAATCTTACTGGATCGTGCAGGCGTCGTTTTGCTGGCTGCTGCTGCCCATCCTCGGCGCGTGGCTAACGATTCCGGATTTGCTGGCGGTTTTGCGCGAGGCACCGACGGGCGCGATGTGGCATTCGTTTCTGCTTGGCGCGGCCTACGGCATCGGCGGCACGGCCTTCGGCATTTCAATCCGCTACATCGGATTTTCACTGACCTACGCCATCGCGGTCGGCCTTTCAAGCGTGCTGGGCACGATGATTCCACCGCTGGTCAAAGGCACGCTGGCCGACATTTTGCACAAGCCGGGTGCCGGTTGGGTGATGGCCGGAATCGTCGTCGGCGTGTTGGGCATCGCCAGTGCGGGCTGGGCCGGGTGGCTGAAGGAAAAGGATCTGACGGCGCAAAAAAATCGCGGCGAATTTTCGCTCGCGAAAGGGCTGCTGCTCTCGCTGCTGGCCGGCGTGTTGTCGGCGGTTTACGGCTTCGCGCTCGAAGCGGGCACGCCGATTGCCGATGTCGCCTCGGCGCACGGCGCGGGTGTTTTTCGCGGCAACGTGGTTTATATTTTTTCCAACACCGGCGCGTTTTTAACGACGGCAATTTATTGCCTCTGGCTGCACGCGCGGCACAAGACGATCGGCGAACTGATCGAACTGCCGGCCGGTCCGGAAAAGGCGTCGCTGCCGGTCAATTTTTTGATGGCGGCGGTCACGGGTCTGTTCTGGTATGGCCAGTTTTTCTTTTACAACCTCGGCCACGTGCGGCTCGGCGAAAAATTCGCGTTCACGAGCTGGGCCATCCACATGATCCTGCTCGTGCTGTTCAGCAACCTCATGGGCGTGGTGCTGCGCGAGTGGCGCGCGTGCCGCCGGCTGACGCACACGACCGTCGGCTTGGCGTTAATCATATTGGTCGCGGCAGTGTTGCTATTGACGTATGGCAACCATATCGGGGAAATTGCCGGCAAATGAACAACGTGGTTTATGGCTGTTGAAATTTCCAAACGCGATTACAGCCTCATCGGCAAAGACAGCCAGCTGGCCGAGGCAATGGGCCTCGCCTCGGCGGAATGGTATGCCTGCCCGATCCCGCGCAAACGGCTGAAAGAACTGATGCAGCGCAAGGACGGCCCGGCCATCCGCGACACGCTGCTCTGGTTTGCGCTGCTCGGATTGACCGGCTGGCTCGGCTGGCATTTTTGGGGAACGTGGTGGTGCGTGCCGGCGTTCCTCGTTTATGGCGTGCTCTATTGTTCCTGCTCGGATTCGCGCTGGCACGAATGCGGCCATCGCACGCCGTTCAAAACGACGTGGATGAACGATGTTGTCTATGAAATCGCGTCGTTCATGGTGTTGCGCGAATCCACGCCGTGGCGCTGGAGCCACACGCGGCATCACACCGACACGATCATCGTCGGCCGCGACCCGGAAATCGCCGTGCCGCGGCCGCCGGACATTGCGGGAATCCTGCTCGGTTTTTTTAGCCTGCGCAGCGGGCCGAAGGAATACAAAAAAGTTTTGCTCCACTGCTTCGGCAAACTCACGGCGGAGGAAAAAACCTACATTCCGGAAATGGAATACGGCAAGGTCTTTTTGACCGCGCGCATCTGGGCTTTGATTTACGCCGCCGTCATCGCTTGGGCGATTTTAATTCATAGCATTCTCCCGCTGATGCTTGTCGGCCTGCCGTCGTTTTACGGCGCATGGCTGCTGGTCATTTTTGGCCTTACGCAGCACGCGGGACTCGCCGAAAATGTTTTGGATCATCGCCTGAATTGCCGGACGGTTTACATGAATCCCGTTTTTCGCTTCGTCTATTGGAACATGAATTATCATCTCGAACATCACATGTTTCCGATGGTGCCCTATCACGCGCTCGCCGCGTTGCACGAAGAAATGAAGGCCGATTCGCCGAAGCCTTACAACGGGCTGATTGAGGCGTATCGGGAAATTATTCCGGCGATTTTGCGGCAGGTGAAAGACCCGGCCTATTTCGTCAAACGTGAACTGCCGGCGTCGGCCAATCCGTTTCCGGCGGCCGTTCCCGAAGCGCAGGCGGCACACTAATATCTAATTGTAATGAGCGACGGCTGGATCAAAACCTGCAACGTGGACGACATCGAACCGGAGGACGTGCTGCGCTTCGATCACGGCGACCGCACGTTCGCAATTTACCGGACGGGCGACGGCAAATTCTTTGCGACCGACGGCCTTTGCACCCACGGCAAAGTGCATCTCGCCGGCGGACTGGTCATGGAAAATCTCATCGAATGTCCCAAGCACAACGGCCGCTTTGATTACACCACCGGCAAGGCCAAAGGCGCGCCGGTCTGCGTGGATTTGAAAACGTATCCGACCAAGGTTGAAGCCGGCACAGTTTTCATCCAGCCCGGCTGAAAATCTATATTCCCGTTCCCGCTGGGGTTTGGACGAAGCCAGCCCGGTGTGGTGGTCAAGCCACTGGCCAATGCAGTTTTTCGCGCGGACGCGTCAGAAAAAAATCCATGTTTGCGGAATTGCGGCGTCAAGGACGCGACAATATAATAATGCGCCTGTAAAACAATCCGACCATTTTCATTTATCATGACAACCGCATTTAGCGCTATTCCCAAAATCCAATACGAAGGCGCGTCGTCCAAAAATCCTTTGGCCTTCAAGCATTACAACGCCGACGAGTTGGTGGCGGGCAAGTCGATGCGGGAGCATCTGCGGTTTGCGGTGGTGTATTGGCACACGTTTCGCGGCACCGGCAGCGATCCGTTTGGCGCGGGCACGATGCAGCGGCCGTGGGACGACGGCTCCAACTCCGTCCGCAACGCGCAGCAGCGCGCCCGCGTCGCCTTCGAATTCATCGAGAAACTCGGCGCCCCGTATTATTGCTGGCACGACCGCGATGTGGCGCCGGAAGGGAAAGCTTTGGCCGAATCCAACAAGAATTTTGACGCGGTGGCGAAAGTGTTAAAGGAAGAGCAACAGCGCACCGGCATAAAACTATTGTGGGGCACGGCGAATCTGTTTTCCCATCCGCGATATGTGCACGGCGCCGGCACGAGCTGCAACGCCGATGTGTTTGCGTATGCCGCGGCGCAGATCAAAAAGGCGATGGAAGTGACGCACGAATTGGGCGGCGAAGGCTACACGTTCTGGGGCGGCCGCGAAGGTTACATGACGCTGCTCAACACGGACATGAAGCGCGAACTGGAACATCTCGCGAAACTGCTGCACCTGGCCGTGGATTACAAAAAGAAAATCGGGTTCAAAGGCCAGTTTTACATCGAACCGAAACCGAAAGAACCGACCAAGCACCAATACGATTCCGATGCCGCCGCGTGCCTGAATTTCCTGCGCGAATCCGATTTGCTGCCGCACTTCAAATTGAACCTCGAGACGAACCACGCGACACTCGCGGGCCACACGATGCAGCATGAAATCGAAGTGGCCGGGGCGGCGGGCGCGCTGGGCTCGATTGACGCGAACACCGGCGACGAATTGCTGGGCTGGGACACGGACCAGTTTCCGACGAATATTTATCTGACGACCTACACGATGTTGAGCATCCTCAAATATGGCGGCCTGACGACGGGCGGGGTGAACTTCGACGCGAAGGTGCGGCGGGAAAGTTTCGCGCCGGTGGATCTGTTCCACGCGCACATCGGGGGGATGGATGCGTTTGCGCGCGGCCTGAAGATCGCGGCGGCGATTCGTCAAGATGGCCGATTGGCGGAATTCACCCAACAGCGCTACGCCTCATGGGATACGGGCATCGGGGCGAAGATTGAATCGGGCAAAGCCACGCTGAAGGAACTGGAGACTTACATTCTGAAAAAGGGCGAGGCCGCCCCGAACACCAGCGGCCGCCAGGAATTCCTCGAAAACCTCATCAACGAGTTTGTTTGATTCCACCGTGCTTCCATGATTCAGGCGGCGCGGGGGTTTTGCTCGCGCCGAATCCGCTTGCCCCGAGCCCGGATTCGTGCGAAATAAATGCCCGCTGGTTCAGTTGATAATGAACTAAAAATCATTGTGCAATTGCAAATAAACGGTTGGAAGGGTGGCTGAGTGGTTAAAGGCACCTGACTCGAAATTGAAAAAGCCACTTTTTGCTGCGTTTAGCTTTAGCATAATACCATTGATTATATTAGCGATTATTGCGGTTTCACATTTAAAGACTTTTGCTCTAATTGCGTCTTTTTTGCCCTAAAAACAGCAACCAGTATCAAATTGCAGTATCAGATTTGAACTTGTCAAAAAATACCACGGCGCAGAAATTTTCCAGACTCTCCACCTTGGTTAGTCGCGCGGTTGAGATCGTGCGTAACACCACCAACTCGACAACACAACGAAAATTCACAGTCCAGAAGTCTTTCCAAGGTGGCCTTTAGAAAAAGCCGCATTATGCAAAACCTGTCCTTTACAAAAGGATACATTTAGGGAATCGTTTCGCCATGAGTTTACACCCGGTCCTGGCCGAAAAATTGAGTGCCGCCCTTGAGCCAGCGGCAAAAATGCCGTTGACCGTCCGGGACGCGCGCCTACCAGCGGTGCCGGGCAAAGTCCATGCGGTCATTGGTCTGCGACGGGCGGGCAAAACAATTTTTTTGCGGCAACTGTTGGCCGAGCAGCGGGTCAAGCTGTCGTCCGAGCGGGCAGTTTACTTGAGTTTTGACGACGACCGTTTGGTCGGCATCGGCGTGGAGCAACTTGGCTTTTTGCTGGAAGAGTATTACCGGCAGTTTCCCGCGTTGCGCGGCAAGCAGACGGTGCATTGGTTCCTGGATGAAATCCAGTTGGTCCCGAACTGGGAGCGGTTTGTGCGCCGGGTGCTTGATTCCGAAAAAATGGAACTGGTGGTATCGGGTTCGTCGGCCAAGATGCTGTCGCGGGAAGTTCACACTTCGTTGCGTGGTCGCGGATTGGCGACGGTGATCCGGCCTTTTAGTTTTCGGGAATTTCTTCGGCATCGCGGCGAGGAGCCGGAGAAGGAGCCGCGCCGTTGGACGGCGGCGGCACGTTCGCTGGTCGAGAAGCGTTTTCGAGAATACCTCGCACAAGGTGGTTTTCCTGAAGCCCAGGAATTACCAGCGGCGTTGCAGGTCGAGCTATTGCAAGGTTACGTGGACACGGTGCTGTTTCGTGACGTGGTGGAGCGGTATGAACTGACGCAGGTAGCCGCACTGCGCTGGCTGGTGCGTCACTGTCTTCGTAATCCGGCGTCCAGCTTTAGTGTCCACCGTTTGCATCAGGACATGAAATCGCAAGGGCATGGAGTGGCCAAGGATGCCGTGCATACGATGTTGGCACATTTGCTGGACGCTTTTCTTTTAACCGCCGTGCCGCTGGCCACAGAATCCGAACGGCAGCGAAATTCAAACCCCCGGAAGATCTACCCCGCTGATCCCGGTTTAATACGGGCATTTGACAACAGCGGTCGGAGCAATACCGGCCATGCGCTCGAAACGGTGGTGATGGCCGCGTTGGAACGGCGCGGCTTCGACGTGAGTTACGTCAAAACCGACGAGGGATTTGAAGTGGATTTTCTGGCGCGGCACACGACGAAAGGCTCGGAGCTAATCCAAGTTTGTGCCGACCTACGGAATCAGGAAACGCGCGAGCGCGAATTGCGCGCCCTTCGGGCAGCAGCCAAAACCTATCCGCGCGCCACCTGCCGGCTGCTGGTTCTCGACCGGGATGCAGCATCAAGTGTGAGCGGGCCAGGGGTGGAAGTGCAGCCGGCTTATGAGTGGCTGCTGGGCAGCACGGCGGTGGAGTGAATCAATTCCCCGCACTGCTTACGGAACAGGCTGACAATCCGCGCGGTCACAAAAACTTTCGATCATATAAAAGCACTTTGGTTTTAAGCGGCTAAAAGCAAAGTATGGTTTCCGGAGGTGGCTGGAATTGCTAAAATTTTTTGTGCGGTTTAGATTTTACTGTGTATCGCTTTGCAATAGTTTCAGCAGTTCAGTTTTTGGAACGAGGAATTTGCCGCGCAGCGCCCGGCAGGCTTTGAGTTTGCCACGTTGGATGAGGCGATAGACGCTGAAATAATTGACGCCGAGCATATCGGCGGATTCCTGGATGGAATACGCCAGTCGTTCGGTCGGCGGTGAAACGGTCACTGGTTCGATTTCGGGATGGTTTGGCATAGGGTTTCCTTTGGTTCAGAGTCAGGCGAAATTTCGTGAATGTCCTCGGGCAGATGGCGGTGAATGGTTTCATCCATGGGGCGTTGCCAATCAATTGGGGGAAACAAGTCGGTGTGGCGCACCTTCAACGCCGCCGCGACAATTAGCACGTCAAAGTCCGCGATGTGAATCGTGCCGCCTTCGATTTTGGAAACGGTGCTGCGGGTGGCGTTGTGCCAGCCAGCGTGGTTCAACTCGACAGCCAACTTCTCCTGCGTCCAGTCGCGATCTCGGCGCAGTTTGACAACTTGTTTCCAAATTAAATTCAGCTTCTTCATCGGCAATCAGAGCATTATTTCAGGTGGTCGGCTTTGGGTTGTGCGATTTTCGCACAAGATTGCGCCGCCAGTTTTAGCGCAAACCAGGCAGACAGGTTGTAATGATTTCCTTACAACTTTTGGCTGGACGATTTGGCCAGAACAGATGCGTCCGCCAACGCGGAATCATTCCGCGCTGGGGAAGTATTTTTGTGGGGTCATCAAGCTGACGCGCCAAACGACGGTCGAACTCTCGCCAATAGAAGCCTCAATTGAGGGTCGCTTTCGCTTTGCAGGCAATAGCCTGACCTATGATAGGTGAAGATTTGACCGGACAGATGAAGCGGCGTTCAAATGAAAAATGAACGCGAGGAAAAAGGGCGCGGCCAGCAACAGCCGAACGAGCGGACAACCAGCGAGTGATGCGTGACGTAGAACGGTGCTGCCCGGCGCGGCAGCCAGAGCGCCTAAAAAGCCAGACCGCGACGCTCAATCGCGCGGTGAAGCAACAAAGGTTCAGCCACCGTTCCGACAAGCCATCAATCCAACCCTAAAAGCCGTCTGATTTTTCGACGAACCGACCAACGACGAGCTACGCGGCAACGCACGAGCAAATCACCGACACGCTGCCGACGCGGATTCGTTATGCTGTCCGGTTGGTGACGGCGAACGGCCCGACGTTCGGAGCGGACACTCAAACAAACTCAATTACGTCCGCTCCGGTCGGCGGGACGGGCGCCGATCACGAACCGGCTCAAACTTCTTTCAGCGCTGGCAGCGGGTTGCCTTTTGGGCGCGGAGCCGCTGGGCAAAGCGTGCGAAAGGCAACCGGCGCCGAGCGTTCTACGGTGATGTTCGGCTCACGATTCACGCAATTTGAAATTTGTCGAGGCATCAGCGGTCGGTGATTTAGTTCGCCCCACTTGATTCGCCGCTGGCGTTGCACTTGCGATTTTATTGCGTCTGCCTACGTGCGCTTTGACGTTCCGCGTCCCGCCGCGTGACCAGCGGTTCAAACAGTCACGGAGCCTCGCCACAGTGACGGGCACACCAGCCGTTTTCAATTCTGCCGCCAGTTGTTGACTGCTCCAGCCGTTGCGCTGTAAAGCAAGTAACTTTTCCCGCAGCGGTTCGAGCATGGCCATCGCGGTGTTCCGGCTGCCGGGCGGCTCGGTCTGCGATA
>CAISEZ010000153.1 GCA_903884535.1 uncultured Verrucomicrobia subdivision 3 bacterium
CATGCCTCGTCAGGCAGGGAGCCATTGCGGCTCCCTGCCTTTTTTGTATTTAAGGTGTCAAGTTCGCTTAATTTTATCCGGTATCTAAAGAGTAACTCATTATGTTTCGGAGTTATGCATCGCGAATTCGACCACTCAATTTATCTCTTAAGATCACACGTCATCTGTGCCTAAACAATCAGACCCAACCGATATAATGAAACGACTACTTATTCCTGTCTTGTTGGCAGTTGGCTTAGCGGCCCATGCCTTGCCGACTTATGAACCGCTGGCTGAGTTTAACAGTCTGGTGGCGAATAATGGGTCCAACATGGTCTGCACATTAAACGGCGTTGCGTTGGCGCAGGCGACTAGCGGGACGGCTGGAGTGACCAATGTTGCCAAATTCGATTCTTATCTAGCCCAATCCATTGACTTCAGTTCCGGCGGGTTGGCGGCTCCCGGCGGCGAGGCTTGGACGACACTTAACTTTGCGGGCACCAACAAAAACTTGCTGGCGCCAAACGGATCCAGCGGGGTGGGTTCCGCGACCATCAAAGGACTCGATGTGGCAATTATTCAAGACACCAACAACGTTGTCTTTCCCAACTCCGGGGTGGCCAGCGTGCTGCCGGCGACGTTTCCCGGATTTCCCCCGTCCGGAACTGCCATCACCAACATGATTGAAAACGCTTCGCAGCCTGCAGTATTCACCGGCGCTGGAGCCGCTGCTCTTAGTCCCTATATGTGCGGCAACAGTGCGCTTTTGAACTTGTCACAGGTTGTAACTCGTCCGGCTAGCGGCACTAAAACAATTTATGTTTCCTACTTACTGAATGTCGCCCAGGCAGGGCAGTTGGGAAGCGGTAACCAAGGACGCTATCTCGCCTTTGTCTGCCAGACCAACATGACTGCCGGAGTTAACAGTGCCACGAGTTATACTTATTGGAAGCAAATGTTTGATACTTACAACACCACCACGGCTGCGAAGATTGCCTATCATGGGTTATTGTCGAAATCAAGCACCAGCTATTACGTTGGTGCCTGTGATTCGTCTGCGGGAAAAGAGTGGGCCACCACGCCGTTTTTTGCCAATTACGCCGCGCCGGTTTTTGTGGTTGGGGCATATCAAATGTCCGCTTCTGGGGCGGATACCAACTTCTTGTGGGCTAATCCGGCCACCGGCAGTTTCGGCGGGGCAACGCCCCCGACAACCGCCGGCACGATTCAAGCATTCCCTATGACCAACGCCATGCCGGACATTGCCGGTATTGCCTTTATTTCGCGGGTAGGAAATGGTGCCAGCGGCGGGGTCGGAACTAACTATATTGCGAATCTGATTGTCGGCACAACTTGGTCCTACGTCACCGGCGGGCCGGAATTCACAAACCAGCCGATCGCTGGCACAAACGTCAACATCGGCCAAACCATCGCCTTGACTGGCCAGGCGATAGCGGCCGGGCAAAGTGTATCTTATCGATGGCAAAAAATTTCCGGCGGCGTCACCAATAATCTAACTGACGGCATCGGCGTGGCCGGAGGCACAGCCACGGTGTCCGGCTCCGGCACGGCAACATTGACAATTTCCGGAATCGGGGCCGGCGATGTGGGAACCTTCCAATTAGTTGCCACCGCCAGCGGAACCAGTTACACGCTGGCGAGCAGTCAAGCTGTGGTGGGACTGGCCGATCCGCAGATCGTATCCAATCCTTCTGCCACAAACCTAAACTATGGTGCGACCGCAAATTTCAGTGCGCAGATCAGCACGGCCAACGCCCCGCTTCGTTACCAATGGTTCCGGAATGGATCGCCGTTGAGCAACGGCAGTCAGCCCGGCGGCAGTTCGGTGAGCGGGGCCATCGGCAACACCGGCGCGGGAACCACGTTTAACTTCACCTTGAGCATCAGTGGCGCAACCTATCAGGATGCCGCAACTTATAACTTGGTGGTGACGAATAACATTAGCCTGAAAAGCACCACCGCCTCGGCAAATCTAGCGATTAATGATCCTTACATCGTTACCCAGCCATCGCCGCCGGTTGCGCCAGCGGGCGGGAATGCAACCTTCTCGGTTTCCGTCTCGGGTTCGCCCACCTTGTCCTACCAGTGGTTTGAAAATGGCAGCGTCCTGACCGATGGCAGCAGCACGATCACCGGTTCGGCTTTGGTTTCCGGTTCACAAACCGCATCGTTGACATTGACGGGAGTTCAGGATGCGGATAATGGAAATTATAGCTGCACTATCTCTAGTGGCAGCAGCGGGCAGTCAACCAATACGACTACCACGACATTGGTGGTTCAAGATCCTTTGACCGTGACGGCCGCTCCGCGTTCCTGGATGGAGCGGGTAGGCGATCATCTGGCGTTCGTTGAAACCGTCTCCGGCGGCGGGCCAATTTTTCAATGGCGGTTGAATGGCACACCGATAAATGGCGCAACGAATAGTTATCTCGTCTTGACCAACATTCAACCATCCGCTGGCGGAACTTATTCCGTCGTGGTGCAAAACGCGACGACTTTGCCAATTACTAATTCAGCGACTCTGACTGTGGTGAACAGCGCCGTTCTACCGCTATATGCAACTAATATCTTGGTGGCCCGCACGGGTGATGGAGTTCAAAATTTGAGCGGTGCCACTGGCAACACACTTTATCTGGATCAATACACACCTGCCGGAACTTATGTCAGCACAGTGCAGATTCCCGACTCCGCGACAAGAACAGCCTATGGTGTTGGCAGCACTGCCAGCGCCGGCACCAGTCCCGCGTTGATTGTTCAAGGCGCTGGCAATGATGCGGCCAATTCCACCTTGCTGACTCTTTCCGGAGGCAACCAGCAATTTATTAACGTAGCCGGATACTGTGTCAGCTATCCGTTTGTAGGATCCGATGTGACGGTGGGAGCCACTTCTGGCGCCTTCTGGCGCGGATTGGCTACGTTGAATGCATTTGGCATCTATTCTTTGGCTTATACCAACACGGGCTTATACAGCGGTGGCAATCACACCATTCGTTCCACTGTCACTTTGGATGGAACAAATTTTTGGACGACCGGACAAGCGGGGGCAAACGGCGTTAAGTTTGTCAGCTCCGCAGTTAGCGCGTATGCTACTGGTAACGGAGTTCCCACGATAACTTCTAGTGGTGCCGGTTCGGAGGTGGTGCAAATTGCCAGTGGCAATCTATATTTCTCCGACTGGAACAATGGTTCAGGCGGCATTTATATTTGCAGCGGCACGCCGGAACCTTTGCCGTCCAACAATTCCGGTTCATCGTTGTTAATCAACGACGGCAGCTTTCCGATTGATTTTGCGATCAGTCCCGATCTGAACACGATTTACATTGCAGACGGCCTTGGATTCGGCGGCACGGGGTCGGTCAGCGGCGGCATCCAACGTTGGGATACCAACACTGCCTCCGGTGGTTACTCGTTTAGTTACACCTTGCCGGCAGAACCTTCGCAAACGCTTGGTGCGTGTGGCTTGGCGGTGGATTTCAGCGCTGCCGGCACCTGGGGACCGGGCGTAACCGGCGCAAAAATTTTCGCCACCACCTATGGCAGCACGACCAACAGTTTTGTCAGCTTGGTAGATAACGGCAGCAGTTCTCTGCCGACGGTGATCACGACTGCCGGTGTGAAAAACGCGCTACGTGGAGTGCGATTTGGCCCGGCGGCACTGGTTCCAACAATCGTTGCCGGCCCGCTAAGTCAGACCAACTTCCCTGGAAACAATGTTTCATTTGCCGTCAGCGTCAGCGGCTCCGCACCTTTTACTTACCAATGGTTTGGACCATCAGGTCTGATTACTGGTGCAACTAATAGCAGCCTTACCGTCAATTCAATTGGCTTTGGTAACGCCGGCGGCTATTATGTCGTTGTTGGTAACCCAACGGGAACCAACGCCACCAGTCCCACGGCTTTGCTGACGGTTACTGCCGGGGCGCCAACGATTTCTCCCGCGGTTCTGCCTAACTATACCGAGACAGTGGGCGATCATGTTGGCTGGTCGCCCACCATCAATGGAACCTTGCCCATCACGTTTAGCTGGTATTTTAATGGCAATCCGGCGCCTCTATTGACTGGGACGATAACGAACCTTGGTGCCGGCTTTGGTGGTCTCTCCGTGGCCAACATCCAGACTACAAACGCTGGCACTTACAAGGTCATTGCCAGTAACATTTATGGAAGCGCGACAAACACTTCGGGCGGCGTGCTGACAGTAGCCACGACGTTACAGACTTTGAGTTCTAACAACCTCATCGTTGCGCGCATTGGCGACGGGGTTCAGCCTTTGAGCAGCGCCACCGGCAACACCTTGTATCTGGACCAAGTCACCACTTCTGGCGTTTACGTGAACACAATCCAAATTCCTGATGAAGGTATAGGTCAGGCGTATGGAATGGGAGGTGGTAGTAGTTCGAGCTTGGCCGCAGGCAGTCAGTCTATTTTGGTGTCGGGTGGCGGCGCGGACGCAGCTTTTGAAGGTGTGTTGACGCTTTCACCCAATAATCAGAATCTGGCCTTTGGCGGTTATGTGCAAGCCTATCCATTCTCCGGTGCGGACGTTACCATAGGGGCTAACGGGGGTGCGAACTGGCGCGGCATCGGCACCGTGGATGCGTATGGTTATTACACGCTCAATTACACCAACACTGGACTTTATAGCCAGGGACTTCATCAGATTCACTCGGCAGTGGATGTTGATGGAAACGGCACTAACTTTTTCTCGACCGGCCAATCTGGTGGAGGCAACGGTGTGAAATTGTGTGATGTGGCAAACGAACAAGCCTCGGGCATAGGAATTGTAAGTGTTGGCGGCAGTTTTTCCGGAACGCGTGTGGCCCAAATCGTCAACGGCAACCTGGTGTTTTCCGACGTCGGAGCCACGCCGATTGGCATTTATGGTTTCTCCGGTCTGCCGAACGCCTTGAGCACTGCGTCGCTCTTGATCGCCGAAACGAACAGTCCGATGGACTTTGCCGTCAGCCCGGACGGTAGCACGGTTTATATTGCCGACAATGGAACCTTCGCCGGGACAAATAATCCATCCGGCGGTATCCAGCGTTGGGACGGCACAGCTCCAAATAGTTATATCTATAGTTATACGCTGCCAACGGGCAACGCCACCACGGCCGGAGCCCGGGCCTTGACGGTTGACTATAGTCCGCACAGCACCTGGGGTGCGGGAGTTACTGGGGCGAAGCTCTATGTTACTACCGCAGAAAGTTCGGGCAACCGACTGATTAAAATATCGGACAATGGACCGGCTTCTTCTGCAATCACGCTTGCATCGGCGGCGCTGGGTCAAATCCTGGCTGGAGTCCGGTTTGGACCAGTAGTCGTAGCACCTAGCTTTGCGCTTCAACCGCAATCTGTCTCGGCCTTGGCTGGTGGCCCGGCCACGTTTACTTCGGCGGCTGGAGGCAGCAGGCCATTCACTTATCAATGGTATTTCCAGGCCGGCGGTGTTGGTTCCTTTATCTCCATCGCAGGCGCGACGAATGCCACGTATCACATCGGTGTGGCAGGCGGTGGCAATGTAGGCAATTACTATGTCATCGCCACCAGCCTGTCACTGGCGACGGTGCAGAGCGGGACGGTATCCTTGTCGCTGGCTACCGCTCCATATTTTACCTCGGAATCTTATTTGGGGGCTGGAGCAGGCTTCCAGGTATTCTTCACAGGAACCGCTGGCATTCCTTATACGCTTCACACGACGACTAATCTAAGCCTCGGTGTAGCTGGGTGGACGACGTTGACGTCCGGCAGTTTGAGCGGGGGCATTGATAACTATATTGATTCAGCCGGCGGCACGGATTCGCAGAGATTCTACATTCTTAGTTCGCCGTAACCAAAATTATTCTGGCTTGTGAAGGGGAATCCAGATGAAACATCATTGTTCTGGATTTGAGATTATGGCAATTTAGATGGCCATTTTTGCATGATGGAATTTTTAGCCGTATATCTTAAACTCTTTCTAACGACAACGCTTTGGTCTCGGTGTTTCTCGAACAAAACCCTTGACTTTTTTTGGAAAGAAAATAATAATACTGTAATCGAATTAAGTCTATGGTTCAATCTTTGGTCCAGTCAAACGGAAAACGCCAACCGGTTCGTCGGTTGACACGCCACAAACACCTGACCGTATCAAATCTTGAAGCAGAATTGCTGCTGCGGGTGCGGGCGCGGCAGGATTTGTCGCGCGTGGAACTGGCTAGCCAGCTCAAGCTCGCCCCTTCGACTGTTGGCGCATATGTTGACCGGTTGATCTCCGAGGGCTTCTTGGTGGAATGGCAAAAACCAGAACGTGATTACGGTCGTCCGCCGACATTGCTGGCGTTGAATCCCGGTGGCGGTTCGTTCATCGGAGTTGATTTCGATGCACAAAAACTACTTGGCACCATTGTGGATTTTTCTCAGAAGCCAATCCGCCAGATTCAAAAAAATATTCTCCCCACCGATTCGGCAGACGAAATTGTTTCCAAAATTGAAGGAGTCATTGAGGAACTCGCCGAGGGGGAAACGAACAATTTGCTTGGCATCGGCCTTGGGGTGCCGGGGTTGGTTGACCCGGAAGGTCAGACGGCGGTGCATTACGCGCACATTCCGGGATGGGAAAACATTCCGCTCGCCAGACAGATCAACAAGCGTTTCAAAGTGGATGTGTTTATGGAAAACAACATCCGCTCGATGGCGCTGGCAGAGCTGTGGTTTGGCCAGGGGCGCGGGCTGGAAAATTTTGTTTGCCTGGGCATCCGCACCGGCATTGCCGCCGGGATCATTGTGCGCGGTGAGCTATTGCATGGCGAAAGAAACCTCGCGGGCGAAATCCGCGGATGGCTCTGTCCATTCGGCCCGTTTGCGCGCCGCAGCGGAACCAGCAAAAAGAATTCCACGATTTGGGCGTGTGGCGGCTTGCAGGCGTTGGAGCAAACCGCTTCCATTCCAGCAATTTTGAATGTGGTTCGTGAGGGCATCAAACAGGGCGAGAGCACCATTCTCACCGCACTGGGAACTGAACTGACTTTTGACGACATAGTTTATGCTTCAACCAAGGGGGACGAGTTTGTAAACCGCGTGCTCGCGGATGTGGCGCAAACTTTGGGCTGGGCTTGCTGCCAGTTGAACGCGCTGTTTAATCCGCCAAAAATTATTCTCGCTGGACCGTTGGTGAACCTGGGCGTTTCATTCCTCAACCCGTTGCAAAAAGCGGTGGATGAATTTTGCGCCGAGTCCAGCCAGCCCGCGCCGGTGGTGGTGGATTCTGAACTGGGGAGTTTCAACGGAGCGCTTGGCGCGGCCGCTTTGGCGCTGCACAAGTGGAAACCCACGCGCTGATCTCGGGAGCAGCAATCAACTTGCATGAACAACTTTTTTCGAACACATATTCCAAATAAAAAATAATTTCCAGTCCTTCCGCAATCTCTCAATTTAATCCTATGAAGAAAATTCCCATCGCTCCGTCGCCACATACGTCCCCAAAATCAAATCACCGCCGCGACGGAATGAGCCGACGAAGTTTCATCGCCAAGACCGGCGCTGCGCTGGTGTTGCCCACGTTCATTCCGGGTCATGCGCTGGGACTAGACGGGGCGGTGGCACCATCGAAGCGGATTACGCTCGGCATCATCGGCTGCGGCAACATGGGCACGGGCAATACAAAATCGTTTCTGAATGAAAGCGATTGCCAGGTGGTCGCCGCATGTGACGTGGACAAGAATCGTCTCAACAATCTGGTGAAGGTCGTGAACGAACAATACGACAACCAGGATTGCAAAGCCTACCACGATTTCCGCGAACTGCTCGGGCGCAAGGATATTGATGCGGTGATGATTGCGCTGCCGGATCACTGGCACGCAATGGCGTCGGTAGAAGCGGCGCGGCAAAAAAAAGACATCTACGGTGAAAAGCCGCTCGCCCACACCATCGGCGAGCAACAGGCGATCGTCCGCGCGGTGCGCGAAAACGACCGCATCTGGCAGACGGGTTCATGGCAGCGCTCGGTCAGAAATTTTCACAAAGCCGCCGAAATCGTTCGCAACGGACTCATCGGCACCATCAAACGCGTGGAGGTCGGCCTGCCCAGAGATTACAACGGCGCGGAAACCAGCGAGAAGGATCGGATGCTGCCGGTGCCGCCGCCGCCGGAATTGGATTACGATTTATGGGTGGGGCCGGCGAAGATGATTCCTTACATCCCCGGACGATTGCACCGTCACTGGCGCTGGAACTATAACTTTGGCGGCGGGCAATTGATGGATTGGTGCGGTCATCACGTGGACATAGCCCACTGGGGTTGCGACTTTGATAGCTCGGGACCATCTGAAATTGAAGCGCACGGTGAATTCCCGCCGCCGGGCGGCGTGTGGGATGCCGCCAAAGTTTTTCGGGTCGAGTTGAAATATCCTCGCGGCATAGAAATGACCATTGCAGGTGGTCATCCGGACATTGACGGCGGAACTAAATGGATTGGCACAGACGGATGGGTTCATGTTGACCGTGCGAAATTCGATGTATCAAATCCCGCATGGAAACCTTGGAAACAAATGCCTGAGGAATTGCGCAAAATCAAACTCTACGAATCCACCGGTCATCACGCCAATTTCCTCGCCTCCGTGAAATCGCGTAAACCTACTATTACGCCGGCAGAAACGGCGCATCATTCCACAATTCCGGGCCACCTTGGTCTTATCTCCATGTTGGTTGGACGCAAACTCAGTTGGGACGTGAAGACCGAAACCATTCTCAACGATCCGGAAGCTTCCAAATTGCTCACCCGAGACTATCGCCAGCCCTGGAAACTTTCCTAACCTAAGTTATCAATGAACAAAGTTCGTTTTGGACTAATTGGATTCGGAGCTTGGGGTCGGCATCATGCCCGCGCCATCACCGAATGTGCGGAATCCGAACTCGTTTGCATCGCCGCGCGCTCACCAGCTACCCAAGCCGAAGCGCGAAAACATCATCCGTCGGCGCAAATTGTCAGCGACTATCGCGAACTACTCGCCCGCCCGGACATTGATGTGGTGGACGTGGTTTTGCCCACAGATTTGCACCACGAAGTTGGTTCCGCTGTTTTGCGCGCTAACAAACATCTACTGCTGGAAAAACCGATGGCGGCTAATCTAACTCATTGCGATGATCTTATTAGACTAGCGCAACAACAGCAAAAGCTCCTCGCCATCGGCCATGAATTCCGGCTGTCTTCGTTATGGGGCAAGGTTAAGGAAATGATTGATGCCGGCGCGATTGGCGAACCGCAATATGCATTGATTGAG
>CAISEZ010000154.1 GCA_903884535.1 uncultured Verrucomicrobia subdivision 3 bacterium
ATGATTATTGAGTTAGGAACCGCCAAAAGTCTGCAGCCACCATGTTACAGTCATGCGTCGCTTATGTTACAATTGGGTTACAACGGCGCCTTGGTTTGTGACAAATCGTTATTTTGCTGAAAAAATAACTGCGGGTGCGCGGTTCTGTTATCCGAAATACGAATTTCTTTAATTTTCCAACCAGATTGGGGAATACTTCGGCAACCGCTCGATCTTAACCAGTTCACCCGAAAAATCAATGGCGGTGGACAACATAATTCCGACAATTTTTGCCGTGACAAAAAGCAACCGCGCTGGCGAACACATTCCGGTATCAAAGGTCAACTGGCTCGGCTTGGTTTTGCTGGTCCTGATTTGTCAAGGCTTTGGATTATCCATCGTTTCCGTCAGCTTTGCGCGGAAAGACGATAAATCCTGAAAAGGGTGCAAGTTGGTCGTGAAAAGGGTGCTTTAGCGGGCGCGGGCGGCCAGCCAATAGGGTGCAATCTCCACCAGCCGCTTCATTGCAGCCGCGCTGCACCTTCCTCACCAGGTATTCGTCGGGATGCTGATCCGGCGCCACAGGTTTGTGGCCACACTCACGTAAAGATAATTGGTGTCGCCGGCGAGCAATCCAGCGCCGTAGCCAAACGTCGTCGCTGTGGTGGTAACCGGCGTGTAAGCGGTGACTGAAATAAATGACGGCGGCCACGAGTAAAATGGCAGCACGCCAGCGACACCCTGTTGCCCAGCGATCTGCACCGAGGTAATGGTAAGGTTGGTATCGCCGACGGTTGATTCACCGATGACAATCCTGGCGGTGCCAGCCGCGAAATTTGAGACGGTCGCGAAGGCCGCCCCGCCAACGCCATTCCCAGTCAGGGAGAACGCAGTCGTCAAGTTGCTGCTGCCGTCCATGGCTAACGTCCCCTGCAGTTGCCAGAGAGCGCCATTGGTTTGCGTAGCAAACGAGGTAAAAACCACGTTGGAATTAACACTGACCGTGAGCAAATTATTCGACGTGGTCACGCCAGCGGCGGTCAAAATTCATTAAGGAATTGGCCGCCGCGCTGATTCAGCTAGGCTATTCAAACCGGGCTGATTTTATCCGAGATGCCATCCTCGAGAAATTGGAGCGTGAAGGTGAAATTATTTCTCCAACAACAGCGGCGGCTCCATCGCGTTCAGGTAAAGGCGGACGCAAGTCTAGTTCCATCGTGGATTTGGCAGCAAAACAGGGCACGAAGATTTTAGCAAACAGCGTGAGCAAATCCGGCAGCAAAGCGAAGCCCTGATTTCATGCGCCCATTGTTCCATTTTATCCGCCAGTTCAGCCCGTTGCGTGGCATCCAACCCGGCAACAATTTCTCCCAGTTCGGTATTCATACCAGATGGTCGCTCCGCAGGTTGGACAATGGCTGTCCAACCTTAAATATTTTATGAAAAACACCCTCTGCGTCCTCGCCGCCGCGCTGCTCCTCACCGGTTGCGAATCCACTCTCAAATATCCGGCAACCGCCGGCTGGAACTCAAGCCGCGTTTTGGGTCCGATCAAGGCCACCTCCGGCATCTGGCCGCTGTCCCTAAATGCACCACCACCGCAATACACTTACTTCGCCGCTTTGCGCGACCAGGCGGCCTATAAATTTAACGTCCCGCCGGCCTCTGTTGAATTTGATGAAATGACCGTCAGGGTCGGCTCGGAAATGGACGGAACCGTCCGCGATTGGACCGCCACCGCCATTGCCGGCCAAAACACCAATTCAATCACCCATTGAGCCATGATAAAAGTTCCCTGCCTCAACTGCGGCCACATCATCGAAGCCCTGGATGAAATGAGCGGTCAAACGGTCAAATGTCCCGCCTGCCCGTCATCCCAAATCATCCGCTCGGCCGCGGGCTCGCCGGCGGTCTTTTTTCCCGCTGAATCCCGTTCTGTTCCCGCCTGGCAAGCCATCCAACGCAAGGGCGAGACGTTCGCTGGTTTGTCCGGCTTGTTGGTGGTCGTTTCCATCGGTGGTGTTGTCGCCGGAATTGCATTGAATAATATCATCCCCCTGATCGTGGCCGGCAGCGCTTTAGGGTTGGCTTTGTGGCTTTACCAGAGCGCCCAGTTTCTGCACATCCGGGCCTTGCTCGAAAAATCATGCAATCCACCGCCGGCTCCTCCAGAAAAACCGTCCTGATCGGGCGCATTGCAGCCTGGTTGCCGGCCCCATGCAGCGGCCCACGGTGACCATTTCACTACTTCCTGAGCCTGGGAAAAACGTCATTTGGCGCGCTCCGGCACAAAACCTGTGTAAGTAGCTCATTTCCATTCATCTTCACCCATCCTCACCTTATTTCACTACTTCCCCTCTGGTTGCTTGCGCGAAACTTCTTGACTCAGACTGCGCATCAGGCAAACTGCCAGACCTTAATCGCGGGGTGGAGCAGCCCGGTAGCTCGTCAGGCTCATAACCTGAAGGTCGTTGGTTCAAATCCAGCCCCCGCAACCA
>CAISEZ010000155.1 GCA_903884535.1 uncultured Verrucomicrobia subdivision 3 bacterium
AGGGCGAATTTAACGTGGGGATCAGACCCAGCTAATACAAATACCGCCTTTCTTACCGATCCCAAGCTGGCTGCGATGGCCGACTTTGTGAAATCGGCGGCGATCTATAAGTGTCCTGGCGACCATTACCAAAGCGCCGCCAATCCTGGACCGCGCGTCCGCAGTGTCTCTATGAATGGATCGCTGAACAACAAACCCACCTTTATCAATCAAAATGGCCGAAAATATTTTACCGCCAAAAAGGGATCCGACTTAAATACACCTGGCCCGGTCAATATTTTTGTCTTTCTTGATGAACATGCCGACAGCATTGACGATGGTTGTTTCATGGTCAATCCAGGATATGCCCCCGGAGAGGAACAGTGGCGTAATCTGCCGGCCAGCTATCACAATGGTTGCGGCAGTTTTGCCTTTGCCGACGGACACGCTGAACTCCACAAGTGGCTGGAGCAAGGCGGGCAAAACACAACCATCTATCCGGTCAGAATGACCGGGTTGCCGGCGGTTCAACCGTGGAATACCACGGTGCCCCCCTTTACCAGTCGCGACTATGAGTGGATTGAAGACCGGATGCCGTATAGAAATCCCTGAAACATTATGACATTGCTAATCGGCGGCCAACCGGCGACGAGGCGTCGCCGCCACGTTTATTTTTTCCCGCCCCAGAAGGTTTTGGTTTCCTCGCTGCGCTGCTTGACCTTGAGCTGGCCGAGGATGGCGTGCCAGGAAATGTAAATCTTGTGCCACTGCGATTCGAGACCGCGCAGCGCGCCTTCGCTCATCTCGGCGAGGTAGCGCAATGACGGCGCGTTGCCGACGAGCGTGTGGATTTCCTCGCGCGTGGGCGAGGCGACTTCGACCGAGGCAAAAATCAATTCCAGTTCCTGCACGATGATGCTCTTGATTTCGAGAAAATGGTTCTCGTCCGCCGCGCCAAATTTTTTCGCACGGGCGATGGTGATGAAATGGTTGAACTGCTTCCAGCATTCGATGTGCGTCTCGATCTGGGTGACAAGCTGGTTGATATCTTTGGGCGTCATAGGCGTGAATAGGTGGGCGTCGGGAGCAACGCGGTTTGCGGGAACAGGAAAATAATCGCGCCGCCGCGCAGTTCGCGGGCGGTGATGCGCAGGCTGCCGAAATGCAGGCTGACCTCGGCCAGCGGCATCTGCGCGGTGCGCGCTTCGCGGAACAGCTCCAGCACGTCGCGCCCGATTTCGCGCAACATTTTTCGCGGATACGCCGAAGACACGGTCGAGGTGACGATATGGCCGTCGCGGTCCACCGTGATAGTGCCGGTGGGCAATTGCTGGACAGCGGCGGCGCGGCCGCCAAATAATTTTTTTAGGAATCCCATGACGCAACAAGTTTCCGGCTTTTTTCCGGCACATTTTCCGTGATGTCCGTCGGCCAGCCGACGAGAAAAGCACGGTCGCCGCGCGGCAACATCAGCACCTGACGTTCCAGATTCTGGCCCGCGACGTGTGACAGCGGCCCGGCTTCGATCCGGTCGCCGAGGCGGCGCGCGATTTCAGCGGCGCGGCGAGTCCACTGTGCGAGTGCGGCGCTATGCTGGGTGCCGAGCGCTTCCGGTTCGCCCTGGCCTTCGGCCGGCACGACAATGACAAACTCCGCACCTTCACGCGTGAGCTGCGACAATTTCCACATCGTCTTGCGATGGCTGGCGCTCTCGATGTCCGCCGGTTCCGTGCTGGGATTGGCCGTTTCATCGAGCGTTTGCGCGGATTCCAGCAGCAGGGCGTTGACGGGTTTGTGAATCGTGCGTTCGCGGTTCGGCTCGGCCGGCAGATTTTCAAACGTGCCGGATTTCCAGCCGATCAGGCGGGCGAACGCCGCCTCGCCGCGCGCGCCGTCCACTTCGGCGTCAATCAATTCGCCGTCCACGATCCACAACTTCGCCACCAGCGGCCCGCGCGTGATCCGCAGCACCGCCGAGCTGCGCGAGAGGCATTCCATCTGGATGATGTCCATCAGGCTTTTGCTTTGCAGGCCGCGGAAACCCGGCTCATTGTCGCGGCCCAGCAGCGATTCGAGACATTCATTGAACAGCTTGGAATTGCGCTGCATCTCGGTTTTGAGCCAGAACAAATCCACACCCAGTGCATAGGCCCGCGAGCGAAACTCCTCGTCTTCCAGCCCGCTCAAAACAATCGTCCGCAATTCGGGAAACCGGCGGCGGACGATCGCCAGCATTTGCAGGCCGTCAATGCGCGGCATCTTCAAATCGGAGATCAGCAGGCGGATCGATTCCGTTTCGAGCAGCGCCAGCGCGCGCTTGGCCGTGTTGGCGGTGAGGATTTCCGGCTGGCTCGGCAACTCCGCGAAGAGATCGCGGCACAGGGCCAGCCAGTCGGCGTCGTCATCCAAAATTAAAATTTTATGGCGTTTTTCCATTCCAATGATTGACCGCAACTGCGCGGGCCAGTTTGTCGGCCCAGCCGTTTGTAAGCAAGCCGCGTTCCCGCCTGAAAACCAGTTTTGCGCCGCAAATGGGACAAAATCACCCGCCGCGAGTCCAACCGTGGGACAGCGCGCCGCCCAGTTCAAGCTTAAATCAGGCAAGATTTTGACATGGCGCGGTTGTTGCTGAATCGGCCTTGCCGGTCAGATCGCCGGCACGCAACCAAACAAAAAATCATGGCAACTTCGGTCAAATCCAAATTCGTGGGGCTGTTGCGCGGGCTGCTGCGGCAGCTTGATGACCGCGCGCCGGTGCCGGCCGCGCCGGTCGCCGCGCCGACGGCCAGAACTTCTGCCCCGGTTTCGCCCGCGCCAGCGCCGGCCGAAAATAATTTCCTACCACAACGGCCTGTCACCACGAATGGCGTTGAATTGCCGCTCGCGCCGATTGTCGCGGCCTTGCCAATGGATTTGCGGGCAAAATTAATGACGGTCCCGGCCGCCGGCACCACGATTTGTGTGGCGGCGGAAACGGTGATGAGCCAGCTCGCGTTCGGCGCGGTGAAAATTTCCTTCGGTGAACTGCGCCAGCTTGCGCCCGGCGTCTTCGCCAATTCCGGCGGCGAACATGACAACCGGCCCATCAATCTGCCGTTGGGCGAAATTCTGGCGCGGCTCAATCCGGCGCTGCTCGCGCGGCGGTCCACGCCAGCGGCCGAAGTGGCCGAGGACATTGCCGGTCCGTTCGACGGCCGGGGCAAAGGCATAACGTTCACGACGCATCCGCTCAAGGCGGCGCCGCCCGCGCCGAGTTTGCCCGTGCCGGAACCCGAACCTGCGCCTGCCCGCCTGCCGGTGAGTTCGCCGCCGATTGCTTTTAATCCGCCGCCCCGACCAGTGACGCCGACCGTGCCGCTGACTTTTCCGCCGCGCCAAACCGCGCCGACGGCCTTCACGCCGCCGCCGCCGAAACCCGCCACCAACGGCAACGGCCATTCCAATGGCAACGGTAACGCGGTTCCTGCACCGACCATCAAATTTACGGCGACGCCGATTCCTGCACCGGTGCCGCCGGCAGCTCGACCGGAACCGGCCCCCGCTGTTGCCGGCCCGACAATTTTTGTTTCGCTGTGCGATCTGGCGGAAACGTGGCCGGAAGAATTGCGGAATGAAATTACGCGCTCGAATCTGGCGAATGCCAGCGTGCCGCTGGCCGCCGCCTTGGTGGAGCCGGGCTTGAAACGCGGCCGCGTGACGATGACCTGGAAACAGCTTCGCACGCTGGCGCGGCCGAGTTCGCCGCCGTCGCCGCAGGACGCGCTGGAATTGGATTTGTCGCTGAAAGTGCTCGCGCCGATTTTTCTGGACGCGCAAAAAACCACGCTGCGGCCGGTGCGCAAAGTGGCGGTGTCGGCGGAGATTCCCAATTTGTTTTTCGGTTTTCCCCAGCCGGCGGCGGAACCGACGGTCCCGGTCGCGCCGGCGGCAATCCTCTTTCCAAAAACGGCGGAAGGCAAAGTGGTGGACACCAATTTTTTTGGCCGGCAGACGGAAAGCGAGACGGAACTGCGGAGTGCGGACAATCCGGCGACGAATTTTTTGAGCCGGCAGGCGCATCCGAAAATCGTGGTGGTGCAGGCGACGGCGTTGCCGGGCGTGGCCGGGGCGGTGGTGGCGCTGCCGGACGGGTTGCGCGTGGCGAGCGAGGTGCCGGCGGAGTTGAACGCGGACACGCTGGCGGCCTTTTTGCCGCAAATTTTCGAGCGCCTGAACCAGAGCACGCGCGAGCTGCGGATGGGGCCGCTAAACAATGTCAGTTTCACCGTGGGCAGCGTGCCGTGGAAAATCTTCCGCGTCAGCTCGGTGTATTTCGCCGTGTTCGGCCGCGCGGGCGAAAGCCTGCCGACGGCGCAACTCGCGCAACTGGCGACGGATCTCGACCGCAAAAAATCACAATAAAATTATGGCAATCATCAATCAAGCCACCAAGGAGCTGCAGGTCAAAATCGTCTATTACGGCCCGGCGATGGGCGGCAAGACGACGAATCTCGTGCAGGTTCACGACCACGTGCAAACCACGCAGGGCAACAAGGGCAAGCTCGTGTCACTCGCCACGAGTTCGGACCGCACGCTGTTTTTCGATTTCCTGCCGATCGAGGCGATGACGATCAAGGGCTTCAAAACCAAGTTCCAGCTTTACACCGTGCCCGGCCAGGTGATTTACAACACCACGCGGCAACTGGTGCTGCGCGGCGTGGACGGCATTGTGTTTGTCGCCGATTCGCAATATGAAAAAATGCCGGAGAATGTGGAGAGCTTCCAGAATCTGGTGGACAATTTGAACGCGCTGAAACTGAACCTCGGCGATATTCCTTATGTTTTGCAATACAACAAACGCGATCTGCCCAACGCCGCGCCAACGGAATATCTGGAATTTTTGCTGAACAACCGCGACGTGCAGGTGCCGTCCTTCGGCGCGACGGCGCACAAATGCGAGGGTGTGTTCGAGAGTTTGAATATGATCACGCGGCTGCTGCTGCAAAAATACGTCGCCCAAGCCACGCCGCAATACGCCTGACATGGCCACCTTGCCCCAACTGATCGAAGACGACATGAGCCGGCTCGACGCGGTGCTGCGCGAATTTGTTGCGCAGGCCGACGCGGTGGCCGCGCTGCTGATTGACAAGGGCGGTTTTCTGGTCGCGCACCACGGCGACCCGGGCGACATGGATTTCACGACCATCGGCGCGCTGGCGTCCGGCGCGTTCATGGCCAACCAGACCATCGCGGCACTGGTGAACGAAAAAGATTTCAACAGCATGTATCAGCAGGGTGAAACCTTCAGCCTGTTTGTGGTCAACGTGGATGAAAATTGCCTGCTGGTGGTGATCTTTAAATCGCAGACCGGCATTGGCGTGGTGAAATATTTTGCGGCCAGCGCCACGGCTGGTTTGGCGCGGCAGCTCGCTGTCGCGGCGGACCGCGCGCCCGGCCGCGGCTTTGATCTTTCGGAATTGAACGTGGCCAATCCGCAGGAACTTTTTCGTAAAAAATAAAAAAAGGGAGCCTATGAATGCGACACCAACCAAGGAACTTGACCGGCTGCTGACGACGATGATCGAAAGTTCGGCGGGCATTTCCGATTTGCTATTTGTGGCTGGCAAGCCGCCGCAGGTGGAAGTGCATGGCGCGCTCGAACCGGTGGCCGGCACGGGTTTTGAATCGGTGCTGACCGGCGCGCACATTGACAATCTCGCGCACGCCGTCATCAGCAATAACGCCAAATTGCTGCGCGACCTGGCGGAACACGGTTCGTGCGACTGTAGCTACGCCTTGCGCGACGCCTGCCGGTTTCGCGTCAATATTTACCGCCAGAACGGCAATTACGCGATGGTGCTGCGCCAGCTCCAGGCGGTGGTGCCCGACCTGAAGTCGCTGCAGCTCCCGCCGGCGTTCGGCGAAATCATCAAGGAAAAGAACGGGCTGATTTTTGTTACCGGCGGATCGGGCAACGGCAAAACCACCACGCTCGCCGCCATGCTGAATGAAATCAATCTCACCAGCAAAGTCCATGTCGTGACGCTGGAAGACCCGATTGAATTTTTGCATCCGCAGTTGAATTCCACGTTCAGCCAGCGCGAACTAGGTCGCGATTTCTACAATTTTCCCGACGGCTTGCGCGCCGCGCTGCGTCAGGCACCGAAAGTAATTTTGGTTGGCGAAATTCGTGATCGCGAGACGATGGAGATCGCGCTGACCGCCGGTGAGACCGGTCATCTGGTATTCAGCACGCTGCACACCATCAGCGCCGGGCAGACCATCAACCGCATTCTTGGATTGTTCGGCAAGGACGAGGAACAACTGGTGCGCGAACGGTTGGTGGGTTCCTTGCGCTACATTGTCGGCCAGCGGCTCGTGCCAAAAAAAGGTGGCGGGCGGATGCTGGTCACGGAATTGATGGGCAGCAGCCTGCGCACCCGCGAAGCCATCGCGCTGGGCGAAAATGAAAACCGCCGGCTGCATGACATCATTGAGGCCGGCCATTCCGGCGGCTGGCACAGCTTTGAACAATCGCTGCTCAAGGCATTCGAGGCGGATTTGATCACCGAAGAAACCGCGCTGCTTTATTCGGTCAACAAGCCGGCCATGCGCCAGCGGCTGGACATCGCCAACAGCCACGGTCGCCGCGCGGCCAAGTCGCTGCCAGCGGTGCAGATGATCACCGTGCCGGCGGCCGAGTTGCCTGTCGCCCCGCCGGTGCTGCAGCCACTCGCGCCGCCGGCCCCGCCGGCCCCGGTGCATCCCGCCGGCGCGCTGAACGGCGTGTTGAAGGGCATGTTAAACATGATGTAAGTTGGCGGATCAGCGGCCGAAGAGTTTATGAATTTTTTTCTGGTTTGACGGGCGGGACGGACTTAGGCTGGCAGGAACTTAAGCCCACCGATTATGGACATCGTATTTAATTGCCCGAACTGCGATCAGGAATTAGCCGTGGATCAAACCGGGGCCGGCTCGCAGATTGACTGCCCGGCCTGCGGCGAAAAAATCACCATTCCGTCCGCCGCCAAGGCGACGACCGGTTCGCTGCCCACGCCGGCGGCACCCGCGCCCGCGCCGAGTTCCATTGCTTCCTCGGCCGCGGCCAAGGTGGAGCTGCACCTGAAGGTGCCTGTGCGCAACACGCCGCCGGAATCGTTGATCGGCAAACCCAAGCCGCCGCTGGACGCGGTGCAGAAAGGTGCCGGCAAACGGCTGCGCATCCACACCATCCGCCGCGCGAGCTGCATCGAAAACGGCCACGATTTTTTTGACGACCGCGTTTCGACGTTTTTGCAGGAAGTCACCGAGGCCAACCTCATCAGCATCCACACCATCAGCTACGAAATGTTTGACGTGGGCGTGCAAAAAATCATGACCGACTACGGCCTAGTGATTCTTTATCGGGGCTGAATCGTTTTGACTTGGCAGGAACCGGAAGCTACCGTTGGCCCATGGCAAGCCGTCTGGCATTTTGGATTTGGATCGTCGCGCTCGTGGCGCTGACGCCGTTTCGTTCGCCCGCCCCGCTGCAGTATGTGCCGGGCGAAGGCTGGTATTATGAACCCTACGGCGAGAATGCCCAATGGCAGCGCACCCGCGCCAAGGACCAGCTCGAAGTCGCCGACCAGTCTTTCGCGAAAAAAGATTACAAGACCACGCTGCACGCGGCGCACCGCATTTTGCGCCTGTGGCCGCTTTCGGATTACGCGCCGCACGCGGCTTTCCTCATCGGCCGGTGCCTGGAAACCCAGGGCAAGGACGAGGCCGCCTTCAACGCTTACCAGCAGATCATCGACAAATATCCGAAGAGCGGCGAATACAACGAGGTGCAAAAGCGCCAATATGAAATCGCCAATCGCTTCCTCGGCGGCGAGTGGTTCCGGGTCTTGTATGGCATGGTGCCGCTATATCCCTCGATGGACGAGACGGCGAAACTTTACGACAAAATTGTCGGTGACGGGCCTTACAGCGAGGTTGCGCCGCACGCGCAGTTGCGCATCGGCTCGGCGCGTGAAAAACAAAAAGATTACAGCAGCGCCGTGAAGGCTTACGAGACCGCCGCCGACCGCTACCACGACCAGCCGGCGATCGCCGCCGACGCGATGTATCGGGCCGGGGCCGCGTGGGAAAAGCAGGCCGATTCCGCCGAATACGATCAAAGCGCCGCGGCTCAGGCCATCGCCGCTTACACCGATTTCATTGCATATTATCCCGATGACCAACGCGTGGCGGCCGCCCAGAAGGCCGTCGTCAAGCTCAAGGCGGAACAGGTGCGCGGCAGCTTTGGCATCGCGCAATTCTACGAGAAGTCGCACAAGTGGGCCGGCGCAGTCGTCTATTACAACGATGTGTTGCAGCTCGACGCCAACTCGCCGCTGGCCGCCGCCGCCCGGCAGCGCATCGAGGTTTTGAAACCCCGGTTGTCGGCACCGCCGGAAAAATAATTTCCCCATGCGCGCGCTGAAGTTTTTTCTGCTCTGCTTCGCCACGGCGACGTTCGCCGGTTGCGCCAGTTATCATCTGGGGGCGACGAATGGCGTGGTGCAGGGCGACCAATCCGTTGAAGTCCTGCCGTTCAACAACCAGACGCTCCAGCCGCGCCTCGGCGACGCGTTGACGCAGGCCTTGCGCGAACGGCTGCAAGTGGACGGCACTTATCATCTGGCCAAGCATGGCGCGGGCGATGTCATTGTCACTGGCGTCATTCGGTTCTATGCCCGCGAAAGTCTGGGGGCCACGTCCACGGATGCCGCCTCGCCGGTGGATTATCGGGTGGGTGCCACCGTCCACGTCACGGTGCGCGAACGGATTTCAGGCCGGCTGCTGCTGGACAAAGAGGTGAAAGGCCATGCACTGGTTGACATCGGTAGCGACCTCGCCAGCGCCGAACGCCAGGCCCTGCCGTTGCTGGCGGACGATCTCGCCAGCAACATCGCCGAACAGCTCACCGAAAAGGCCTGGTGATTTTTTTGAAACCTTTATCCGTGTCATCCGTCCAAACCAATGTTAGCTAAACCAAATTATATTATGAAAAACAACCTCGTTAAAATCGCCTTGTTAGGCCTCGTCACCGCCGCGTTCGTGGCCACTCCCGCCATCAGCCGCGCGCAAGATTCCACCAATGCCCCGGCCGCCACCGCGCCCAAAAAGGGCGGCCTGCCGTTTCACGGAAAACTTGCCGCCGTGGACGCCACCGCCATGACCTTGACGGTCGGCTCGCTGACCATCAACGTCACCTCGGAAACCAAAATCACCAAGGACGGCAAAAAGGCCACGCTGGCCGATCTCGTCGTGGGCGACACGGTGGGCGGTTCTTACAAGAAAGATGACGCCGGCAAGCTGACCGCCGTGACGATTCATGACGGCATCGTCAAGAAGAAGAAAAAAGCGGCCGAATCCGCGAACTAATTCCGTTTTGATTTCGCCACCGGCGGACGGCAACGTCCGCCGGTTTTTTTTATTGCCGCCGCCACCAACCGGTCATGCGCTTGGGCTGCCGCGTTTCCTCGGGTGAGGAATACTGGCGCACCAGCAGTTCGCTGCGCGCCGCGGTGAGCGACATGATGAATTCATCATAGCTTAAAAACCGTTCGCCCGGATTTTTCGCCAGCGCCTGGCCCAGCGCGTCGCTGGTGGCCTGGGAAATTTCCGGCACGACCTGGTTGGCCGGCGTCAGCGGCGTATAGACGTGCGCCTGCACCACTTCCTCCGGCGTGGGCGCGTCGAACGGCACATGGCCGGTGGCGGCATGGTAAAGCGTCGCGCCCAGGCTATACATGTCCGACAAAAATGTTTCCGGCTCGCGCTTGATTTTTTCCGGCGCCACATAAAACGGCGTGCCGCGCGTGAACTCGCCCGACTCCTGCTCCGCGTCCGTTTTGCGCGCCAGCCCGAAGTCCACCAGTTTCGGCTCGTGGTCCGCGTTGAACAAAATATTGCCCGGCTTGATGTCGCAGTGGAGCAAATCGTATTTCAACGCCATATCCAAGGCTGAGGCGATTTTGATGCCGACGTCGAGCACCTTCAACTCATCCAGCTTTTGTAGTTTTTCGATGCGCGTGTCGAGGCTGCCCTGGTCGGCCAGTTCCATGACCAGATAGCTCTGGCCTTCCCATTCGTCGAAGGTGTAAATGTGGATGATGTTCGTATGATTCAGCTTGGCGCAGGAACAGGCTTCGCGCCGGAACATCTCCAGCGCCTGCGGCTCGCTCAAAATCTCCTTCTTCATCAGCTTCACCGCCACGAACCGTTCCAGCATTGTGTCCCAAGCGCGATAAACGATGGCCATGCCGCCGGAGCCGACCTTGGCGCGCAGCTCGAACTGCCGCAGCGTCATCGGCATCATGATCGCGTGCCCGCATTTTTTGCACGGCTCTGTCGCCAGCGGCGGTAGGTCGCCGGGAATGAACGCCTTCGCGTCGCATCCGGGGCACGTCACCATCTTCAAAGGTCGGTTGGCATCGCTCATGAAAGTGATTCTACTCTACCACTCAGGCGGAATCCGACAAGCGGGGAAATTTCCGCGCCGGCGGCCGGGGATTCGATCCGCCATTTAACTTTTTGACAAACCCGCCGATGTGTAGTTTAATGTGAGCGTCGAAATGAAAACTACGTTTGCCAAACAAGTAACGATGCACACGCCGAGCAATGGCTGGATGGCCATTTGTCAGCGCGCGTCCCGTCTGCTCGGCGTCGTGGGAATGAAATTCTAAAACAGAGATTTTTCTAAAACCCGCGATTGCCTCGGCAGTCGCGGGTTTTCTGTTTTAACGACGAAACAACCAACGAAAGAAACAATAAAATGAATGCCTATAAAAACCGGGTGGCGACGAGCTTCGCCCCCGAAACGCGGTTCGAGCTGCGGCCCGCGCCGCCGGCGCCGTTCCGCGCCAATCTCGAAAGCGATTTCGAGCGGCTCAAGAACCGGCTGCTCGACGAACACCTCGCCGACAATGAGCGGCCGGAATTGACCGTTCCGCTCCGGCGTGCGGCCAACGAAGCTGCCGCACTCGCGTGGGTCACGCGCTACCCGCTGCTGGTGTTCCCGGCGCTGTTCGAGGAAAAAACCGTGGCCGCTGTGCGCCAGGCCCGGCGGCAGGCGCGCATTTATGCCAACAGCCCTGAACTGGCTGTCGCCGCATGAAAACGCGCCGGCAAATGCAAATGAAGTGACGGGTGACACGTGGCCAGTGACGCCGTTCATGTCACTCGTCACGTGTCGCCCGTCACAAATTTTGTGGGGATCATCAGCGCGGGCGGGGAACCAGAGGCGCGGGCAAAATAATTTTTGCCTGCACCACAGGTTTCCCGTCGCGCTTTTTTATTTTTGGAAATTTAATTTCGGAACGCGGCGAACTCCTCGCCGTGGAATTTCAAACTTCCGCGTGCTGCGGCACTATTCGCATTCCGAGTTGGCGCGCCCAAGTCAGACTTTGTTTTGTTCATCGGGAGGGAGTCTAGGCATGTCCGTTTGGAGAGGCAGCTCGTCCATTGTCCCTTGAGTTCCTGACCCAGCCTGTCGCTTGTCCGCATAACGACCAATGACCCAGGCAATCGCCTCGCGCAGTTCTTGCATGGTGAATGGTTTGTTGAGGAGGCAGTCCACGCCGGCAACCAAATGAGCCGTCTGACTGGTGTAAGTTAAAGCCCCGCTCGCCATGATGATGGGTTGGTCTGGGCGGATTTGCCGGGCGAGTTCAACCAATTCATCTCCCCGCATTCCCGGCATTTCAAAATCGGTGATGAGGATGTCAAACTTGTCTTGTTGGAGCAGGCCCAGAGCGGCGGCACCGTTTTCAACTGTCTGAACTTCGTGTCCGTCAAACTCAAGCAGCGATCTAAAAGCGCTCAACAAGCTGGGATCATCGTCCACCAACAAAACTTTGTATTTTTTTGGTCCGGTATCAATCATACGGGCTTCGATGGCTACGCTAGTCCTGAATTTGGCTGCGGTCAAATCAAGCGCCTGCGCGAAAAATTGAGCGGAAGTGGCCAAAACGAATTTGGTTCAGGCTGCGCAGCGGCTGCATTCGCCGCTTGACGTTTGCACGTCCAGCGGATTTACTTCTTTTGTTAGGCGCAACTCATGCTCGAGCAATTCAAAAGCCTGTTTTCCAATGACATTGGTATAGATTTGGGCACCGCAAATTCCCTTGTCTATGTGCGGGATCGTGGAATCGTCCTGCGCGAACCTTCGGTCGTAGCCATCCAAGCCGGCACCACTAATGTGCTGGCAGTCGGTGAAGAAGCGAAAAGAATGTTGGGAAGAACTCCCGGCAACATCGTGGCCATCCGCCCGATGAAAGACGGCGTGATCGCCGATTTCGAAATCACCGAGGCGATGCTGCGGCATTTCATTCAAAAGGTTCATCACCGTAAATTAATCGCCCCACGCGTCGTGGTCGCGGTGCCTTCGGGCATTACGGAAGTTGAAAAACGGGCCGTAAAAGATTCCGCCCTCCACGCCGGTGCGCGCGAGGTTTATTTGATCGAGCAGCCGATGGCTTCGGCCATTGGCGTAGGTCTGCCGGTGCATGAGCCGGCAGGCAACATGATCGTGGACATCGGCGGGGGAACTTGCGAGATCGCAATCATCTCTCTTGCCGGTATCGTCTTCAGCCGCAGCCTGAGGGTCGGCGGGGACGAATTTGACGACACGATTGTGGCCCACATGAAACGCGCCTATAACATGATGATAGGTGAACGCACCGCAGAAGAAATCAAAATACGCATCGGCTCCGCCTTTCCGCTGGAACAGGAATTGACCATGGATGTCAAAGGCCGCGACCTCAGTTCAGGTCTGCCCAAAACTCTGACCATTCGTTCCGAGGAAATCCGTGAAGCCTTGCAGGAACCGTTTTCGAGCATCCTCGAATCCATCCGTATCACTCTCGAACGCTGCCCGCCCGAACTTGCCTCCGATCTCGTTGATCGCGGGCTGGTCATGGCCGGTGGTGGCTCGCTGATACGCGGTATTGACCGGCTTGTCGCCGGCGAAACCGGCTTGCCCGTGCATCTCGCTGACGACCCGATGAGCGCCGTCGCCGAAGGCACAGGCCGCGTCTTGCAGGAAATCGAATTCCTCAAACGCGTCGCGACCAACGCCAAATACTGATTCTTCCGCCTGCCTTCATCTGCACCACGGCTGCGATGCCGTGACGGTTGCAGAATGTTCAAACAGAAAAATTATTTCGCGCTGGGCGCGGTGATCGTCGTGGCGGTGCTGATTTTAAGCCTGCCTGCGAGCGCTACGACCCGCCTCAAATTCGCCATCAGCAGTTGGTTTTTGCCGCTGTTTGGCCTCGCCGACACCGCGCAACGACTGCCCGCCGACCTCGCCGACACGGTTTTGCCGCGCCGCGAATTGCTTCAGCAAATCGCCAAGCTCCGCAATGAAAACCAGCAGCTCAAGGAACAACAATTTCAAACCGCCGCATTCGCGCGGGAGAACGAGCAGCTCCGCACTTCGCTCAACTGGCGGAAACAAACACCGTGGAAATTGAAACTCGCCAACGTCGTCACCCGCGATCCGGCGAACTGGTGGCGAACAATTGACATTGATCTTGGCAGTCGCGATGGAATCTCCAACAACCTGCCCGTCCTCACCGCCAGCGGACTCGTCGGACGCATTTCGTCGGTTGATAAAGCCAGCGCAAAAGTCGTGCTCATCGGCGATCCGAACTGCCGCGTTTCCGCGCTTGTGGAAAATGCCGCGCGCGACACCGGCGTTCTGCTCGCCAGCGGTCCGTTGGATACATCGCTGGTGCAACTCACTTATCTCGCGAGCAGCGCCAATTTGAAGTCCGGCCAAAATGTCGTCACCAGCGGCCTCGGCGGCATTTTTCCGAAAGGCATTCCCATCGGCCAAATTGTTGACGCGCGCTCCGTTGAATTTGGCCTCTACACCGAAGCCCGTGTGAAACTGAACGCCAACCTCGGCTCACTCGAACAAGTCTGGGTATTGTTTCCATGAACGCGTTTCAAACCAGTCTGATTCTCGCCTTCGCGTTCCTCGCAGTATTCGCCGAAGCCGCGCTGGATGCGCCGCGCCACTGGCTCGGCGCGCAAGTTGATCTGCTGCCCGGCCTCATGGTTTTCACCGCGCTCAACGCTGGGTTGCCGACGATTGCAATGCTCGCGATTTTCGGCGGACTCTGGTTTGACACACTGTCGGCAAATCCGCTCGGCATCAGCATTCTGCCGCTGCTCGCTATCGGCTGGCCGGTTTATCTGCGCCGCGATTTGATCCTGCGCGATTTGCCGTTCGCGCAACTGGTGCTCGGCGCCGCCGCCAGCGCGGCGATGCCGCTCGTGACGATTTTGATGCTGTTGAGCGGCAGCCAGGAGCCGCTGATCGGCTGGGGCTCGCTCTGGCAATTAATTGTGATGACCGCCGGCGGTGCCGCCGCCACGCCGCTGATTTTTGCGCTGATGAACTGGTGCAACCACGCGCTTGGCTATCAGGTGCGGACGGAAACCAGTTTCCGGCTGGACCGCGAAATTCAGCGCAGCCGGAAGAAACTGTGAACAGTGAAATAATAATTTGAAGCATGTTAGTTTTTGACGAACTGAAAAAGAACGACCTCCAGCTCCGCCTCGTGGCGGTGATGCTGGTGGCCGGGCTTTGCATTTTGCTCATCGGGCTGTGGTGGGTGCAGGTGGTCTCGGCGCACGAATTCCAGTCGCATCTGGAAACGCAGTCGTATCGCAGCATCCGGCTGCCGGCGGTGCGCGGAAAAATTTTGGATCGCGAAGGCCGCGTGCTTGCGGAAAATCATCCGCGCTACAACTTGAGCCTTTACCTCGACGACATGCGCGGGCCGTTCGACAAGGCTTACGGCCAATCCTTGAAAGCGGCGATGGCCCGGCAAAAGCAGCTCATCGCGGCGGCTGAAAAAAAACTGGACCGTTCGCTGACCAAGGCCGAACGCAAAACATTTGCATTGAAGTCAGAGCAGTTGCAGCAGATGCGCGTGGCCGCAAGGTTGCGTGTGGCGGGCGAAGTGGTCGCGCGCGTCAGCGAAAAAATCGGCGAGCCCATCACGCTCGACCCGAAGAAATTTGAGCGCGCTTACGAAACGCGGCTCGCGCTGCCGTATCCGATTTTGCCGAATCTCAACGAAGAACAGATTGCGCGCTTCCAGGAAAATTACACCAACGGCCTCGGCGCGGACCTGGAATTGCAATCCGTGCGCCGCTATCCGCTCGGCCTCACGGCGGCGCATCTGCTCGGCTATTTGCAGCGCAATGACGAGTCGCAGGAAGGCGAAGACCCGGACTTCAATTATCGTCTGCCAGATTATCGCGGCCTCGTCGGCGTGGAAGCGGGCTTCGACGCACAACTGCGCGGACGGGCGGGCGGCGAGTCCGTGCTGGTGAACAATCTGGGTTATCGCCAGTCGGAAAATATCTGGAGCCAGCCGGCCCCGGGCCACAATCTCGTGCTGACAATTGATCTCGATTTGCAGACGGTGGCGGAGACGGCCGTTACGAGTCATCAGGGCGCGGAAGCGCACGCGGCGGTGGTGGTGCTGGATGTGCGCAACGGCGATGTGCTGGCGCTGGCGTCGTCACCGTCGGTGGACCCGAACAATTACATCGAAGGTTTTACCGCCGCCGAAATGGCGCGCAAGGACGATGAAAATCTGCGGCCGGAAATCAACCGCGCCACGCAGGAAAATTACGCGCCCGGCTCCATTTTCAAACCCATCATCGGACTCGCCGTGCTCGAAAGCGGTTTGAATCCAAATAAAGTTTTCACGGTGCAGGCCGATCCGCTGAAGCCGGGCAAGGGCTGCATCTACGTCGGCAAACGCAAGATCGGGGACTTGGCGGCGCCGGGCGATTACGACTTCCGCCGCGCGATCATGCGGTCGAGCAACTCGTATTTCATCATGAACGGGCTGAACACCGGCATTGATAAAATCATCGCGCTCTCCGAAAAATTTCATTTCGGCGACCGAACCGGTTTGCCGACGCGGCAGGAGACGAGCGGCGATCTGCCGTCGCTGCGGCGCATCCATGACGGCTGGACCGCGGGCGACACGGCGAATGTGTGCATCGGCCAGGGCGAAGTAGCCGTGACGCCGATGCAGATGGCGGTGGCCTTTGCGGCCATCGCGAACGGCGGCAAAGTTTTTTGGCCGCGGCTGGCCGCGCGCATCGAGCCGCAAGATCCGGCGGCGGGGGAAACCGCGACAAATTTTCCGGCGGGCCTGGTGCGTGACGAACTCGGCGTGAGTGCGCGCAGCTTGCGGACGTTGCACAGCGCGATGCTTGCGGAAACGGAAGATCCCGAAGGCACCGGCAAGGCGGCGGTGGTGGGACCTGGGCTGCGGATCTGCGGCAAGACCGGCACGGCGCAGGTGCAGGATGAACACAACCGCACCATCGGCCATAATTACTGGTTCGCGTCATTCGCGCCGTATGAAAACCCGAAATACGCCGTCGTGGTTATGGTGCAGTCCACCACGGAAGTCGGTTTTGGCGGCAGCATTTGCGCGCCGATTGCGCACGACATTTACGAGTCCATTTTGAAAAAACAAACCGCGCCATCGGTGCTGGCGATGAGCCACTAAAAAATGTTCACGCCCGTGCCCAGAGAAAAATTCGACAAGCTGCAAATTGCAGCCTTGGTCGGATTGATGTGCCTTGGCGCGGCGTTCGTGTTCAGCGCCACGATGGTGAGCCAGATCGAGACCGACAAGGCATGGTTCGCGCAGGTCTGGTTCCGGCAGGTCATCTGGTATGCGCTGGGCATCGGCGTGGCGGCGGCGCTGTGCGCGGTGGATTATCACTCGCTGGCGCGGTGGTCGTTCGTGGCGTATTGGGCTATGATCCTCTGCCTCGTCGTGGTGTTGATTCCGTTCATCGGCAAGACGCACGGCTGGGGCGCGCGCCGGTGGATTGACCTGCCATTTTTCCAATTCCAACCGAGCGAATTTGCGAAGCTGGCGTTTATTCTAGCGGCGGCGAATTTCCTCGCCCGACCGGCGGATGAATTGAAGCAGATGCATATTTTTTGGAAAGGCATCGGCCTGATGATGCTGCCGTTCGCGCTGATTTTGAAGGAACCGGATCTGGGTTCCGCGCTGGTGTTGTTGCCGACGGGACTGGTGATGATGTTCGCCGCCGGCACGCCGAAAAAATATTTACTCCTGCTGATTGGAACGGTGAGTTTGCTCGCCGTGTTATTTCTCGCGGATTTGTTGTTCGCGCCGCTGCGCTGGCAGATTCCGATGCAAGAATATCAGCGCAACCGGCTGCTCGTTTATTTTGGCCGGGATTACACACACTTTGCTTCGCCGAACGCCACCCCGGCGGAGCTGCAACGCCTCAAACAACGCCAACTGGACGACGCTTACAACGTCCGCCAAGCGTTGATCTCCGTCGGCTCCGGTGGGCTGATGGGGAAAGGCTGGCGGCAGGGAACCCAGAATGCTCTGGGTTATTTGCCGCGCGCGGTGGCCCACAACGACTTTATTTTCTCGGTGATCGCCGAGGAGGAAGGGTTCGTTGGCAGCGTGATTATACTCGCGCTGTATGCGGTGGTTCTCTTCACCGGATTGAGAATCGCCGGCTCGGCGCGCGACCGCCTGGGCAAGCTCGTGGCGGTGGGCGTTGTGACGCTCATCTTCAGCCACGTTTTTATTAACATCGGAATGAACATTCGCATCATGCCCGTGACGGGTGTGCCACTGCCGCTGCTATCGTATGGCGGGTCTTCAGTGCTCGGCTCGTTGATCGCCGTGGGCTTGATGCAAAACATCCACATCCATAGAAGAGGATATTAAACATGAGCAACAATAACTTCTCGCGACGCCGTCGCGGAGGCATGCGCTTCAAGCCCAAAGGTGGCTTGAATCCCGCTCAACAAAAACCCGACCGCGAGGCCGTTGAAGCCCGCGCCGACGTGGTGGCCGAACAGGGCGGTTCCGACCGCCTGTTCGAAAAACGCCACCAGCAGGAAATCGAACGCGCCGAAAATATCGCCGCCGGCCTGCCGCCCGAAGGCAAAGTCGAAACGCCCGCGGCGGAACATGCGCCGCATGAGCACACGCACGAAACCCCCGCCGCGCCGGTCGCGGAGGAAACCTTCGCGCCGGTGAAAATTATCGAGCAGCCCAAGGGCCTGATCGAAACCATCAAGTTAGCCGCGTCGAACATCGTCAAAAAAGTTCAGCGGCTGATCCGCCCTGAAAAGAAGATCTGCAAGGAAGTCATCATCAACGCCGAGACGCTCGAAACGCGCGTCGCGGTTTTGGAGGACGGCAAGCTCGAGGAATTCAACATCGAGCGCACGACCGAGGAACGCCTTGTCGGCAGCATTTTCAAGGGCAAAATCCGCAACCTTGAAGACGGCCTCAAAGCCGCGTTCGTGGACATAGGGTTCGAGAAAAATGCGTTCCTGCATTACTGGGACATCGTGCCGAATCAATTTGATTCCGGCGTGGAAATCGTCGAACGCGAAGGCCGGCGTCCGTCCAAACCGAAAATCACGCAGCGCGATATTCCGCGTCTGTATTCGCCCGGCACGGACATCATCGTGCAGGTCACCAAAGGACCGATCGGCACCAAAGGCCCGCGCGTCACGACCAATGTCGTGCTGCCCGGCCGCTTTTTGGTGTTGCTGCCGAACTCCGACCAGTCCGGTATTTCGCGCAAGATCGAAAACATCGAGGAGCGCAAGCGCCTGAAAAAAATCCTGCGCGAGCTGCACATTCCTGAAGGCATGGGCGTCATCATGCGCACCGCCGGCGAGAACCAGCAGAAGCGCTATTTCGTGCGGGACCTCGCGTTGCTGCTCGAAGAATGGAACGGCATCGCCGACCGCATCAAGAAACAGCCGATGGCGACGTGCGTGTTCCAGGAGCCGGATTTGATCGAACGCACCGTGCGCGATTTTCTCACCGAAGATGTCGAGCGCATCGTCGTGGACAGCCAGAAGGCCCACGACCGTATGCGCGAGATGATTTCGAAAATCTCGAAACGCTCGGCGAACAAAATTCGTTGCTACACCGAGGCGCAACCGGTGTTCGACCGCTTCAACATTTCCAAGCAGTTGGAAAACACCTTCTCGCGGCAGGTGAATCTCAAGAGCGGCGGCGCCATCATTATTGATGAAACCGAGGCGCTCGTGGCGATTGACGTGAACACCGGCCGGCATAAAGGCGGCAAAGATCAGGAGGCGGTGATTCTGAAAGTGAATCTCGAAGCCGCCGAGGAAATCACGCGCCAGTTGCGTTTGCGCAATATGGGCGGCCTCATCGTGCTCGACTTCATCGATATGAAAGGTGGCCGCGACCGGCAGCAGGTTTACAACCGCGTGCGCGACGGTTTGCGCCGTGACAAGGCCAAGACGCACATCCTGCCGATCTCACAGCTCGGCTTGATGGAAATGACTCGTCAGCGTCACAGCGAAAGCGTCCGCGCCGCCGTTTATGACGACTGTCCGTATTGCAAAGGCCGTGGCAAGGTGAAGAGCACCGTCACCATGAGCGTGGAAATCCAGCGCAAGCTTCAGGAAATCCTCAAGAAACGCACGCGCGACGAGAACGACTTCCAGCTCCGCATCGTCGTCAATCCGACCGTGCTGGACCGGCTGCGCACCGAAGACGAGAAGCATCTCATTGAGATGGAGAAACGTTACTTCGGCAAATTGTCCTTCCGCGCGGACACCGGCATGCACGCCGAGCAGTTCAAGATCGTGAACGTGGAAACGAACGAAGAACTCGCCAGCGTCGGCGCGTGAGATAAATCTGCAAACACTAAACGCCCCGCGAGCCATCGCGGGGCGTTTTTTATTCAGTCGCTTGAAGCCGCGGTGGTGAGGCCGCTCATGCTTTTCTTCCGGCGATTGAGTTGGAGCCGACTCACGTCGGCTGCTACACAAAACTCGCCAGTGGCGGCGCGCGTTTTAATTTTTTTCGCGGCCGGCTTGCCAAATCGTCACCAACCCGCCGAGACCGCACAGCAGCAGCGCGCTCACGGCATACGCGCCGGCATTGGAGTTTTGTGATGCAAACTGGAGCGATACCGCGCCGACCGCCGGGCCAAAAAAGTTTCCTGCGCCGATGGCCGCCTCGTGAATGCCGCCGTGTTCACTTTTGCTATCACTCGCGTCCATCGAATAAAACAGCGACGAATAATAAATCAGCCCGATGGCCACGCCGAAAAAAAGTTGCGCGATGATCAGCACCGCGAGGCTCGGCACGATGAGAATTGCGGCGAACGACAGCACGAGCGCGCTAAATGCCGTCACCAGCCAGCGGAAACGGTAATGCCAGCCCGGCCAACGCCACAATGCCACGAACGCCGCCAGCCGCACGAAACCCCAAAGCGAACACGCGAAGCCCGCAAACATTGGTGATAAATGAAATTTCGCCGCCACGCCCGGCAGCACGGCGAGGAGCGTATTGATGGCGATGTAGGCGAACGGATTGGCCAGCCACGCGAGCTGTTGAAACATTTTGGCGCGCGCCGGTCCGGGATGGTTCGCGTCGTGCGACAAGACGGAATGATTTTCGGCGATGGCCGGCTTTGGCATTTTTTCCAGCCACAGCGTCAGCCCGAACTGCGTGATGAAAATACCCAGCGGAATGTAAAAAATACTGTGGTAGCCCAATTTTTCGATGAGCATGCCGCCGAGGAAAAACGCGACTGCATTCGTCGCTGCCCAGGTGATGTTGTAGATGCCGACGGCGGACGGCACGCGGTCGGGCGTCTCGTTTTCGCTGATGAGCGCCTCCAGCACTGGCCAGGTGAAACACATGCCGAACGTGGCCGCCACGGCGGCGATGATTTCGCCGGTCGCCGAACCCAGTTGTGAACCGACCAGCAGCGCGCCGGCCATGATGCCGAAGCCAAGTTTAAGCGCATTGAAATAGCCCCAGCGCTGCGCGAGCCGGCCGGCCTGCCAGGACGACAGCGCGTAGCAAAGCCCAAGCAGCGCGGCGACGGCGAGGTTTGCTTTGTCGCTGAAACCGAATTTCGCCTGCAGGAAGAAATAGAGGTAATTGAAATACAACACCGTGGCGAAGGAGTTCAGGCCTTCGATGGTGAAGCAGAGCCGCTGACGCTTTTGTCGAATGTTCACGCGGCGGCGGTGATTTCGGCGAGCGCCTGGCGGCAATACCATTTCACCGCGTCGGTCATCGGCGGCGACAGTGTTTCCAGTTCGTCGCGGCTGCACCAGCGGATGTCGTGATGCTCGGCGGTGGCGAGTTTTACTGCGGCGGAATTTTTTGGGCGCGCCCAGTAGATCATGCCGATGTGCTCGTGCGTTTCGTTGATGCGGTGGATGTCGAGAAAGCGCGGCGCGAGCAGCGCGCGGGTGCCGGGCGAGGTCGTGGGCGGACGTTCGCCGAGCAGTTCCACGTCGAGGCCGCTTTCTTCCTTGGCCTCGCGCAGCGCGGCCTGCTCCGGATCTTCGTCCAGCTCGATGTGTCCGCCGAGCGGCAACCACTTGTCGAGCTTGCGATGGTGGATGACGAGAATCTTCGCGGCGTGAACAATGAAAATCGCGACGGTAAAATCAATTTTTTCGTGAATGTGGGCCATAGACTATGTGGTGAACTGCCAAACGTTAAATCAATTGCGACGCAGACTTTAACAAGTTGCGGTCCCGATAAAATAAAAAACGCCCCGACGCGAGCCGGGGCGTTTGGCGTCGAGATGATTTATTTCATCTTGTCGAAATTCTTCTGCAAGATCTGCCAGTCTTTCAGGCCAGCGGTTTTGCTTTGATAAGACTTGATGATTTCCGCTTCGCGCGCATTCTTCGTCGGCTTGCTGTTCTTGTAGAAAATGCCGAAGTGGCCGGGGAAATCCGTGCCGGCGAGCTTGTAAGCCGCGAGTTCGTCCGTGACGTCGTGGCTCTTTGGAACTTCATTGAACACGCCGCCTTTGCGCGGATTGCTCGAGTCAAATGCGCCTTCGTAAAACTCAACGCACTCGCTCAGGCATTCGATGAAACTGAAGCCGTCGTGATCCATCGCGGCTTCCATCATCTGCAAGACGTGGTTCGGATTCGTGTGCGTGGTGCGCGCGACGAACGTGGCGCCGGCGGCGATGGCCTGCTTGAGCGGGTTGATCGGATAATCCACCGCGCCCCAGATGTCGGTCTTGCTCTTGAAGCCGAGCGGCGACGTGGGCGAGGTCTGTTTTTTGGTGAGGCCGTAAACCCAATTGTCCATCACGCAATAGGTCATCTTGATGTTCTTGCGTGCGGTGTGGGTGAAATGATTGCCGCCAATCGAAAACGCATCGCCGTCGCCGCCGAACACGAAGACGTGCAGATCGGGCCGCGACAGGGAAATGCCGCTGGCGAAGGGCAGCGCGCGGCCGTGGATGTAATGCGCACCGTGCGCCTGCACGAAATACGGGAAGCGGCTGGAGCAGCCGATGCCCGCGATGGTGGTGATTTTTTCATGCCACATCTTGCGCTTTTCAATTAGCTTGAAATACAGCGCGAGCACGGAAAAATCACCGCAGCCGGGGCACCACGTCGGATGGTCGGCGGCGACTTCTTTTTTGGTCAGCCCCTTGCGTTCCTCAGTCGGAGGAGTGGTGGTGCTGACGACGGGTTTGGCTAACAAAGTTTCGCTCATAAGTTTTGGCGGTTAAAATTAAATTTTACGCAGGCCGGCGGACAAATTGGTTTTGGTGCGTTCGAGAATTTCCTTCACCTTCCACGTGAGGCCGTCGGTCTTGTTGATGCCTTGAATCTTCGGATCGCAATAACGGGCGCGCAGAATCGCCCCGAACTGGCCGAAGCCGTAGAGGCCTTCGTCATTCATCTCGACGACGAGGACGTGGTTAAAGCCGGAGAAAATATTTTCCAGCCCGTTCGGCAACGGGTTGATGTGCTTGAGGTGGATCGAGGACACGCTGTCGCCGGCGGCGCGCGCGCGGTCCACGGCTTCCTTGATCGGACCTTCGGTGGAACCCCAGCCGACCAGCAAAACATTGCCTTCGGACGGACCGTAAATCTTCGGCACCGGCAAGGTCGCGGCAAGTGCCTGCAATTTCTTGCGGCGTTTGGCGGTCATCTGCATGTGCAATTTCGGCGAGCCAGTCGGATGGCCGAGCTCGTCGTGTTCCAGGCCGGTGACGATCGGATATTTGCCGCTGTTGATTTTCGTGCCCGGCGGAACGTGATGCGAAATGCCGTTGGCATTGGACAGGTCGTAAGGTTTGTGGTCGGCAATCGGCGTGAAGTCCGGCGAAATATCCTGGCAAACTTTTTCTAGGTTCGGTTCCACAAACGCCTCGATGCGCGTGGCGATGCCCTGGTCGGTCAGCAAAATCACCGGCACGCTGTATTTGCGCGCGATGTTCACGGCTTCAATCGCCATGTAAAAACAATCCTCGACGTTCGCCGGCGCGATGACGACGCGCGGGGCGTCGCCGTGACCGCCGTTGACCGCGATGTTCAAATCCGACTGCTCGATGTTCGTCGGCATGCCGGTCGACGGCCCGCCGCGCTGCACGTCAATAATGACCAGCGGCATTTCCGCCATGATCGCCCAGCCGAGCGCCTCAGTCTTGAGCGAAATTCCGGGACCGCTCGAACCGGTGACCGCGACGCGACCGGCGTAGCTGCCGCCGATGGCCATCGAGATGGCCGCGATTTCGTCTTCGGTCTGGATGAAGCAGCCACCGTATTTCGGCAGTTCGCGGCGGAGCAATTCCATGATGTCCGTCCACGGCGTAATCGGATAACCCGCGCCAAAACGCACGCCGGCAGCGATGAGTCCGTAGCCGATGGCTTCGTTGCCGTTCATGACGACCTGATGGCCGTCTTTTTTCTGCGCGTCAACGAACTTGAAAGTTTCGAGCACGTTGCCAAGCGGATTCGCGTGGCCGGCATGGAACGCGGCGAGCGCGTTGTTTAAAATGCTCGGGTCTTTGCCGGTGAAGCGTTCGCCAATCAATTTTTCCAGCTTCGGCATGTTCAAATCGAACATCTTGGCGATGAGGCCGAGCGCGAAAATATTTTTACCCTTGTCCTTGGCGGTGCCGCCGATGGCTTCGACCGTCAGGCCGGAAATCGGAATGCCAAGATGGTGATACGTTTTTTTGAGATCTTCATTTGGCACGACGTGGTCGGAATCGTAAAGCACGATGCCGCCTTTCTTGAGCGAGGCCAGATGCGCGTCGTAGCTGTGCTGGTAAAACGCGAGCAGCACGTCGGCTTCGTCGCCAGAACTCAAAACCTCGCCGCTGCCCATGCGGACTTGAAAGATGGACGCGCCGCCGGAAATGGTGGCTGGAATGGTCATGAACGTCATGACTTCCTGTTCGCTCCGGCCGGCGAGCCGTGCGAGAAAACCGCCGATGGCCTGGATGCCGTCCTGCGAATTGCCGGCGATGCGGATCACCACTTCGTTGATCTGCGAAACTTTCTGCGCACCACCCGATGACGGTGCCTTTTCAATTGTATCACTCATGGAACCTCGAATTAAAAGATTGACTGACTGCAAAGGAGATTTTGACGACTGAAGACAAATCAGTGCGACACCAATGCCATGACACGTTAAATGACTTTAGGGGAACGTGTCAATTTCTAATCCAATGTATATGTCGTTAATTACAAGCATAATACAAAATACGCGCCGTCGCCGGCCGGCAGGCGAAAAGAGGCGATTAGCAATACTGATTAAAGGCTTGAACAAAATGAGCGCGTTCCGCGGCTTGCGCCCGGCGGCAAGCGTGCGTTAGCGTGAGTTTAACCGATGACTGCCCAGGAACAATTTGACGACGCGATGTTTGATTTCAGCCGGGGCGATTTCTCCAGCGCCGCGGCCAAGATGAAAACGGTTCTTGCCGCCGAGCCGGAACATTTCGACGCGCAGCTCGCGCTGGGTATGGCGCAGTATCGACTGGGCGATTTTGCCGGCGCGATTGCCGAAGGTCACAAGGCTGAAAAACTGCGGCCCAAGGAACAGCTCGTCCACACCAACCTTTCCTTGTTCTACATGAAATTCGGCGACAAGGTGACTGCCGAACACCACGGTTTGCAGGCGCGCATCGCCGGCTGGCGGGCAGAAAATCAAGCGGCGAAATCCAATGAGCCGGCAACAGAAGCAATCGCCGATCCGGAATTGCAAATGGCTAGGCCGAAGCCGCCCACCGTCAAAGTGGTGCGCATGCCCGATAAATTTCCCGAGCAACCGTGGAAGAAAAAAAACGAAAGCACGAACTCACCAACGAAGCCGTCATAATTTTTAAAACCAAATCACCGATGAAATCTTCTTACGAACTGGCCATGGAACGGCTCAATAAAAACGCGCCTTCCGCCAAACTCACCCCGGCGCAAAAAAAGCAGTTGGCCGAATTAGAGTCCCGCTATACCGCCAAAATCGCCGAACGCGAAATCGCCTTGAAAGGTGAGATGGCGCAAGCCGCCGCGGCGGGGGATGAGGAAAAAGCGGAAATGCTCCGGCAGCAATTGGGCCGCGAACGCAAAAAAATCCAGTCCGAGCTGGAGGACAAAAAAGACGCGGTGCGCCGCCCGGCCAAGTCGTAGTTTTTTAGCCGTTGGCGAGGATTTTGCCCCAGAGATTTTCGTTGCGCAGCGTCTTTTTCAGTTGCTCCGCCTCATCCGGCGCGGCCGGCGCGTGCACCGGCTGGCGCGGCAGGCGGAGGATGAACCGGTTGCCGCCGTCCGCCCCGCTCCGGGCCTCGATCTTGCCGCCGTGATGATGCGCGATCACAAAACAGGCCATCAAATTGATGCCGTATTCGGACGGGCCGGCGGCGGCGTTGGAAAACGGATCAAAAATTCCATTCATCGTTTCCGGAGGCAGCGCCGGTCCGTTGTCGGCGAGTTGCAGCACCACGTCCGCGCCCTGTGCCTCGGCAGTGAGCGTCAAATGGCTTCCGGCGGGCAGCAGCGCCAGTTCGTGCCGGAAAAGCAAATCCAGCAGCCGGTCGAATTTGGGACGGTCCACGTGCAGCGTCGGCAGTGTGTCGGGAATTTGATTTTCCACGGTGAGCCGGCGGGCCGCAAACGGTTCCTGCAATTCCGCCAGCCGTTCGGTGACGGCGACCTGCAAATGGATTTCATCCGCGAACAGCTCGTGGGGATCGGTTTCCAGAGCGGTGCGCAGGTCGGTGAGCAGGCTGTTGATTTTTTCGATCTGACCTTGGACGTTCTGGTGGTAGTCGCGCCAGAAATCCGGATCACATAGGCGGTCGGCGCAGGTTTTTTCCTCCGCCAGTTTGACGGGCGCAAGCTCGAGAAAGGTTTTTACTGAAACCAATGAATTTTTGATGTGATGGCTCAAGCCGGCGGCGAGCAGGCCGAGGCTGACGATGCGGTCGGCGATCATCATGTTGCGCAGCGCGGACATTTTTTCGGCGAGCAACTGGTCGCGCTCGGTCTGAACGATGAAAAATTCCAGCGCCTGCTGCAAGTCGAGCTGGAGCCGTGGCGGATCCCACGGCTTGGTGACGTAGCGATAGATCGCGCCCGCGTTGACCGCGGCGATGGCGGCGTCCATGTCGGCGTAAGCGGTGACGAGCATCCGCAAAATCTGCGGGCGAAGCTGGCGGGCGCGTTCGAGCAGCCAGACGCCTTTTTCGCCGGGCATCTGCTGGTCGGTCAGGAGCAGGCCGATTTCGTCGGCGTGGGTCTCGAGCAGTTTCAATCCATCCTGCGCGTTGTTGGCGGTGAAGATGCGGAAATCGTCGCCAAATGCGCGGGCGAAATATTTCAGCGATTTCTCCTCGTCATCCACATAGAGGATGGCGAATTTTTTATAGTCGGTGGCCGTTTCCATAGTGGTTGTTCATTGGGTTGCCGGCGGAATTTCGGTGGTGGGAAATTCCAGCGTGAATTCGCAAAATTTCCCCGGCTCGGTCTTCACGGAAATTTTCCCCTTCGCCTCGCGCACGATGCGGTAACAGATGCTCAGGCCCAGGCCCATGCCTTCGCCGACATCCTTGGTGGTAAAAAACGGATCGTAGATTTTGTCCAGATTGGCGGCGGCGATGCCGGGGCCGTTGTCATGCACGGTCAAAAACGTCACGCCATTTTCCGTGCGCCCGGCGATGCGCACGGTGGGCACTTCGTCCGTGAAGGTCTTGGTCTTCAAAGCGTCGAGCGAGTTTTGCAGCAGGTTGGTCAGGACGTGAATCAATTTATTCTTGTTCGCCCAGATGGTCAGGTTCGCCGGCAGCGCTTGCTCGAATTGAACTTTGTGTTCGTTGTTCAAAAACCGCAACGCGGCCGTGACCACTTCGCTCACGGCCACATCGTCGCGCTGCTCGGTGTCCGGATGCGTGAACATCCGCAGATCCGAAACGATGGTCTGCACGCGCTTCACGCCCTCCTCGACGTCTTTCAAAATGTCCGCGTAATCGGCCTGCTGTTCCGGCGCAAGATATTTGCCTTTTTTGCGCAGCGTGAACAAACCGGTGGTGGCGAAGTTCAGCGGATTGTTGATCTCGTGAATCATGCCGGCGCTCATGCGGCCGAGCGACGCGAGTTTTTCCGATTGGACGAGCTGCGCCTCATTTTCCTTGAGTTGGGCGAGGCTGGTTTCGAGCGCCTTCCGGTTCTTGTCGAGTTCCTGCCGCAATACAAATTCGCGAAACCGCGCGCGGCTTTGAAAATAGGTGCCAACGACGACGATGATGTCCATTAGCGCGATGAAATAAAAATTATTAAAAATCACTTCCATCCCGATATGTTTGAAATCTCCATGAAACAAACCCGCGCCGACATACAGCCCCAGCGCCAGCAGCACGGCAACGATGCTTTCGCGCAGCGTCCAATGTAGCACCGCGCCGACGGCCAGCAGCACCAGGTTCAACGCGGCGTAATACGTCGAGCCGAAGCCGTTCGTGACCGCGATGATCCACGCCAGAAAAATAACGGGTAGCAGCGGCACGGCCAAGCCCAGCCACTGGCTGTATTGCCGGCCCAGCCGCGTGTAGAGCACCGCCCAGATCAGCGCGGCGATGGACGAACACGCCAGTCGCAGGCCGAAGAACGGCCACAATTGGCCGGGATAAAAAACGTAGTCCATCGAGCTGCCGAGCGGCATCAGCGTCACCACCAGCGCGCAGCCGACCTTGGTGTTGCCGATGCGCTGCTGCGCCTCGTAGGCGTTGAAGGCCGCCACGATTTCCGCCTCGGCGTTGGACAAAACTTTATTCACGTTGGGGTTTCTGAGCTTCGAAATAAATGTTCACACCGGTGGGATCGGCTTTGACGGCACAAAAATCCGCCGGCACGGCTGCAGGTTTCAAGGCCAACAGCTCGGCGCCCCGGCGATAAAACAGATGCCATTCCATGATGTGTTCCATCGTGAGCCGGCGCGGATTGTAAACGTCCACGTTCGTGACCACCAGCCGTCCACCGGGTGCCAGCCAGTCGTAAAAAATATCCATCAGCCGCTGACAGACCGCATCGCTTAAATAATCAAACAACCCGGCACAATAGACCAAATCATATTTTTCTAAGGCCGGCTCGCCGGGTCGCGCGGATTCCTTGACGATCTGCTGCACCGATTTTTTGACAAACTGGAACGACGTGCGGCGGTGAAATGTTCGTTTGGCCTGAGCCATGACCGTTTGCACATGCGCGAGCGTTTCCTCGTTGAAATCCAGCAGCGTAAAATGGACATGGTCGGCCAGCGGGCTGTCGCGCAAAAACTGCTGCACCTCGTGGACCGGGCCGCAGCCCACGCTGATGATTTTTGCCGGCCGTCCCCGCCGCGTGGCGCTGCCGGCGGTTGCTTCGAGATACCGGATGAGCCGCTGGATGCGGTTGCGATGCGCCTCCGCCGGTGCCTGCCGAACGAACCAGAGATTGATGATTTTGGCGTAGAGCGAACCGCCTTCGAGCGGTTCGCGCATCATCATGTTCACCATTTCATAATCGCCCGCATAGCCGAGCGGCTTGGCGAAACAGCGGTAGAGAAACGGCGAGCACAGCAGCAGCGGATGCAGTTGGCGCCGGGCCAAAGTCTGATGCACCGGCAGCAGTTCCGGTTCAACGTCGCGCAATGCCTGTTCAAACTTTTCGAAAAAATTCGTCAGCAGCGGCAGGATGACCGGGCCGAGTTCGTCCGTGATTTTTTTCTCCAGTTCGGGCCGGCGGCTGCCGGGCGCGGCGCGGAGGCCCAGTTCCATTTGCTCCAGCCAGAGCCGCAAATCCGTCAGAAACATTTGCAGGTCGGCGATGACGACCTTGAACGCCGGCGAGACTTTGTAAAGTTTCTGCCACTCACCGAGGAAATTTTTAAATTCCTTCGCCACCTGGCCGGCGGCCGGAATCACGGAAAAATCCAAACCTGTCCAATTCGCTTCTTCGAGTGTGGCGTCGCACACGGTTTTGGTGCCGGCCTCCACGAGGTTGCTGATGACGGCGCGGCCGGCGTAAATCGTGCGCTCCTGAAAAATGATTTTGAAGTGTTCGAGCGTCTCCGACAGGCGCGGCGCGATGCCCGGATTGTGGAGTTCCCAGACGACGGCGTAGCGATTGAGATGCAGCGGCGTGCCGCGCAATGTCACGCCTTCGGCGGTTTCATAAACCACCTGGATTTCGGCGTGGGCGGGCAACGACGACTTGGCCCGGGGCCGGGGCGGCGGGTTGGAAACCCCGTCCGCGCTGCCGCCGCTGCGGTTGACAACAGGACTCATCTCGCGGGGAGAATGGAACATCCGGCCCGCCAAAACAACGCGATTGTTGCGCTTAAAAATTCCGGCCCGCCGTCAGCATGATGGCGTGGCTGATGAAATTGTAGGTGCCGTCGGCGGACTGGCCGGCGAATTGTCCCGGCGTGGACGATGGCGTGCTGCCGGTGACGGTGCGCGCCGGGCCGTAGCCCATTTGGTAGGCCACGTCGAGGCTGTAGCGTTTGCCGCGGAAGCCGGTGCCAACGCTGAAAAAATGCCGGTCCAAATCGGCAGCCAACGGCGTGTAATAATTGTCCGGCACGGAATTCTGGTCGAACACATAGCCGGCGCTGACGTGCCAGCCATTGTCAAAATAGCGCGTCACACCGAGCTCATACATCCAGCTGCTCTGCCAGTTGAGCGTCACCGGAATCGTGCCGGTGCGGTTCAGCGGATAAGGCACCGGCGTCTGCTGCTGGATGCTGGTTTTGCCGAAACTGCTCCAGTCGGTATAGTCGGCATCGAATTCAATATTCCATTTGGGCGTCGGTCGAAATGAAAGGCCTGCCACCACGGTCAGCGGGAATTTCAAATTCATCTGGGCGGCACGCTGGGTGGTGCGCAAAACCGGCTGTTGTTCAAAATCAGTTTGGCCGTCAAATGTGATGGGCGTCGTGCTGCGAAACGTGGCGCCCAGCGAAATTTTATCCAGCGGTTGCCAGCGCACGCCGGCGTTGTAGCCGGCCGTATAGCCCGCACCGGAAAACGTGAAAAAGTTCGGCGAGGCCGTGAATGAACTCAAACCTTGTTCCAGATCAATGTGCGCATAGTCCACCATCGCGCCGGCGGCGAGCGACAGCGACGGCAATAGTTGATATGCCACGACGGGATTCAATCTCAAATAAGTCAGCGAGCCTTTGGTGGCGACGGACCGGAAACCGCTGTCGCTCGGCCAACTGAGGCTGCCGCCGTAAGGCGCGTAAAGCCCCACGCCAAAACTCAACGGCAGATTTTTCAGCCTGTGCGTGACAAACATCTGCGGCACGGCGGCGAAGTGTTTGCCGATGGTATAAGTCTTACCGCTGTTCGGCCGGCCCGCCGGCGGCGAGAAAGTGGGGTCGAGATAAATACCGTAAATGCCGCTGCGGAGATTATTGTTGGTCAACTGCGTGATGCCCGCCGGATTATAGTAAATGGCCGCCGGCGTGTCGGCGGTGGCCACAAAGGCTTCGCCGCGCGCGGTGGCCAGCGCATCCTGGTCCGCGAGCCGGAAGCCGTTCGCGGATACTTTTCCAGCGGCCAGGCCGGCCAGAAAGAGTGCGAGCCATTTCAAAAAAAGTGGGCGATGCATTTTGGGTTTTGTCCGGCGCGATTAAAAATGTGCGCAGGCCGTGTTTTAGCGCCCGTAGTTTAGCGCCCCGCCGCCGGCCTGTCAGCAAATACTCAAACCGGACCAGTTGCCATCTTTACATCGGTTCAACTCGCGTTAGAATGGCTGGGTGAATAAGCTGCATCCGTTCACATGTGTGATTTTGCTTTTTGGCTCGGTCGTTTTTTCGACCGCTTCAGCCTTTAATTCTCTCTACGTTTTCGGCGACGGTATTTGCACCACGACCAACAATCCGTCCCCCGGGCCGCAATACTACGGCAAGCGTTATGCCAACGGGCGGGTCTGGATCGAGGTGCTGGCCCAGCGGCAGGGACTGGCGTATGACGCCAACAAAAACTGGTCCTACTTCGGCCAGGACAGCGGCAATCTGGTCACCAACGTCAGTCGCTTCACGGCACCGGCCGACGCCACCAACGACCTGTTTGTGGTGTGGGCCAACGATGCGGATTTTGTCGGCTTCTTGGGTGAACTCAATCCGCCTTATTCGACGAATTCCAGTCTCGTGGCGTGGACGACGAACATGAACCTGTCGCTGACCAACCATTACAAGGCGATTACCAATCTGTTTGCCAAAGGGGTCCGCACCTTAGTCATGCCCAATGCCGTGAACCTGATGGAAATTCCGGCCTACGACAACCTTGGTTCCAGCGACCGCAGTTTTGTTCGGCAGCGAATACTCGCTTACAATATTGCTTTCACCAATACTTTGAACCAGGCAAATGCGCTGTGTCCGGGGCTGAAAATTTTTGCGCCGGATATTTTCAGCCTGCTCGACAACGTGCTGACGAACGCTGCTTATTATGGGTTGACTAACGCAGTCGTCAATCTCGGCCAGGGCAACATTAGCGTTGCGGCCATCAATGCCCCCCTTATTACGGCGGCCACCAACGGCCCGGGCACCAATTTCATTTTCTGGGATGATTTTGATCCCACCGCGAAGATGCACGAAGTGGTTGCCGACTACGTTCAGCAGCTTATTTCGCCCGTGCAGGTGGGCCAGATTACCGCGCTCAACGGCAGCAACCGGCTGGATATTGTGAACACGCCGGTCGGCTTGAACGGATTTGTGGACGGATTTGCGGATCTGGCGGCGACGAACTGGGCCAGCGTGAAAAGTTTCAGCAGCACCAATGTCAACCAGTCGGTTTTCGTGCCCGTCACCGGTTCGCAATGGTTTTACCGGCTGCGCTTTCCTTACGCCTGGTCGTGGCCGTGAACGGTTTTCCGGTCAAGCTTTTTTCAAAGCTTCGTAGCCCCAGCGCAGCATCCGCTCCGTGGTTTCCCAGCCGATGCACGAATCCGTGATGCTCACGCCGTAGCGCAGCTCGGAAAGATTATTGGGAATCGGCTGGTTGCCCTCACTCAAATGGCTTTCGACCATCATGCCGATGAGCGATTTCGTGCCGCCCACGCGTTGTTCGATGACGCTGCGCCAGACCTCTTCCTGCTTGGCGAATTTCTTTTCCGAATTCGCATGGCTGCAATCCACCATCAATACCGGCGGCAATTTTTCCGAAACCAGTTTTGCCTCCGCCGCCTGGATGCTGGCCGCGTCGTAATTGGTCATCGCGCGGCCGCCGCGCAACACGACGTGCGCGTTCGGGTTGCCGTTTGTGCGGACGATGGCCGTCGCGCCGTCTTCATTCATGCCCAGAAAACTGTGTGGATGGCGCGTCGCGCCCATCGCGTCAATCGCCACCTGCAAACTGCCGTCGGTGGAATTTTTCAAACCGACCGGCATGGACAAGCCGCTCGCCATTTCCCGGTGCGTCTGCGATTCCGTGGTGCGCGCGCCGATGGCCGCCCAAGTGATGAGGTCGGCGATGTATTGCGGCACGATCGGGTCGAGAAATTCCGTCGCCGACGGCAAACCGAGGCTGTTGATTTCCAGCAGCAGTTGCCGCGCGGTTTTCAAGCCGGTCTCGATGTCCTGCGAACCGTCCATGTGCGGGTCGTTGATTAGGCCTTTCCAGCCGATGGTCGTGCGCGGCTTTTCAAAATAAACGCGCATGACGATTTCCATTTTGTCGGCGAATTCCTGACGAAGGGCATTTAGCTTTGCCGCATATTCCAGCGCGGATTTTTCGTCGTGGATCGAGCACGGACCGATGACCACCAGCAAGCGCGGGTCGGTTTGCGCCAAAATATGGATAATGCGTTCGCGCGCCTGCGCGACGGTGGCGTTCACGGTCTCGCTTACGGGCGTGATCGCTTTCAGCGCCCGCGGCGAAAGCAGCGGCACTATTTCCTTAACATGTAAATCCTGCGTCCGATACATTCAGATACTGTAGCAAAAGCGTTTTGTGCGAAAAGCGGAAACCGCATCTTGTTGGACAAGGTGCGGTTTTCCGGTATTTTCCGCGCGAGGCAAACCATGAGCAAAGAAAAACTTAATACTGGACAAAAGGCGCTCCAGATCAATCTGGATGCGAAGAAATACGGCACGTTTGCTGAAATCGGTGCCGGCCAGGAGGTTGCCCGCTGGTTTTTTCACGTCGGCAAAGCTTCCGGCACCGTGGCCAAGACGATTTCCGCCTACGACATGGCGGTGAGCGATGCCATTTACGGTCAGGCTGAACGCTACGTCAGCCGCAAGCGGCTCGGCGCGATGCTCGACTTGGAATTTGATCTGCTCCTCCAGCGCCTCGACAAAGCACGCGGCGACAAATGCACGTTCTTCGCCTTCGCCAACACCGTCGCCACCAAACAAGGTCTGCGCCCTGGCATGGAAGAAGGCCAGGGCTGGCTCGGCATCAAATTTCAAGTCCACCCGCACGGCGATCCCGCCACGATCATCATTCACGTGCGCCTGCTGGATTGGGAAACGCCGCGCCAGCAGGAAGCCGTCGGTATCCTCGGCGTCAATTTGATTCACGGTGCGTTTTACCAAACCTCCGATCCGGCGACGTTGATCGGCACCTTGCTCGACGGCTTGACCAGTCAGCGCGTGGAAGTGGACATGATTAAATTTTCCGGGCCCGCCTTCACCGGCGTGGACAACCGGCTCATGGCCCTGCAACTCGTGGAACAGGGCATCGCCGAAGCCGCCATGTTCACCGCCAATGGCGAGACCATCATCCCCAGCGAAATTCTTTACAAAAAACCCGTGCTGCTGGAGCGCGGTAGTTTCCGCCCGCTCACGAATCCCATGCTCGACATGCTGGAACGCGCGCAGGAAAAATTCGCGCAGGAACCCGCGCTTCAGGGCGAGGTCCCCGTCGTCATGTTCGAGATGACCCTGCGCCAGTTGCAGGTCGAAAACGCCATTGATCATCGCGACTTTTTGGATCGCGTGGACACGCTCGGCGCGCTCGGCAAGCCGGTGCTTATTTCCAATTTTCTCCGTTACCATCGTCTCGTCACCTATCTTTCGCGCCAGACGCAAAAACCCATCGGCCTGCCCATCGGCCTCGTGCGGTTGCGCGACGTGCTGGACGAAAAATTTTACACCGACCTGCCCGGCGGCCTCATGGAATCGCTCGGCCAGCTGTTCAAAAACGGCGCGAAACTTTACGTCTATCCGTCGCTCGACAAAAAAACCGGCAAGCTTACCACGGTGGAAAATCTCGAAGTCCCGCCGCACCTGCGGCATCTCTACCTGCATCTGGTCGAGAACAAATTCATCGAGAACCTCACCAGCTTCAACGCCGCCAGCCTGAAAATTTATTCCGGCGAAGTGCTGGCCAAGATCCATTCCGGCGACGAATCACTCGCGCAGCTCATCCCGCCGCAAATTTTTGAAGTCATCAAGGCCAAAAAACTGTTTGGCTGGGGACAGAAGGCGGCGCTGGCAGCGTAAGCGAATCATAAAATCGTGAGCAACCGACGACAAAACGAAAGCAAGTTTGGTCGCTGGGAAAATCTGCCCGATGGCGGCCGACGTTACATGCTCGACGTTCCGGGACGGCTCGGCTGGCTTGCGCGCTATTTCAAGGAAGTGGACGCCGCCGAACAAACCCTCCGGTTCTGGCAGGAAATTTATGATGAAAAGGGCCAGCTCGTTGAAGTCCACGAGAAATATCCGGTGGATAAAGGCCATCGCCAAGTGTAGGATTTTACCATGACGATCACGAAACAGACCGTGGCCGACAAAATTGCGGCCTACTTGCACCACGACCTCACGCTGGCGCAACTGGTAAGCTGGGCCGAAGATGCCGTCATGGACGGCGAATTTGCCGCGCGTGATGCCGCCACGCTTTCCGCCGTCGTGGCGCGTCTCGGCGTGGCCGATGTGCGCGCCTTTGGTCTCACTTGGGAAGACTGCGAGCAACTCCTGAAACAACTCGGCTTCTCCACACGGGTTGAAGTTGTGACGGCTTAAATGATTTACCGCCGCAAATCTTTGAAATCATCAAGGCCAAGAAACTATTCGACTGGGCGCAAGAATCGGTGCTGCCTCCGGTGACGGCGTGAAATTTATGATTCGATTTCTTTTAATATCTATTTTCGCGCTCGGACTTGTTGGCTGTGCTGAAAATAAGCCGATGTCTGCAATAACCAGCGGCAAGGACAACTTCGTTCAGTTTCCTATTGGCGGTGAAAGACCGCAGCCTACGCGAAGCGATTATTTTCTTACTAAAGGTGGTGGTTTCGCATTGAAACTAGATCAGCAACACAATTTAACCAACTGTTGCTATGCCCTCTTTCTCAAACCGCGCAAAGAAATTGTCACGCCACTTTATCTTCGCACCAAATTCCAGAATCCGACGAACTACGCAAACCCGATTGTGCTTGATGCAGAAATTAAACCGGGCAGCACGAACGTCATGATGCGATCGCCTGACATACGTGGATTTCAGTCTGGTCGCAGTTATCTGATAAACGTTTCAATTTTTGATACACCTGATCGGTCAAAAATTATTGGAGTGCATGATCAATTTATTCAATATTACAAACCTCCAAACGTGAAGTAGAGTGGTTGTTCTATGTTAAACTAATTCGGTGCGTTTTGGCCGCACACTCATCACAAAGCGCTTGTTTCTGAAATGCAGCTTCAGTTTCGCTTCAAACGCCCGCGACAAATTTTTCGTCGTTAACGCCACAGATTTTCCCCCAGCCGCGAGAACTTTTCCATTTTTCAAAACCAGCAGATGCGAAAACACCGGCATGATTTCCTCGACGTGATGCGTGACCAAAACCAGCGTCGGCGCATTTTTCTGTGCGCCGAGCCGCTGGAGAAATTGCAGGAAATGTTCGCGCGCCGCCGGGTCCAACCCGGCGCACGGTTCGTCCAAAATCAGAACGCGCGGCTTCGCCATCAGCGCCCGGCCGATCAGCACGCGCTGCCGTTCGCCTTGCGACAGCACGCGCCACGGCCGCGCGGCCAGGTATTCGCACTCCACCTGGCGCAATAATTTCAGCGCCTGCGCTTTTTCGGCGCGCGTCACGCGCCCCCAGAAATCGATCATCGCGTATTTGCCGCTCGCCACGGTTTCCAGCGCCGGTTCATCGTCGGCCATCATTTGCCGCACGGACGAGCTGACGAGGCCAATTTTTTTCCGCAATTCGCGCCAGTCGGAGTCGCCGTAAGTTTCGCCGAGCACAGAAATTTCTCCGCTCGTCGGCATCAGATAACCGGTGAGCGCGTTCAGCAAGGACGTTTTGCCGGAACCGTTCGCGCCAAGCAACACCCAATGTTCACCGCGCTGCACGCGCCAGTCCACCTCGTCCAGAATCACCGTGCCGTCACGCACGATGCGCAGGTTGGCGACGGATAAAATGGCGTTTTTCGGTTTCACAGCTCCTTGATCTCGGTCCAGAGCGGCTGCAGATCGTCATCCGCCAGCGCCATTTGTTTGATGACGTCCTTTTTGCCAGCGGCCATGGCGCGATAAAACCATTCGCGTGCCGCATCGAGCTTTTGCATTTGGCAGGCGTAGCAGGAAAGGTTGTAGGCGATGATCGGTTCCGCCGGAAATTTTTCCGCGGCGGGCAGCAACGCGTCCCACGCCTGCGACAAACCGCCGTCGGTCACGCGGCGCAAGGCATACGCGCGGTGCAGCCAGCCGGCCGCGTCGTCCGGCGCGATCACCAGTTCTGCGCCGGCGATCAGCAAAGCCTCCTGCCATTTTTGCGCGTGCGCGGAAATCGTCCAGCGCGCCTCGAGCACGGCTGGATGATTTTGGTTGGCAGCGGAAATGTCCGCCAACTCGGCGAGCGCGTCCTCCGCGCAGCCCAGTCCCAGCCAGCCGATGGCGGCGTCGAGCAGATGCGAATCCGGTGGTTCGAGTGGTTTCACGCGCGCCGATGATAATCGCCCTGGTGGAATACTGCCGATAAAAAAATCTGTCGCGCGAAGAATGCGAAGGTTTCGAAGAAAATCAATTTCCACCTTCGCTCCCTTCGCGTCCTTCGCGCGACTCCGAATCTTTGCTGGTGTTCCGGCAAATTGCAGTTTATGAATTGAGCCGTTATGAAAACCATTCTCCCTCTTTTTCTGGCGCTGGCCGGCGCGGTTTCCGTCCAGGCAAAACTGGTGACGCAAACCGTCGCCTACAAACAAGGTGACGCGACGCTCGAAGGCTACCTGGCTTATGACGATTCCGTTGCCGGCGCGCGTCCCGGCGTGCTGGTCGTGCATCAATGGCTCGGCTTGACCGATTACGAAAAGCATCGTGCGGAACAACTGGCGGCGCTGGGCTACGTCGCATTTTGTGCGGATATTTACGGCAAGGGCATTCATCCCAAAAACACCTCGGAAGCCGGAGCCGAAGCCACCAAGTATAAAACCGACCGCGCGCTGTTGCGCGCCCGTGTGAACGCCGGCCTCGACGTGCTGAAGAAAAATAAACTAGTGGATACGAAACGCGTCGCCGCCATCGGCTATTGTTTCGGCGGCACGACTGTGATCGAATTGGCCCGCTGCGGTGCGGATCTCGCGGGCGTCGTGAGTTTCCACGGCGGGCTGGATTCGCCGACGCCGGCGGACGGCAAGAACATCAAGTGCAAAGTGCTCGCCTGCCACGGTGCGGATGACCCGTTTGAAAAACCGGAAGACCTCGCCGCGTTTGAAAAAGAAATGCGCGATGCCGGCGTGGACTGGCGACTGATTAAATACGGCGGCGCAGTCCACAGCTTTACGCAGCCCGATCCGGGCTTCAGCAATCCCGGCGCAAAATACAACGAACGCGCCGACCGGCGGTCGTGGGCGGATATGAAGAGCTTCTTTGCGGAGCTGTTTCAATAATTGGTAGGGCGGCGTTGCCGCGCCGCCCAAACATTTGGGATGAGCCGCAGCTCATCCCTACCACAAATATTTATGCGCATCACCGGTGGCCAAGCGGCGCGGCGGATTTTGAAAGTCCCGAAAGGACTGGATGTCCGCCCGACGCCCGACCTCGTCAAACAGGCGGTCTTCAATTCGCTCGGCGACCGCGTGGTGGACGCGCGGGTGCTGGAGCTGTTCGCCGGCAGCGGCGCGTTGAGCTTGGAATGCTTGAGCCGCGGCGCGGCGGCGGTGATGTGCGTGGAGAAATCTTACAAGCACGCGGATTTCATCCGCAGCAATGCGGATGCGGCCGGCTTTGGCGAAACTCTCGAAGTGCGGACGCAGGATGTTTTCCCGGTGATGAACCAGTTGGCGGAAAGCGGCCGGCAGTTTGATTTGATTTTGGCCGATCCGCCTTACGGTGAAAAAAATGTGAATCGCCGCTCGACGTCGTTTGCCCAGCAATTACTGGATGACAAAAGCCTGCCGAAGCTGCTCGCGCCCGGTGGCCGATTCATGCTCGGCCACACCAAACGCGACACGCTGGACATCGTCGCGCCGTGGATGGAAGTGAAAATGCTCAAGCACGGTGACACCGTGATGCGGTTTTTCGAGCTAGATGTGTAACGGTCGACGTGGTCGCGCGGCGCGGCTACTCCTTGGAAAGTTCTTCCACTTTTTCGCGGATGGTCTGCCGGAATTTTTCCATGCCGTGATCGAACGCCGCTGAAATCGGCAGCACGGAAACTTTTTTGAACTTCTTTTTGAACTGCTTCAGATATTCCTCGGCGACGGCCTCGTCAATTTTGTTCGCCACCACCAGGCGCGGCTTTTTCACCAGCGCCGGATCGTAAAGCTCCAGTTCGCGCAGCAATTGTTTGTAATCGTCCCACGGCTTGCGGTTATCCGTGCCGGCCATGTCGAGCAGCAGCACGAGAATCTTGCAGCGCTGGATGTGGCGGAGAAATTTATGGCCCAGCCCGACGTTGTTGTGCGCGCCTTCAATCAAGCCTGGCACATCGCAAACGGTGAGCCGTTTGAAATCCACCGGATATTCCACGATGCCGATTTGCGGCGTCAAAGTGGTAAAGGGATACGCCGCGATCTTCGGCCGCGCCTTGGAAATCGCGGTGAGCAGCGTGGACTTGCCCGCGTTCGGGTAGCCGACCAGCCCGACTTCGGCCACGATGCGCAGCTCCAAAATAAATTCGCCTTCGTCGCCGTCTTCGCCCGGCTGCGCAAAGCGCGGAGTTTGATGGCGCGACGTGGCGAAATTGCGGTTGCCTAAACCGCCGCGGCCGGCCTTGCACAAAACAAACTGCTGGCCGTTTTCCGTGAGGTCGGCGACGAGTTCGCCCTGCGGCGCGGGCATTTTCCCGTCCGAACTTTCTTCCGGTTCCTGGCTCAAATCAATTTCCTGCGCCCGCGTGCCAGTGGCGCTGCGGATCAAACCGCGTTTGCTGATCGCCGTCGGAAAAAAAGTCGGCTTGCCCTCGGTCTCCAACTCGCCGTCGTCCTCCTCGTCTTCCGCGACCGGTTTCGGCGCGGACGGCAATCGCCACACGAGCGTGCCGCACGGAACTTTGACGATCAGATCTTTGCCGGCGTGGCCGTCCATGCCCTTGCCCATGCCGCCTTCACCGTCGGGCGCAATGAGGCGCGGAACGTAATATTGCTGGATGAGATTGTTCAGGTCGTGGTCCGCCTGCAAGATCACGCTGCCGCCGCGGCCGCCGTTGCCGCCGCTGGGGCCGCCCTTGGTGATGTAAGCTTCGCGATGGAACGCCACGCAGCCGGGTCCGCCGTGACCCGCTTTCGCGTAGACTTTGATTTCGTCGATGAACATGATCTTTTAAACAGATTTAACAGAATTTCACAGAATTCAATCCAACAAATCAGCAAAAACATTCTGCGGAATTCTGGCTCTGTAAAAAATAAAAAAGGCGAGGCCATAGACCTCGCCTGGAAATTAACGGGCGAAAATTAATTCTTCGCGTCGGCGGCTTCCACCACCACGTTCACGCGGCGGCTGTTCTTGTCGAACAAAACCTTGCCGTCGGCGAGCGCATACAATGTCCAGTCGCGGCCGGTGCCGACATTCTTACCGGCGATAAACTTGCTGCCGCGCTGGCGGACAATGATGCTGCCGGCGCTGACAACCGTGCCGCCAAATTCTTTTACGCCGAGCCGCTTGCTGACGCTGTCGCGGCCGTTTCTTACGCTACCTTGACCTTTTTTATGTGCCATAAAATCTTAATTTTAAGCGTTGATTGCAGTGATTTTAACAACCGTCAATTCCTGACGATGGCCGATGGTCTTGTGATAACCTTTGCGGCGTTTCATCTTGAAAGTGAGCTTGTGTTCGCCGCGCTTGTGCGCCACGACATCGGCCGTCACGGTCGCGCCCGTCACGGTGGGCGAACCCACGGTCACTTTGCCTTCATTGTTGACGAGCAGCACGCGATCAAACGTGACCGGCTTGCCCGCCTCGGTCGCGAGGCTTTCGATTTCCAACGTGTCGCCGGCAACGACGCGATATTGTTTGCTTCCGGTTTCTAAAACGGCATACATAAATTTTTTCCCCGCAAAGGGTCGGGAATTAAACCAGATTTCCAAAATCTGTCAATGCCCGTTTTTTGACAATTTGGTTTGTTCCAGCCGGCGCAGCCGGCGCTCGACCTTTTTGATTTCGCCGCACAACAGCTCTTCTGCGCCCCAGCCCCGGCTTTGCGCGAACTCCGCCAGCGCAAAAAGCTCCTGCGCCAACTGCGTTTTGGTCAGTTTTTTTGCGGGTTTTTTGCCGGCGAACAGGTTGGCCTTACGCGCCTTCTTCGACAGTTTTTCCACCCGCAGCAATGCCGGCAGATGTTTCGGAATGCCGTCCAGCACCGACTTTCGTTCCAAATGCGTGCCGTGCTTTTCCGCCTTTTTGATTTTTTCCCAGTTCGCCCAGACCTCGTCCACGTCTTTGACTTTGGTCGCGGCAAAAACGTGGGGATGGCGGCGGATAAGTTTGTCCACCAGATGCCGCGTCACTTTTTCAAAATCAAACGCGCCGCGCTCGTTCGCCAATTGGCAGTGAAAAACCACCTGCAACAAAAGGTCACCCAGTTCCTCGGTCATCTCGATGTCATCGCGCGCCTCGATGGCGTCAATCAGTTCATACACCTCCTCAATCGCGTGCCGGCGCAGCGTGAGATGCGACTGCTCGCGGTCCCACGGACAGCCCGTGGGCGAACGCAGCTTCGCCATGACTTTGAGCAAATCCTCAATGGCCGAACTTTTTTTCATGCAATTACAAAATCACCAAATCGTCGCGATGCACCAGTTCCACGCGCGCCAGTTTTTTGGCGCGGATTTCTTCGGCGGAAAATTTCGCTATGCCGCGCGCGAATTCCATGCCGTCCAGATCGCAGATCCGCACGACATCGTCCGCGCTGAAATTTCCCTCGCAGCGCGCCACGCCGGGTGGCAGCAGGCTTTTGCCGGATTCGCGCAACGCTTTTTTTGCGCCGTCGTCCACAACGAGCATGCCTTTGGGATGATGAAAAAAGGCGATCCAGCGTTTGCGGCCTTGCAGCTTCGTCGGCTGCGGCACGAACAAAGTGCCTTCGTCTTCGCCGCCGATAATTTTGGCGAGCGTGTCCTGATTCCGGCCCGACGCGATGACCAGCGGGATGCCGGAGCGCACGACAATTTTGGCCGCCTCGACTTTCGACTTCATGCCGCCGACGGCCGTGGCGCTGGTCGTGCCGCCGGCCATGCTTTCAATCGCCGCATCAATTTGTTCGATGACGGAAATCGTTTTGGCATTCGCCGCGCCGAAATTTTCGATAACGCCGTCCACCGTCGTCAAAATCACCAGCAAATCCGCAGGCAGCAGTGACGCGACGAGCGCGGACAACTTGTCGTTGTCGCCGAATTTGATTTCCGTGAACGACACCGCGTCGTTTTCATTGATGATCGGCACCACACCGCGATTCAGCAAAGTGACCAGCGTGTTGCGCGCATTCAGATGCCGTTCATGATGCTCCAAATCTTCGTGCGTCAGCAAAACCTGCGCGACGACGAGGCCGTGCGCGGCAAAAAGTTTGTCATAAACCGCCATGAGCCGCGACTGGCCGACGGCGGCGCACGCCTGTTTTTCCGCGAGATCCGTGGGCCGCGTTTCATAACCGAGCGCGCCCATGCCCGCGCCAACCGCGCCGCTGGTGACGACCACGATTTCGCGTCCGGCCTTGCGCTGCGCGGCCATCTGCGCGACGAGCTGTTCGAGCTGCGCCGGATCGATCAGCTTCCGGCTGTCGGTGAGGACGCCGGTGCCGAGTTTCACGACGAGGCGGCTGGCGGATTTGAGCGGGGCGCGATGCACCGGGGAAAATTAAGAAAAATCGCGCCGACGAAGAAGTCTAAACTTATTTGAATCCCGCGCCGGGCACGACCAGTTGCCCGAAAAAATCGCCGCTGCGCAGCGCCACCAGCACGGCCAGCCCGGCCAGGTCGGCGGGCGATTGCACATTTTTAATGACCTGATTCTCGATGCCGATTTTCTGTTCGCGGTTATTCTGCGGACTTTTCAAATCAATATATTTTGCCGTGCCGACGGAGACATTCAGCACGTCAATAGACTTGAATTGAAACCCAGTGCGTTTCTTGAATTCCGCCAGCACCGCGCCGCCGGATTTTTTGTCCGTCACTGGCGCGGTGACGCCGAGCGAAAAAATATTCGTCTGGCCGGCCTCGTTTTTCACGATGTCGAGTTCGCCGAGATTGAAGCGCATCAGCGTGAGATGAATTTTATGTTCCGCCAGCGCGAGGCGGTCGTATTCCACGTGAATTTCCGGGATGTTGAGAAACGGTGTGCCGCCAAAATCCGGCGAATTGTAGAGCTTGAGATTCTGGATGCTCACCACCGGCTCGGTCAGGCCGAAATGAACCGTGCCGATCTCCGCGTCCATGCCGGTCTGCGCGCGGATGCGATTTTCCATGACCACGCGGAGCATGGTGTCCAGCGACAGGAAAAAAATCACCGCCAGCACGCTGACCAGCAGCACCAGCCGGAAAACCCATTTGAAAACAAACTTGATCACAATAACCGGTTAATACTACCGAATTTCACGCCGAAAGTCACTCTGCGGAATGGTGTTTTTCAGGAGGGATGCGCAACGCGCGACAAAACTGGAGCCAGCGAGTGGGATTGAACCACCGACCTACGGTTTACGAACCCGTAAACAGGTTTTGAGATGCGTGACTCTGAAGTGTTGCAACACATTGTAATTATGTTTGTTACACGTTTATTTTTGATATAAATTAGGATGCG
>CAISEZ010000156.1 GCA_903884535.1 uncultured Verrucomicrobia subdivision 3 bacterium
ATAACCGGAATTGAAACCAGGGCAAGTGATGAAGATTGCCCCATAACGGGCAGAAAAGTATAAACCAACCATGCCGCTACACATCGCCATTGACGTTGATCAAACCATTCTTGATGACGAAGGGCGGCTGATTGCCGGCGTCCGCGAGACGCTGGCCAGAATGCATGCAAACGACGACTACGAACTTCAGTTGTGGTCGAAAGGTGGTGCGGACTACGCGCGCGAAGTTGCCAACAAATTTGATTTGGTGAAATACTTCAAATCATTTGGCACCAAGCCGGATGTGGCAATTGATGACCTGCCCGAAGATGCGGCTCCGGTTTGCCGGCTCGGCGTGCCGTTCATCGAGGCGGCGAAAGCCATCGATGATTTTGTCGCCGCCGCGGTGGAAACAACTTTGCATCCCAGCCGGAAAGTCATTGAACTGGTCGCTGACATTCAGGCAGAGCAAGGCGAAATTGAGCAGGCATACCGGGGCAATATTCTGCGTGACGGGATGAGCCTGGAACTTCCCGCTTCCGCCTCCGCACCAATCATCCCGCCGACACGCCGCGCCTTCGGCGGGGGCAATGATGAGATGCTCACGAAAAAGGAGCTGGCAGCGAAACTCAAGGTGTGCGCCATTTTAATAAATATGACGAACGGCGGCAGTAATTCCTTTGGAAAATCTCAAACCCAATGGCGTTCAAGAGCCGATCAAGATGATGATGGCAATTAGCCCCACGCCTTCAGAAAAGGGCTTCCTTTGAACCGCGTCACTTCGCCGGATTCGCGCCTTGGACCCGCAGTTGGATGGAATACAATGATTCGCTGGCCGTGATGAAAAGTGTCTGGCGATTTTTGCCGCTGAAGCAGACATTCGCCGTCCATTTTTCCGGCACGTCAATGTGGTCAATTTGCTTGCCGGTCGGGCCAAATACTGTCACGCCTTTGCCGGTCAAATATAAATTTCCTTCATCGTCAATGGTCATGCCGTCCGAGCCCAAATTGCAAAACAAAGTTTTGTTCGTCAGCGAACCATCCGGCTGGATGGCGTAAGTCCAAGTCTGGCCGGCGCGGATATCCGAGACGAAAAGTTTTTTGCCGTCCGGCGTGCCGGTGATGCCGTTTGGTTTTTTCAAATCGTCCGTCACCTGCGCCAAAGTTTTTTTGTCGGGCGAAAGATAAAAAACTTCTTCGCTTGTCAGCGCCATCATCGTGTGATCCCACCACTTGCGCCGGTAAAACGGGTCACTCAAATACATCCCGCCGTTCGGCGTAACCCATACATCGTTCGGGCCGTTCAGGTATTTGCCGGAAAAATTCGTGACGAGCACGGTCACAGTTTTGTCCGGCGCGATGGCCCAAAGTTGATTGTGTTCATCCGCGCAGGCGATGAGATTCCCTTTTGCGTCGAACATCATTCCGTTCGCATAACCGGACGGCTGAAGAAACGTGGACAATTTCCCCTCCACGCTCCATTCCATGATGCGGTCATTCGGCTGATCCACAAAAAAAATGTTGCCGGCGCGGTCACACGTCGGTCCTTCGGTGAAGGCAAAACCGCCCGCCAGCTTTTGCAGTGTCGCGCCGGGGGCGATCACGCCATCCGCCCGTGACGACAACACCCATGCCGACAAAATGAAACCAAGGAATTTTTTCATGGCCGAATTGAAATCTGACGTAAAAACTGGCCGGAAGCCAAGAAAATCACGCCTTGTTTTTAACCCCAACGTGACGCATCTTCAACTGGCCGTTTCGCACCATGAATCCTCATACGCGACAATCCCTGCGCTTTTTGCAGAGCTGGATCATCAACACCCTCGCGGTGATGGTGGCCGTGGAGATTCTGCGCCAGCACATCCGCTACGAAGACAAGTTTCAAAACCTGCTGCTCGCCTCGTTTTTGCTGGGGATTTTGAATTCATTCGTGCGCCCGATCTTGATGCTCATCGCGCTGCCACTGCTGATTTTCACGCTGGGCCTGTTCACGCTGGTCATCAACGCGCTGCTGCTTTGCTTCCTGACAGTGTTGCTGCCCTTTTTCCATGTGGACAGTTTTGGTTACGCCTTTCTGGGCGCATTAATCATCAGCGTCATTTCGGTCGTGCTCAACCTGCTCACCGGCACGTCGCGGGTATCCGTGCAGCGCCGCCGGCCGCCGGAACCGCCCAAAAATTCCGGCGGGGACGGTCCGGTGATTGACGTATGACAAATTACAAATTTTGAATTTCAAATGGCGAGTGAATTCTATTCGCCATTTGAAATTCTTCATTCGCAGTTCCGATACGCTGCGCGCAAGGTCGGGATGCCCTGGGCATTGAAGTCCCGCTCAAAATCGGTGGTCACCGCCGCTAGTGCCGCCGGGGTTTCTGTCGGTTCAAAATCGCGGCTGGCCGCAAATACGTCATTCATCTGCTGGAAATATTCCGCGTGATCCGTCCGCAAAAAAACCGTGCCGCCTGACGACAAGGCCGCGCGTGCCAGAACCGGGAAACTATCATTGATGATCCGGTGATGGTGATGTTTTTTCTTTGGCCACGGATCGGGAAAATAAACATGCAGGGCGGAAGCCGTGTGCGGTGGCAAAAGATACTGAAGAAAATACGCGGACTCAATCCGCACGCCGCGCAGATTCGCCAGGTCGGCACGGCGGCCCTTGCGGTCGAGCTTCTGGAGGCGGCCGAGGAGTCGTTCCACGCCAATGAAATTATTAAGCGGATACTGCCGGGCATATTCCACCAGGAACGAGGCGTCCCCACAGCCCAATTCAACTTCCAGCGGCTGTGCCTGCGGAAAAAGTTCGTCCATTTTCAACGGCTCGACGATGGATCGTAATTCTACAATTAGATTTTCCAAAATGTTGGCCTGCGTTTTCAAATGGTAGCTTTGACGGTTGAATGGGAGACTTAGAAAAATGGTCGGGGCGGGGAGATTCGAACTCCCGACCTCTTGCACCCCAAGCAAGCGCGCTACCGGGCTACGCTACGCCCCGAACCAAGACGAAGAGCCTACCGCATTGTTTTGCGAATTCAATGACGAAGATTCAAGGTGCGGCAGTTTTCGGTTTCAAGCCGAGGGCCCATTCGATGCCGCCGAGGACGTGCGCCTGATACGTTTTGGAAATCTCCACGGAATTTTTCCGGTCTTTCAGGTTCGGATCGGCGTCCATGACGTCCTCGCGATGGCCGAGCGACGTGTAAAAAACTTTGCCCGTGCCGTAGGCCTTGCACCACGAAACGCCGAAATGACCAGCCGCGCCGGTTTCCGGATGCTTGTCCATGACGAGCAGATCGTGAACTTTCGACGGATCGTAATTTTTGAACTGGTAAATTTCCTCCTGCTGGATCGTCCACGTTGGCGGCAGCAATGCCGTTGCGGGGTTTTTCGGATCCTGGTTCAAGCAGTCCACGCTGACCTGCTTGCCGTGATGCTGGAATTCGCCGCCCAGCATTTCCGCGTAGGCCGGCCAGCCGTGAAAGGTGTCGCTCGCGGCGTGCAAGCCGATGAAGGCGTGCCCGGCCTTGATCCAGTCGAGAAATCCCTGCGGATCGGGAATCGGCAGGTCGCCCGTGGTGCTGGCGAAAACCACGCCGTCATAATTTTTCAAATTGTCCGGCGACAACTTTTGCAGCACCGATTTCAATTTTTCATTCCAAGCGGCCTCGGCGGCGGCGAACGCAGCCTTGTCGGCATCGCTGGCATCCGGTTTTAATTTCGCCGGGAATCCGACCGGCGCATGGCCCGGCGGCTGTTGCACAAAATCCACGGTGAACTCGCCGCTGTCGCGGCCGAGCTGCGCCAGCATTTTTTCCAGCGTCGGAATCGAGCTGTGGCGGAAGCCCGTCGTGGTTGTGACGACGATCAGTTTTTTCGGCGCCGCCTGCAAGCCGGCGGCGGTCAAAGCGACCAGTGCGAGGGTAAAAAGTTTTTTCATTTTTAATTCGCGTTCAAGGTTCATTCACCACCGGCACCGGGCGCACCCAGATGTTACGGAATGAAACGGAATTGTTGTGGTATTGCAGCGCCAGCGGACCGGTCGGGCCGTGCGGAGTGTATTTACCCGGCACACGCCAGTTCGTTGCACCGCGAACCGCCTGGTGGTTTTGTGCCACGACGCCGTTGTGGAAAACGGTCACATAAGCGGGCGACAGCAGATCGCCGTTTGTTCCGAAGTGCGGCACGTTGAAAATGATGTCGTAAGTCTGCCATTCGCCGGGCGGGCGGCAGGCGTTCGCCAGCGCCGGATGCTGGCCGTAAATTCCCGCAGTCGCGCCGTCGGCGTAGGTTTTATTGTTGTAGCAGTCGAGCACCTGGATTTCGTATTGGCCCATGAAAAAAACGCCGCTATTGCCGCGGCCCTGACCGTCGCCCTTCGGCGGCGTGGGTTCCTTGAATTCCAAGTGCAGCTGGATGTCGCCGAATTGATTCGTCGTCTGGATGTCGCCCTTGGCGGAAACCATCACGCCATCTTCAATTGTCCACGGCGCGGCGTCGCCGGTTTTTTTATCGCGCCATTGCGACAAATCCGTGCCGTCGAATAACACGATCGCATCGCTCGGCGGCGCGGCTTTTTCGCTAAATGTGCCGGACGTCACCAGCGGCGGCTGCGGCCTCGCCGGATCGTGAACGTGCCACAGCCCGTCCGGCTGCATCGGTGTATCCTGAAAACCCGCGACGCCATCAATGACAATCTCGTGCGGCTTGGCTGGAGGAGGCGTGGCCGACGCGGTTTTCGGCGGCTCGGTTTGGGTGGAACAACCCGCCACAGCGGCGGCCAGAAGGATGACGGTCAGGATGTTATTTTTCATTTTAATTTAGATCGCTGCAAACTTGGTCCATTTTGATTTCGACTTCGCCGACTTCACGGCGGTTTCCAGAAACGCCATGCCGATGACGCCGTCGTCCACGGTGGGGAAATCATTTTTATCAATCCGCTGGCCGGCGAGACTGGCGCGGATGGCGGCGACGGCTTCGAGATAAATATTCGCGAACGCCTCGATGAACGCCTCGGGATGGCCGAACGGCAGGCGCGTGAACTTTTTCGCCACGTCGGAAACATAGCTGTTGCCGCGCCGCAGAATTTTTGCCGGCTCGCCTTTCGGAATAAATTTCAATTCGTTCGGATGCTCCTGCTGCCACGCGAGCGAGCCTTTGGTGCCATAAACGCGGATGTTCAGATTGTTTTCCTCGCCGCAGGAAATCTGCGAGCAATGCAAAACGCCCTTCGCGCCGCCCTTGTAGCGCAGCAGCAGGTTCGCGTCGTCCTCCAGTTTGCGGCCCGGCACAAACGTGGTGAACTCCGCGCACAGCGATTCGATCTCCAGACCGGTGATGTAGCGCCCGAGATTTTCCGCGTGCGTGCCGATGTCGCCGAGACAACAGCTAGCGCCGGCTTTTTTCGGATCCGCGCGCCACGCCGCCTGCTTCTGGCCGTCGGCCTCGATTTTATCGAGGAGCCAGCCCTGGGGATACTCGGCGACAATTTTCAAAATTTTCCCGAGCTGGCCGCGGCGCACCAGTTCGCGCGCCTCCTTTACCATCGGATAGCCGGTGTAATTGTGCGTGAGCGCAAAAACCTTGCCCGATTTGCGGACGGCGGCGCGCAGGGCTTTCGCCTCCTGCAAATTCAGCGTCATCGGCTTGTCGCAGACGACGTGAAAACCTTTTTTGAGAAACGCGGTGGCGACCGGCGCGTGCAGAAAATTCGGCGTGACAATGGAAACAAAATCCATCCGCTCGGCCGCCGGCAACGCGGCTTCGCGCTCGGCCATTTCGGCGTAGTTCGCATAAACGCGCTTGGGATTTAGAAAAAGTTGCTCGCCGGTGGTCTGGGAATTTTTTGCATCCGAGGAAAACGCGCCGGCGACGAGTTCGATTTGTCCGTCCAAGCTGGCGGCCAGGCGATGCACCGCGCCAATGAAAGCGTTCTGGCCGCCACCGACCATTCCGTAACGAAGTTTGCGTTGGGTTGACATAAAAGTGGAATTGCGAACCGGCAATTTAAGCAAACCAACGCAACGCGACAAGCAGTGAGTTTTGAGCCAGCGCCAGATGCGAACTACAAAATCGGGTTGCAAGAAAAAGCCGGCCGAATGGCTTCGGCCGGCCCGGGGCGGGGGAGGAATTTATTCCATGACGCGAATCGTCCAGAAGTCGCTCGACAAGTTTTGCGAGAGCAAATACGCGTAGGGCATGGTGAAATAACCTTTCAGGCCCCAGCCCGTGCCCCACGAGTTGCGGATGATGAAGCGCTGGGCGGCATCGTCGTAACCCACTGCCATGACGGCGTGCCCGCCTAAAACATGTTCCGCCGACGTCGGCAGGTTCAACACGCCGGTCTGGGCTACTTGCGAACTTTCAAACGCGGTATAAACGGTGAAGCCCAGCACGAACGGATAGCCGGCCGCCAGGCAGCCGCGGAACTGCGCCAGATCGCGCGTCACACTCTGGTAACTCAAGGCCTGATGGTTCAAGGCATCGGTGTAGCAATTGGGCGTCGGCTTTTGCGCAGGCTTCGCGCCCGGCGGCCAGACGTTGGTGTTCGGGTCGGCGGGCGTGGCGATGTAAGGCCATTCCGGTTCCGGACAGACGCCAAGCTTGTTGACGCTTTTCACGCCGTCACGGATCTGCGCGCCGCTGTCCGTGGCCACGGAATGTTCCATGGCGCGTTCATTGTAATAAATGAACAGTCGCGACGGGAGGAAGTCGGGCTTGTTCTGTTTTTTGAGGTCGAACTCGATGGCCGCCGCGATGGCGTTGGCCGTGCAGGAACCGATCTGGCCCTGGTTGTAAACCGGCGGGCATTTCCGGCGCAGATCCACCTTGGCGGGCAGCGGGCCGAGTTTGAGCAGCGGCGCGGAGAACGGTTGATCGCGGTGGTCCGGCAAATCCGGCTGCCAGCCGTAGTAACCGGGTTGAGGTTGATTGCGGTTTGTTTTTGCTTTGGTTGTTTTCATAGTTTTATTTTTTGGGAAAGACATGTTTGCCGCGCCATTACAAATCCACCGGCGTGGCCAGATTTTTCGCCATGTTGGCAATGTAAAGCGCGATGGCGTGTTCCTTGACCAGCGCCGCCGGTTGGTTCAAACCTTCGATGCCCACCGTTACGGAATTGAGAAATTGATTCCACCAATGGTTGTCCGTCTGCAAAGTGCCGCCGGCGTCGAAGAACAGCGTTTGCCCCACATGGCTGTAGCCCAGCACACGCGGCGCAATGCGCGTGACAATGTCGCAGTCGTTCACAAAACGGAACGTCTGCTCCTCGAACTCGTGATCGAACGCGCTGGAAAAAAGATAATCCCCCGTCCGCGGGTGGCCGTAGGTGTAAAGGCCGTTGACGGGTTTGCGCTCCTCGAAAATCAGCCGCGCCACCGCCACGCACGCCAGCGCCGCGCCGAGACTGTGCCCGGTGAACCATAGCGACTGGCCCTTTTTTTGAAACCGCGCGATTGCCGATAGCACGTCGTCCCACACCGAATCCACGCCGTCGTAGAAGCCCTTGTGGACCATACCGGCCACGAACGGCCGCAGCACAATGTCCGCATCGGTCATCCAATCCCAGATGTCGTTGGCCTCGGTGCCGCGAAAGGTCACCAGGATCATCTGGTCGTTGGCGGCGACGAACCCCTGCGTGTTCCGGCCCGGATACTTGTTGTCGAGAAATGCAAACCGGGCTGGGTCAAAATTCCAAGTGGCCAGCGTCGTGGGCACGGCGGGTTGGTTGTCATACATCGAATACGCCAGTTGCGAGGCGTAAGCCAGCGCCAGCGCGTTGTTGCGATTCCACCGCGTGGTGTTAGAATTGAAGCTGGCGAACGGGTTGCTCATGCTTTGGGTTCGTTGGCGGGATTGGCGGCGGACGGTTGCTTGTCCACTTGCTCGGCCAGCATCGGTCGCAAACTGGTGAGCGATTTCAGCGCGTTAAACCAGAACGGCGCGCCGAGGCTTAAAAACGCCGCCGACAAAAGCAGGCCCAGAAAATGGCGGCCGGGAAAATGGAGAAAATGAAAGCACAGCACCTGGATTTTCCGAGTGCAACCGAGCCATCCCCAAAAACTGGACGGATACGGATTCGCGATCAACTCCATCCCGGTATTGCTAAACTGATCGTTGATGTCGCCAAATTTCTGCACCAGTTCAGCCACTTTTTTTTGCGACAGCACTCCGGCTTGCTTATGGTATTCAGCCGTCACGTCGGCGATCTGGTCGCGACAGCCCGCCGCTGCCAGTTGATTGCTGATCTGGAGATCCACCTGGGCGAGCGAGGCGGTGTTGGTGGCTAAAACCAAAACATTGGTGGCACCAAAGTATTGCCGGTTCAAATCGGCAAAAACATTGGTGGCAATGGCCGCATCGGCAGCATTGCCGGCCGCATCAAACACGTCCTGCGTCTGCTTGACCAGCGCCGGCGTGCTGGCCACCAGCCGCGCGCGGAAATCCGGATCGGCGGACAGCCGCGCGAATAATTTCAGGAAATCCAGTTGCAGCCCGAACGCGACCGCCAGCGCGGCGATCACCGTGATGATGCGCGTGTGCATGGCGAACCACTGCTTGGCGCGATCCTGCGTGGCATTGAACCATTTTTCCACATTGCCCAGCGCTACGTTGGTCGCCGCCTCAAATTCCTTGATGGCGTCCGTCCCTTTTTGCACGGCCAGCGCCGGCAACTGCCGGCGCATTTCCTCGATGGCACCTTGGATGGCCGCGCTGTCAAAGGCATTCGCGCCGCGCGGCTTGGCCAGCCCCTCCAGCAAACGCGCGGATGCCTCTTCAATCGTGGTGGGGTCGCCCGCTGGAACCGGAGTATTCGCGGCGAATCGTTTGAACACATCCAGCAGTTCTTCCGGCCGGACGGCGGAAGCGCGTTTCCAGGCGTCCGGCCAAAACCACCATTTCATGTGCCCCGTTGAATCCGAAACCGCCGGATGCATCAGCACCGCGTCCGCCAGTTTTTCCGCCAGTTCCTGTTCGATCGTGGGATCTATTTTATTGATCATGGCCACCAGGGCGTCGGCCAGATTGCTCCCGCGCAAGCCCAGCAGACTAGAGACGATTTGGGTGATGATGGTGATGAACAGGCTGACCACCAGCATCACCACGGACAGGCCGATCAATATGTCGAGTTGTTTCAACATATTTGGAAGTGGAGTTGACCGGCACGGAAATGCGCCGGCGAAAGGCAAAGCTCAACTGTAGCGGTGGAAACAGTGCAAACTCCTCCGACTCGCAACAACTCGTTTTGTGTATGAACCGTCATACGCCTCCCATTGTTTTCAGAAATCTGAAAAAGATTCTGATGCGGATTAGAACTATCTTGTTTGTCTCACAGCTTGATTATTCTGTCAACCCTCTTTCGGCCGGTGCCCGCGCCGGTTTATGTCGCGCCCCGGAACTTTTTCAATAAACTTTCGCGCGTGGCAAAACCACTCATCCATTGGCTCGCAGCCCACGGCCACAACGCGCCGTGGTGGTTCCTCGCGCTGTTTTTGGTCGCCTCATTTTTGATGATCTGGCGGCTGGAGGCGCTGAGCGCGCGCGGCTTTGAAGGCACCATTCTCGGCACGCTCGTCATGCCGTATTGCTCCGGCATGGGCAATTTGATTTTCGCCTTCATCCTCGGCCGCACCGGCGGCAGCGGCGCGGACGTGATGACCAATTCGCTCGTCAACAACGTCACCAACCTGACGCTCATCCTCGGCCTGCCCGCGTTGCTCTGGAGCCTGAACGTCGTGCCGCAAAAAAAAGCCGCCGCTGCGGCCGGCAAAAAGAAAAAATCCGGCGCGGGCAACGCGTCGGAATTGCACCGGCTCTCGCTGCTGCTGACGCTGACGGCGGTTTTGTTTTTCACCGGCGCGGTCTGGGCGCTCGGCCGCAAAGGCCGCCTCGATTTCAACGACGGGCTGGTGTTGATCGGACTGTTTTTATTCTGGCAATGCTTCCACGTTTTTGAAGTGCTGAAGACCAATGCGCGGCAGGGCAAATCCAGTTTCAGTTTCATGCTGCCGGTGGATCTGGCGCTGCTGGCGGTCGGCGCGTATGCGATTTACATCAGCACCGACTGGCTGGTCACCTGGATTTCCGGCATCCATTCCGGCTTCGTCAGCGCGAAACATCTCGGCTGGCTGAGCGGCTGGCTGATGGTGCTGCCGAACGCTCTGCTCGCGGTCTATTACAGCTGGCGCAAACAGCCGGAGGTCGTTTACACCTCGCAGGTCGGCGACGCGCATGTGTCCATTCCGCTTTGCCTTGGCATTTACGCGTTGTATCGCCCGCTGATCATGCCGGCCTCTTTTCAACTGGGCATGTGGCTATTGCTTGGAGCGGCGGGCATCCATTTTTTCTTTGTCGCGCTGTTCGGACGCCTGCCGCGTATTGCCGGCCTCGTGCTGGTCACGAGCTACGGTTATTTTTTGTGGAAAGGATTGCTCGGCTAAAACGCTTCATGCCGGGCGCGTAAACAACTTCGTGTCCCACGAAACCGCCAGCGCATTGGCGCGGACTTTTTCCGCCAGCTCCACGAACGGCACTTGCGCGCCGAGCCAGCGCGGATTTTTGGCGAGCGTGTCCATGGATTCCCGCGTGTTGTTGCAAAACAAATAAATTCCCGACCCCAAAACCAGAAATGCCTCGAGGCCGGTGCCGACGCCGTGCCGGGCGAATTCAAAATCGCCCACGCCATATTTTCCGCCGAGCAGACCGGCACGCAGCGCGCCCAGGTCTTTCACGAAATTTTTCAGGAACTCGTCGTTGCGCGGCCCGGTGTAAAACAGCACCCGCGCCTTGTTTTCCACCAGCGACACCACCGCCCATTCGTCGAACACCACGCCGCCGTAGCGCGAATTCATCGCGTCCGCGCAGCTTTTGACCTGTCCGCTGATTTCCTCAAGAGTCATGCCGGAAAGCAAAGCAATTGCGATGCCCGCGCTCGAGGCCCTTCGCGGCCGACCGGTTGTCACGCAAATTTCAGCATTTCGCGTTTGCCCGCCGCCCCGTTTTCCGACACTGTCCAGAAAATCAATGCGCCCGGCCGCCGCTCAAATTCAAAACTGGTTTCATCAGGGCATCCTCGGCGCGCTCGCCGTCGCCGCGCTGGTGGAGATTCTGGTGCCCAATTATTCCGAAAAGCTCGACGCCGCGCTGCTGGTGCTCGCCACCGTCGCCAGCCTGTCCGCGCTGGCGCGGCAATTGCCGCTGCAAAACGTGCTGCTCGCCGCCGCCATCACCGCGCTCATCGGCGGGGCGGCGCACGGCTTGAGCGCGCGCACCGGCATTCCGTTCGGGCCGCTGTTTTTCAACGAGAACGCCGGGCCGAAATTTTTCGACTGCATTCCGTGGGCCATGCCGCTGGTGTGGATCGTGGCGCTGTTCAACTCGCGCGGCGTCGCGCGGCTGGGGCTGCGGCCGTGGCGCAAAACCAAAAATTACGGCTGGTGGCTCATCGGCCTGACGGCGGTGCTGGCGGTGGGCTTTGACCTGGCGCTGGAACCGGTGGCCGCGCATGTGAAACATTTCTGGCTGTGGGAACCCACCAAAATCCGCGCCACCTGGTTTGGCGCCTCGCCGCTGAATTTTCTCGGCTGGGCGGTGGTGGCGCTGTTGATTCTGGCGTTCACCACGCCGTCGCTCATCAAAAAACAGCCGGGCGGCCCGAGCGCGCCGGACTTTGCGCCGCTGGCGTTGTGGCTGGGCGCGCTGCTGCTGTTCGCCGTCGGAGCGGCGGCGGCCGGACTATGGCTGGCGGTGGCGGTGGACGCGCTGCTCGCCGGGGCGGCGGCGTTTTTTGCCATCCGCGGCGCGAAGTGGTGAACGGCGAAGCCGGCCGACAAATCAAGTGCTGACGGAAACGTTTAAATTTTCCGGCGACGCCAAGCAAGGAACAAGCCGCCCAATGCGGACAAATAAAATGCGCTTGGTTCAGGAACCGGCGAGGATGAAAATTGGATGTTGTCTAGCGTTAAGGTTCCACGTAAGGCAGTGGAGAAAAGCAATTCGCCTGACAATCCTGCGTAGGCATTTATATCAGCAGAATAAATATTGTAATTAGGCGTTGAGCCAGTTTGCGTGACAGCCAAGGCTTGTCCATCAAAGGAAACAATGCCGGAATGAAGATAACCCCAAAATGTTAATGATTGTGCCCATGATGGAATAGTTCCAGTTTGGCCGATACCGGCGGTTGTATAATTTCCTGTGTAATTAACTCCCGCCAGCAACATAAAATATTTGCCTTGAATGGGCGGATATACATAGTTTGTTCCAATGATGGAAACCGCACCGCCACTTAGAGAAATTGTGTTAGATAATACTTCGCTAACCGGACTTTCACCAACGTAGGCTGTCCAACCGGGTATCGCATTGCTAGAATAGACAAAATAGGGATAAAGCCCACTTGAGGTGTCGCTAACAAATGTCGCGTCCTCAAAATTGAGATTTACGAATCCTTGCGAGTGGCCAATCAGAAACACAAACAACCCCAAAGCCAAGCTGATGATTCTTGTTTTCATAATTTGTCCCTCTCCCGCAACTTGATTTCGAGCATGGTTCCCCGGCCCAACGAAAACCAACCGTTTATTGGCAAATTTCAGTCCCGGTTTTTCCGCGACACTTTCAGTTTCGCCACGCGCGGGCCGTCCATTTCTTCCACGCGCAATTCAAAACCGTTCACGTTCACCAAATCATTCTGGCGCGGAAAGCCGCCGAGTTTTTCCGTCACCCAGCCGCTGGCCGTGGTGGTGTTGTCGTCGTGCGGCACCTGGCCGATGATTTTTTCCAGCTCGTGCAGCGCCAGAATGCCCGCGACTTCCCACACGTCCTCGCTCCGGCGCACCAGCGGCGTGGCCTCGGCGTCGAATTCGTCCTGGATCTGGCCGACGAGCGCCTCGATGGTGTTCTCCAAAGTGACGATGCCGACGGTGCCGCCAAATTCATCCACGACGATGGCGAAATGGGATTTGCGGTCGAGAAACCGCCGGAGCAGCCGGTCCAGCCGCGCGGTTTCGGGAACGTAAATCAGCGGCCGCACCACCGGCAGCAGATCCGCCGCCGTCCGCGCCTTGTCGCGCAACGCGTAAAGATCCTTGATGTGGACGATGCCGCGCATCTGGTCGAGGTCGCCGTCCACGCAAACGGGAAAGCGCGAGTAGCGCGTTTTTTCCGCGAGCGCCAAACACTCGGCGATGGTCGCGGTGGAATGGAACGCGGTTATTTCATTCCGCGGCCGCATCACTTCCCGCGCGGTGCGCTGCCGCAGATCGAGCGCGTTCAGCACGAGGTCGCGCTGGTCGGGCGAACTTTTGGCGGAGCCGAGCATGAGGCGCAGTTCCTCCTCGGAATGGTCGTTGTGCGCCGCCAAACCTTCAAAACCCAGCCGGCGAAGCAAAAATTGCGACGAGTTGTGGAACAGCCAGATGAACGGAAACGACAGCCGGTAAAACCATTGCAGCGGCGTGGCGGTCCACAGCGCGGTCGGCAGCGTGCGGCGGATGGCAATGGCTTTGGGCACCAGCTCGCCGGCGATGATGAGCAGGTAGCAGTTGACGAAAAATCCGAACGCGATGGCCACGGTGTTGCGCGTGTGCTCGGAATCAATCTTGAAGAGTTCAAACGCCGGGTCGAGCAGCGCGCGGAACACCGGTTCCACCAAAACGCCCAGCCCCATGCTGACGAGCGTGATGCCGAACTGCGTCGCGCCGATGTAGGAATCGAGGTGCGCGATGATGTGCCGGGCGCGGCGGGCGCGGCGGTTGCCCTTGGCGACCAGCGCGGACAACTGCGTGTCGCGGATGCGGACGAACGCCAGCTCCGCCGCCACGAAAAAGGCGTTGAGCAAAACCAGCACCGCCACCATGAGCAATTTCAGGGCGTCGTTGATGAGGTCGCTACCGCTCATAATTTCACCTCGCCGAACATCAGCTTCAAAATGTCTTCGAGCGTCACCACGCCGATCTCGCTGCGGTCGCGGGCGAGCACGATGGCCAGTCGCTGGCCGGCACGCTGCATCCGGCGCAGCGCGATTTCCAGCCGCGTGTCTTCGTCAATGAACAGCGCGGGCGACATGAATTCCGCCGCCGGTTTTTCCAGCGCGAGATTTTCCTGATACAGCAGCGCGCCCACGTCCACCAACCCGGCGATGCGCCGCTGGCCGTCGCGCGTTTCCCAGACCGGCAGGCGCGAAATATTTTTTGCCTGCGCCAGCGCGACGGCCTCGCGCAGCGGCGCGGCGGCGGCGATGGCAAAGGTTTTTTCAAACGGTAGATGAATCTGGCCAACGGTAAAATGCTGCAAGTCGAGCACGCGGTTGACCATGGCGTGTTCGTCGCCGGTGAGCGCCTGCGCGGCTTCCTGCATCACGGCGCGCATCTCCTCGCGGTTGCCGAAGAGCCGGCCGGTGAACGCCTGCGAGCCGCGCAGGCGCAGGGCCATTTTGGAAATCTCCGCGACCACCAGCACCAGCGGGCTCAACGCCAGTGTCACGAACCGGAAGATGTTCGCCGTCGCCAGGCACAGCCGGTTTGGATACGCGCGGAACAGCATTTTCGGCAGCAGATCAAAAAACGAATAGAACACAAAGACGAAGGCCGCGAACAAAAAAATGTTCAGCACCAGTTGGCCGGTGAACCACGCGTGCAGCTGCATGATGAACCAGCCGAGGATGAAAAAGTTCACCAGCGTGTTGCCGACCAAAATCGTCCAGAGAAACCGCTCCGGCTTTTCCAGAAAATTATGGAGCAATTGCGCCTTGGGATTGCCGGCGCGCGCCAGCCGCCGCACGCGCAGCCGGTTTAGCGCGAGCACGCCCGCCTCCATGCCCGACAGCAAAAACGACAGCACGAAGCACAGCGTCAGCGCAAAAAAAGTTGGCAGGAAATCCGTCATTTGAGTTGTTGCACCAGCAGTTCCCGCACGCGGCGTTCCTCCGCGACGTGCGCCGTCAGTTTCAAGCCCGCGAACGTCGCGGACTCGCCAGCCGCCGGCACCACCCCGAGCAAATGCGTCAGCAGGCCGCCCATCGTTTCGACCTCGGCGACTTCCGGCAGCGCGGGAAATTCCCGGCGAAAATCCTCCAGCCGCATCGTGCCGTTCACGCGCCAGTGGCCGGCGGAAATTTTTTCCAGCACAAAACCCTGCGGTTCGGTGGCTACGCGCATTTTGCCGACAAGCTGGCCGAGAATGTCTTCCATCGTTACCAATCCAGCCGTGCCGCCGAATTCATCGAGCACCACCGCCAGCCCGCGCTGTTGTTTTTGCAATGCGCGGAACAGCAGCAGCAGATTCATGGACTCCGGCACGAACGACGGAAATTCAATCGCGTCCGCCATGTCCACCTTCGGATCGAGCAGCAGCGCGCGGGTGTTCAAAATGCCGACGATGGTGTCCGGCGATTCGTCATACATCGGCAGGCGGCGATGTTTGGACTTGCGCGCGGCGGCGAGCATTTCGTCCACCGTGGCCTCGTCGGAAATGCAGGCCATCGCCGCGCGCGGCCGCATCACGTCGCGCGCCGTGCGGTGGTCGAGGCTGATGATCTGCAAAATAATTTCGCGTTCCGACTCGTCGAGCGTGCCCTGTTTCCAAGCCAGTTCGAGCAGTTCCTGATATTCCAACTCGGTGACGGCGGCCGCCGGCGTGGCCTTGGCCGCGGCTTTTTTCAGGATCGCTGCATTCGTCCACTGCGCGGCGCGATGCAGCGGTTTGGAAATTTTTTCAAACACGAGCAGCGGCCAGGCCACGCGCACCGCCCAGCGTTCCGGCTGGCGCACCGCCAGTGTTTTGGGCAGCACTTCGCCGACGATCAGCACCAGCACGGCCAGCGCGAGCATCGTCAACGCCAGCGCCCAGTGCGCGTCGAAGACCATCCGCAGCGACGCCGCGAGGATGGCGGCGTTGGCGAAGGTGTTGCCCAGTGCGAGCGTTGCCTGCAAATCCTGCGGCCGCGCGAGCAGTTGCGCCACGATGCCGCCCGCGCCCGGCCGCCGTTCCACGAGCCGCGCCACCTGCCATTTGCCCAGCGAGAACAGCGCCGTTTCCGCCAGCGCGAAGAAGAAGCTCGCGCCCGCGAAAAGCAGAATCGCCAATGTCATCGCCGTTGCCACGCGCCGAGGATAAGTGCAAACCGGCAAAAGGGCAATTCCCGCCACCGTCGCCCGGAACTTCCGCGACTTGCTGACGTCTTCCCTTTCCGGCAAACTTGTCGTCCGATGAAAAAGAAATTGTCCGCTAACCAAGCCATTAATATCCGTCCGTTCTCCAGCATCCTGGTTGACGGCCCGGAACGCGCCGCTGCGCGCTCCATGCTTTATCCGGTCGGTTTCACGGAACAAGATTTCAAGAAGCCCATCATCGGCATCGCGTCCACCTGGAGCAACGTCACGCCGTGCAACATGCACATTGACAAGCTCGCGCTCGAAGCCGAGAAAGGCACGAACGCCAATGGCGGCAAGGCGATCATCTTTAACACCATCACCATCTCCGACGGCATCTCGATGGGCAGCGAAGGCATGAAATATTCGCTCGTCTCGCGCGAAGTCATCGCCGATTCCATTGAAACCGTCGTCGGCTGCGGCGGCATGGATGGCTATGTGGCGATCGGCGGTTGCGACAAAAATATGCCCGGCTGCCTCATCGTCATGGCGCGCATGAACCGGCCGTCGGTGTTCGTTTATGGCGGAACGATTTTGCCCGGCTGCCTCACCGCGGCCACTGCGCCTGCGAATTCGCCCAACAAAGGCAAGGACCTCGATGTTGTCTCCGTGTTCGAAGCCATCGGCCAGCACGCTGCGGGGAAAATTTCCGACGAAGAATTGCACGCCGTGGAATCCTGCGCGATTCCTGGCGCGGGTTCTTGCGGCGGCATGTATACTGCCAACACCATGGCCAGCGCGATCGAAGCGCTCGGCATGAGTTTGCCCAACAGTTCCGCGCAAAACGCCATTTCACCCGCGAAGCTCGAAGATTCCCGCCGTGCCGGTGCGGCCGTCGTGAACATGTTGAAGCAAGGCATCAAGCCGCTGGACATCCTCACGAAGAAAGCTTTCGAGAACGCCATCACCGTGGTCATCGCGCTCGGCGGTTCGACCAATGCCGTGTTGCACCTCCTGGCCATCGCGCACGCCGCGAAAGTGAAGCTCACCATCGACGACTTCACGCGCATCGGCAAACGCGTGCCCGTGCTCGCCGACCTCAAGCCCAGCGGCAAGTTCAGCATGAGCGCGCTCGTCGCCATCGGCGGCATCCGCCCGCTGATGAAGACGCTGCTCGACGCAGGCTTGCTCCACGGCGATTGCCTCACCGTCACCGGCGAGACCATGGCCGAAACACTCGCCAGCGTGAAACCGTATCCGCAAGGCCAGACCATCATCCAACCGCTCGACAAGCCCATCAAGAAAGACAGCCACCTCGTCATCTTCCGTGGCAATCTTTGCCCCGAAGGCGCGGTCGGAAAAATTTCCGGCAAGGAGGGATTGCGCTTTGAAGGCACGGCCATCGTGTTCGAAGGCGAGGAGAAAGCGTTGCAAGCCATCCTCAAAGGCACGGTCAAGAAAGGCCACGTCGTCGTGGTGCGCAGCGAAGGACCGAAGGGCGGACCGGGCATGCGCGAAATGCTTTCACCCACCAGCGCCATCATGGGTCGCGGCCTCGGCAAAGACGTGGCGCTCATCACCGACGGACGTTTTAGCGGCGGCAGCCACGGCTTCGTGGTCGGCCACGTCACGCCCGAAGCCTACGTGGGTGGACCGATTGCCCTCGTGAAAAACGGCGACCCCATCATCATTGACGCCGAGAAACGGCAAATGACCTTGGGCATCAGCGCCACCGAATTCAAGAAGCGCAAGCAGGCGTGGAAAAAACCCGCACCGCGTTATCCGCGCGGTGTGCTCGCCAAATACGCCCACACCGTCACGAGCGCCTCGCTCGGCGCGGTGACGGATGACGATTTGAAGTTGTGATTTGCAATCAAACAAACCTTTGTTAGGTTGGATCCATGAGCGACAAACAACTCGTCGTTGAATTGCTGAACCGGCTTCCGGATGATGCAAAGCTGCGGGATATCAGCCGCGAGATTGAGTTCCTTGCCGCCATCCGCGAAGGTGAGGAACAAGCCGACCGAGGCGAGGTTGTCCCGCACGAACAGGTCAAAGGGGAGTTTGCGTCGTGGCTTTCAAAATAGTCTGGACGCTCTGTTCCCGCGAAGATTTGCGCGACCTCGCCACGTTCATCGCCAAAGACAATCCACCGGCGGCGCTCAAGCTGGGCGAATTGATTTTTGACCGTGTGAATACGCTGGAGAAATTTCCCGAGATCGGCCGCATCGTTCCTGAATGCGGCCAGCCACACATCCGGGAAATCGTGGTGAAACCTTACCGCATTGTTTACCGGTTTCGTAAGCGGGAAAAGCTCGTTGAAATTCTGCGCGTCTGGCACGGTGCCCGAGGCGAGCCGGAAATTTAATATGCCAGCAACCCCGAAACCCAACTGCCCGCGCGGCGTGCTGGCGAAATACGCCGCCCACGTCACGAGCGCCTCGCTCGGCGCGGTGACGGATGCGGATAAAACTGTGGCGACGGATTAACGAATACCATTCCAGAAAAGTCTCACTGCTTAGGGACGTTTCTTTGCCGGGGTAACCGAATTCGTATTTGAATGGTCGTCCGGGGCAGTCACGGCCGAAACAATAATTGCGCCCAACAGTCCGCCGCCCACCGCACCGGCAAGAACTTCTTTGTTTCGCGTGCTGTATTTTGCGGCGCGGTCGATGATAGCTTGAGGAGCGTATTTGGCGTCGGAAACAAGGGTTTTGACTTTTTCCCTATCGTTGAGATGCAAAAATTGCGCCTTGGCTCGATAGCATGTGCTCGTCCACGGACTCGGCTGCTTCTCTTCAGTGATATTGATGAGGTCGGCTCCCAACAGGCTTCCTTCTCTGCAGAAAATATCCAGAACGTAAACTTCATCGCAATCTGTGGAGAAACCGGTGTCATAATCGTGAATGCTGCCCAGCAGCACTACGTCGTTGGTGCCATACTTCGCATTACATTGAATGGCAATCGGGTGTTTTGGCAAGTCCTTTGAGGTTTGACCGGCAGGAAGTTGATAGCCGGTTCGCGAAATTCCCGCGGCGCATCCTGACAATAAAAGTGCTGTGCCACATAGAACCATCATCAGCGTGATTTTCATATCAGGGCAGCGTCCTTTTCCAGATTCATTGCTCGACTTTATTTTAGGCACGAATTCCAGTCCACTTAATATTGATGCCGTAATCGTCGCATTTTCTTTTCGAACCCCACCGATCTTTCCTCCCTCAGCCCCGGTTTGGTCCGAGCCGGGCTGACCTTCACCCATGCAGAACAGGTCTGGACAAATCTTAGGTCGTCGCCTAATTTTTCATGCAAATCCTTAACCCAAGCCATGAACTCTACTGATATCAAGCCGGAGCAACTGCGCTCCATCAAATGTCTGAAACATATCGCGGACGCGGATTGCGGGGCGCTGTTGGAATTTCTGGAACTGGAGATCTGCCCGCAGAACCAAGTGCTCTTCGAGGAGGGCGCGGCGGGCGATTGCATGTATATGATCCTGTCGGGCCAGGTCCGGGTGTTCAGCCGCCGGAAGGGGCATGAGAAAACTTTGAAGGACCTCGGGCCGGGCGATGTGTTTGGCGACATCGCGATGTTCAACCACACGCCGCGGCTGGCGAGCGTGCAGGCGACCACGGAGGCGAAACTGCTCAAGCTCACGGAGGCGGCGCTGGAAAAATTCGCGGCGAAATATCCGAACCGCGAGGTGGCCTTCCTCCGCGCGCTGTCGTTGTCGCTCACCCAGATTTACGCGGATTTCCACTGAGCGTTACGGTTGGGATTGCCCCGCGATGGTGGTTGCTACCTGCATTCACGCAGATTGGTCCAAGCCGGACAGGCGCGGAGCTAACGCGGGAAGGCTTTGACTTAATTCGTGGCAAAAACTTCTTTGCGTCGGGACGGCTTTGCGTGAAATTCTCCCCGTGCAAAAGCTTGGCAAAAATCTCGGCAGCTACCACGGCGAGACGGTTGACATCCGCGCCGTGCTGCGCGAATTCGAAATCGTGGCGCGAACCCACGGCTGGACGGCGGAAGTCTTTCACGAAGCCGGTGGTTTCAAATGGCTCGCATGGCACCGCCAACCAGAAGTCAGAAGTCAGAAGTCAGAAGTCAGAATCTACATTTCGGCGGGGATTCATGGCGATGAACCGGCCGGGCCGCTCGCGGCGTTGAAGTTGATTCAAGAAAACCGCTGGCCGGAAGCGGCGGAGATTTTTCTGCTGCCCTGTTTGAACCCCATCGGCTTCACTTTGAACCGCCGGGAGAATGCCGACGGCCTGGACCTCAACCGCGATTATCGCCATCCCCAAGCGGCGGAGACCCGCGCGCATATTGCCTGGCTGAAACGGCAGCCCAGGTTCGAACGCTATCTCTGCCTGCATGAAGACTGGGAAGCGCACGGCTTTTATCTCTACGAGCAAAACCCGGACAACAAAATTTCGCTCGCGGAACCAATGATCGCGGCCGTCAAAAAAGTTTGCCCGGTGGATTGGTCGGAAAACATCGAGGGCCGCCCGGCGCACGGCGGCATCATTCATCCCAAAATCAATCCGGCAGAGCGGCCCGACTGGCCGGAGGCGCTGTATCTCATCAGCCAGAAGGCGCGGCAGGGTTACACGCTCGAGGCGCCGTCGGACTTCCCGCTCACGACCCGCGTCAACGCGCTCGTTGCGGCGGTGAGCGCGGCAATTAATTTCTAGCCACAGATGAAACACAGATGGGCAAAGATGTTTTGTCGTGCTGCGGAAAAGTTTTTATCTGTGTTTCATCTGTGGCAATCTGTGGCCAATAAAAGCGCATGAGCAAACCGGCCAAATCGCAGTGGAACTTCGGGGAATTATTTTCGCCGGCAGAAATGCGCAAAGTGCTGTCGGTCTCGGAGCTGACGGGCACGGTCCGCGCGCTGCTTGAAAAGCAAATCGGCACGGTCTGGGTCAGCGGCGAGATCACCAACCTGCGCGCGCAAAGTTCCGGCCACGTTTATTTCACGCTCAAGGACGCGGGCGCGCAGTTGAGCTGCGTGCTGTTCAGCCGCGAAAAAGTGGCACAGCGCGAACTGCTGGCAGACGGACAAAAAGTTTTGCTGCAAGGCGACGTGACGGTTTACGAGGCGCGCGGACAATACCAGCTCATCGTCCGCGCGGTGGAATTGCAAGGCGTCGGCGCGCTGCAAATCGCCTTTGAAAAACTGAAACAAAAGCTGGCGGCGGAAGGGTTGTTCGCGGCGGAACGCAAACGCGCCCTGCCCCGCTATCCGCAGCGCATCGGCCTAGTCACGTCGCCGACAGGCGCGGCGATCCGCGACGTGTTGCACGTCATTCAGCGACGGAACCCCGCGCTGGAAATCATCCTCGCCCCCTGCCGCGTGCAAGGCGAAGGCGCGGCGCGGGAAATCGCTGAAGCCATCCAGCTGCTAAATCAATTCAATACTGGTAGCAGCCGAGGTGACGAGGCTGCTACGGACGATTTGGATTTGATTTTGCTCACGCGCGGCGGCGGCTCGCTGGAAGATTTATGGGCGTTCAACGAGGAGGCTGTGGCCCGCTCGATTTTTGAATCGGCGATTCCCGTCGTGTCGGCGGTCGGGCATGAGATTGATTTCACAATCGCGGATTTTGTGGCGGACGTGCGCGCGGCCACACCAAGTGCGGCGGCGGAAATCATCACCGAAGGCGTGTTTGCCAGCCGCGAATTTATCCTGGATGCGCCGGCCTTGTTGCAGCGGGCGGCGCGACGCGGGCTGGAATCGGCGGCGGACAATTTTTCGCAGCTCGGC
>CAISEZ010000157.1 GCA_903884535.1 uncultured Verrucomicrobia subdivision 3 bacterium
AAAGCACGTAAACACCAAAGATACGCACCGGATTACAAGACGCCACCGGCCAGAATCGGCAATCTCTGCCAATCATGAATGACCAACATCCCCTCACGCTGGCCATCATCGCCGGGCGCCGCAAAGAAATTCCCGACCTCGTCAACCAATGCCTCGCCGCCGGAGAAAAGGCGGGCGAAATTGTCGAGCACCGGCTTGTGCCTGGCATGGCCATCGTCGGGGAGCAATTCAAGCGCAACGAAATTTTTGTTCCCGAAATGCTCATTGCGGCCCGCGCCATGAAGGAGGCTTTGAAGATTCTTGAGCCGATGCTGGTCGCCGCCGGCGTCAAGCCTGAACACAACGCCGTCATCGGCACGGTGGAAGGCGATTTGCATGACATCGGAAAAAACCTGGTCGCGATGATGTGGAAGGGCGCGAACATCGAAGTCATTGATCTGGGTGTGAACGTGCCGCCCGCGAAATTCGTGGAGGCAGTCAAACAACACAAACCCAAGCTGGTGGGTTTATCCGCGCTGCTCACCACGACGATGCCCGCTATGCGCGACACGGTGAAGGCAATTCGCGATGCCGGGTTGCCGGTGAAAATCGTCATCGGCGGGGCGCCCATCACGCTCGGATATGCGCGGGAAATTGGTGCGGATGGTTATGCGGCGGATGCGGGCAGCGTGGTGGACGCGGCGATGGCGCTGGTGCAAGGTTTGTGAGCGACGCGCGTTTTACATTTTCGTTTCCTCGTTGGCGTGATTTGACAGCACGCACGCGGACTGTGATTGTCTAAATTCCAAATTGTGAACCGATCAAGTAACCAATCTATGTGGAAAAGTAATTGGGAAGAATCCAAGCAGCGTTTTGTAAAATGGTGGAACCGTGAAGGGCTGCTGATTGGCATGTGGGGTGCGCCGGAAACGGGGAGTTGCATCCACGAACAGGTGGTTGCGCCCGTGCGCCCGGCCACGCTGGAGGAACGTTATTGTGATGCCGACTTCCGCGCCGCGGAAAATCATTTTCACTTGTCACGTTCGATCTTCCCGCTCGACGTGCTACCTTCCGCCCAGGTGGACATCGGGCCTGGATCGCTCGCGGCGTTCCTCGGCTCGCGGCCGGGATTTGCCGAAGACACCGTTTGGTTCCACCCGGCTTTCGAGGATGAATTGGACCCGAAAAATTTACCCCCGCTGCGTTTCGAGGCAACAAATCACTGGTGGCAAATCATGGAAGCCATTTTGCGTCGAAGTGCCGCCACCGCGCGCGGCAAATATCTGGTCGGCTGTCCCGACCTGATTGAGAACATGGACGTGCTCTCGTCGTTGCGCGGGGCGCAGACTTTGTGCATCGATATGCTGGAGCGTCCCGAATGGATCGAGCAAAAAATTTCGGAGATCAACGATGTCTGGTTTGAGGTTTATAATCGCATTTACGACATCATCAAACTGGAGGATGGCAGTTCGGCCTTTGGCGCTTTTTACATTTGGGGCCTGGGAAAGGTGGCCAAGGTGCAATGCGATTCCTCCGCGATGTTCTCGCCGCAAATGTATCGCCGGTTTGTGGTTCCCGCGCTTGCCGCGCAATGCCGGTGGCTGGATCATTCGCTCTATCACCTCGACGGCACGCAGGCGATCGGGCATCTGGACGCATTGCTGGAGATTGAAGCACTCGACGCCATCGAATGGACGCCGCAAGCCGGCATCGAGACCGGCGGACACAAACGCTGGCATGAAATTTATCGCCGGATTTTATCCGCCGGAAAATCCGTGCAAGTCGTCAATGTCGAACCGGAGGAAGTGGTTCCGTTGCTCGACGCCATTGGCAACCAGGGCGTTTACATTCTCATTCAATTCAAGGACGAGCGACAAGTCGAGCAAGTGCTCAAGCAAGTGGGCGGATATTACAAATAAACGGCTGGTCAAGCGTTTACAGCTTCGTGAACCGGGGCAGGCACGGTCGCATCGGAATGCGTTCTGCCGGCGAGGATTTTATTTGCAAAATCATAGACGTTTCTCCCCGACATCGAGGATCGAAGCCCGCTTGACCGTTCGCTTGGATGTGGTGTAGTTTCTCTTAATATAAGGATTCAGACAATTTTTCATTAAATCAAAACCAAACCGGAAACGATTAACCAGTCATGAATTTGCTTGGATCAAAAAAGTTTCGCCGGGGTTTGGCCATGGCGGAGTATTTGATCATTATTGGGATCATCGCGATCGCCGCCATTCTGGTGGTTGGTCTTTTTGGTAAGCAGATCAAAGGCGCTTTTGGCAGTTCCACCGGAGCCATAGCCGGAACGGGTGTGGCCAATGTTGACCAGCACAATTCATCCGATGTCAGGGCAGATAATATGGGGACATTTGCGGGAAAAGGCTCCTCCGGCGGAACTGGTTCGCCCGGTGGTGTTGGTTCGTCTGGTGGTGCTGGTTCGTCTGGTGGTGCTGGTTCGTCCGGTGGTGCTAGTTCGTCCGGTGGTGCTGGTTCGTCCGGTGGTGCTGGTTCATCCGGTGGTGCTGGTTCGTCTGGCGGTGTTGGTTCGTCCGGCGGTGCTGGTTCGTCTGCTGGCGGAGGTGGATCTTCGTCCGGCGGCGGTTCTGGTGTCAGCGATTTATTCGGTGGTAGTGGTGCTTCCGGTGCTAACAGATCATCTGCTTTGTCCAAAGAGGCAAGTAGCACATCGCAAACGTTTTCCTGGACGTGGCTGGTGGTTGCCTTGCTGGTCGTCGGCTTGATGGTTTATGGTTTGTCCTCCTATTACTCGCTGAAAAGCAAAAAATAAATTTCCCTGGATTTAACTGCATGTCTTACGGAAGGATGAACTTGGTTATCAAAAAACAGCCGCGCCCATTTTTAAGTTGTGAAGGCAGCAAATTATATGGTTCACTCGTCCCGCAGCCATTGGCAACCTGACGCTGATTGAAGCAAAAATGTTGCGGGCAGGTTGTCGGTCGGCGGCATCAACATAACGAGTTCAAAATGAAAAACACTTTCCTGTGGGCTGTTTGCCTGACGGCGCTGCTGGCGGCCGGTTGCGCCGCAAACAAAACCCGTGTGTCCGCCGCGCCCGCCGCATCGCCGGTGTCCACCGCCATCGTGACGCCGGATGTGTCGCTGGTGGCCAAGGTGGTTTCCGTGAATGCTGTCGGGCGGTTTGTGGTGTTGAATTTTCCGGCGGGCCAATTGCCGAAGCCGGAGGCCACGATGTTTCTTTATCGCGCCGGTTTGAAAGTGGCCGAGATCAAAATCACCGGGCCGCAGGATGGCAACAATACCGTGGGCGACATTGTTTCGGGCGACGCGGCGGCTGGCGACAATGTCCGTGACCAGTGATCACGCGCCGGGCGGCAGTTTCTCCACCAGCGGTTTGACGGTCTTGGGCAGCGATTCTTTTTTGTAGGGCGAGTGGAGATTGAAATAAATCGCACACAAGGGCCGCAGTTCATCGCTCTGGCTCAAGATGACCGTGATATCCTTGTCCAACGCGATTCCGTGGCGCATCCCGGCGGCGCGCTGCTCGTAAGCCTTGATCGCCTTTTGCATCAGCGAATTCAGCGTCGTTTCAAATTCATCCGGCGTCTTGTGCAGACAGACCACGTAGCGGTCATAATTCTTCACGGCCTCGTCAATCTCGCGTTTGAACGTGTCCACGGTCATGGTTTCAGATTAAATTATATCGGCGGAATTGCGAAAACATTTAGTCCGTTTCTGCGCGGCGCAGGCTGCTCACCCGTTCGCCGAACAGCGCGGTGCCAATGCGCACGATGGTCGCGCCCTCCTCGATGGCCACCTCGAAATCGCCGCTCATGCCCATGCTCAACTGCGGCAGCGGCACGCCGAGGATTTCCTCGCACTGAAATTTCAGGTCGCGCAGCCGCCGGAAATAGGAGCGCGATTTTTCCGCCACCGGATTGAACGGCGGAATCGCCATCAGCCCGTGGATTTCGATGCGGGGCAGGGCGTCCAGCGTTTTCAATTCCGCCAGCAATTTTTCCGGCGCGTAGCCGAACTTGCTCGCCTCGCCGGCGACATTCACTTCCAGCAGCAGCGGCACGGTCTTGGCGGCTTGCTCTGCGCGACGGTTGATTTCCTGCGCGATGTCCAGGCTGTCCACGCCTTGAATCATTTCAAACAGCTCCACCGCGTCGCGGACTTTATTGGACTGCAAATGTCCGATGAAATGCCAGCGCGCCCGGCTCGGACATAGTGGGATTTTCGCCTTCGCTTCCTGGATTTTGTTTTCGCCGAAGAAAATCTGCCCGCCGTCCACCGCCGCGCGGATGGTTTCCGGCGGATGCGATTTGGAAACCGCCAGCAACTGCACGGACGCCGGGTCGCGTCCGCTGCGGGTGCACGCGGCGTGAATCCGTGATTGAATTTCTGCAAGGTTCTCGGCCAGACTCATGCCGCAATCGTAAATCGTAAATCATCAATCGCAAATTTTTTCCATGAATTACTGGCTCGTAAAATCGGAACCCGCCGCTTATGCGTGGGCGCAGTTTGTCCAGGACGGGCAGGCCGCGTGGACCGGCGTGCGGAATTTTCAGGCGCGAAATAATCTGCGCGCGATGAAAAAAGGCGACCTCGTCTGTTTTTACCACAGCGTCACCGACAAACAAGTGGTTGGCGTGGCCAAGGTGCAGCGGGAATTTTATCCCGACGTGACGGCGACCGAGGGCGATTGGTCCTGCGTGGATCTCGTGCCGGTGAAACCACTGGCCCAACCCGTGTCGCTGGATGAAATCAAGGCGGACAAAATTTTGGGCGACCTGCCGCTCGTCAAACAATCGCGGCTTTCGGTGACGCCGCTGAACCCGGCGCAGTTCGCGCGGCTGATGGAATTGGCGGGCACGAAGATTTAATGCCGAAGTTCCGGCAACCGAAAAATTATCTGCGATTTCAGAAAATAAAAACGGCGCGGAGTTGACTCCGCGCCGTTCCCCAGTTCCTCCGCTGGCTCTATTTATTTCTTCGACTTCTTGGCACCGGGCGTGGGCACGGTGGCAATCGTCTGCAAGATGCGGCCGGCGATTTTGTAGGGGTCGCCCTGCGAGTTCGGACGGCGGTCTTCAAGGTAGCCTTTGTAATCGTTGTTGACGAAGCTGTGCGGCACGCGCACGGACGCGCCGCGGTTGGCGATGCCGTAGTTGAATTTGTCAATGGACTGCGTTTCATGCAGGCCGGTGAGGCGCAGATGATTGTCCGGTCCATAAACCGCGATGTGCTCGTTCTTGTATTTGTCGAACGCGGCCATGAGCGCTTCGAAATAATCCTTGCCGCCGACGGTGCGCATATATTCGGTGGAGAAGTTGGAGTGCATGCCGGAGCCGTTCCAATCCACATCTTTGCCGAGCGGTTTGCAATGCCATTCCACGTCCACGCCGTATTTTTCGCAGAGACGCATCAGGAGATAGCGGGCCACCCAGACCTGGTCGGCGGCGTTCTTGGAGCCTTTGCCGAAGATCTGGAATTCCCACTGGCCCTTGGCCACTTCGGCATTGATGCCTTCGTGGTTGACCCCGGCATCGAGGCAGAGGTCGAGGTGCGTGTCCACAATTTCGCGGGCGATGCAGCCGACGTTTTTGTAGCCCACGCCGGTGTAATATTCGCCCTGCGGATAGGGAAAACCGGAATCCGGGAAGCCCAGCGGCTTGCCGCCTTTGTAGAGAAAATATTCCTGCTCAAAACCGAACCAGGCGCCGGGATCATCGGGAATGGTGGCGCGGCCGTTGGACGGATGCGGGGTCTTGCAATCCGGCATCATGACTTCGCACATGACGAGGACGCCATTTTTCTTGGTCGTGTCGGGATAGACGGCGACGGGCTTGAGCATACAATCGGAGGTGCGGCCTTCGGCCTGACGCGTGGAACTGCCGTCAAAGCCCCACATCGGGAGTTCTTCGAGCTTCGGGAAAGCCTTGAATTCTTTGACTTGCGTTTTGCCGCGGATGTTGGCGACGGGTTCGTAGCCGTCAAGCCAGAGGTATTCTAATTTATATTTTGCCATGTGCGTGATGGTTGTTGTTTTCGGTTTCAACCAGGAATTGCCCGGCAATTATGCGCCGAAGCCTTTTTGTTTTTCCTGTGAAATGATTTTTTAGCACGGCGGATGCCATGTCGCAAGAACTTTGGTTCGCTGGCTCGCGATTAATGCGTTTTCACCTGTGTTGACAAGGCTTTTTCACCGGTCAGGGTTTATTTTTGGCAAGAAATGACAGGCGGCTTCGCTGGTTTATTTTTGTCAGCGTGGTTAAATAAGTTCGCGCGCCGTCCGCATTCGTTTTTCAACACCGATTAAAAATCAATGGGCTTTCCAAGTCGGGCAGGGTGGGTGATAGTGAATTCGGGTATGCTCAAGGTCAAAGACACGCTGCGGGCGACGGTGCATCTCGGCTTCGACGGCCGGGTGTTCAAGGCGTATCACGGGCGCGATGCGGCGACGCGTTTCGCCAATGAGGTGGCCGTGCTGCGTCATCTTGAAGCGCGCGGCTGCCCGTTTGTGCCACGGCTGCTGGAGGTGGATCCGGCGCAGCTCAAGATTGTCACCACCAACTGCGGCACCCGCGTGGAGCATCTGGACGAGCCGCGCGTGAAGGAACTGTTCGCGCAATTGGAACCGTTCGGCGTGCGCCACGATGATCCCGACATGCGCAACGTGACCTACCGTTTTTCCGACGGCCGCTTTTGTTTGATTGATTTTGAATTCGCCACCATTCTGCCGGAATCCAAGCCGACATGAAAACCAAACCGCCCGGTCCAGTCAAAAAATCCGTTACGCTGCAATGGTCCGGCTGCTCGGACATCGGGCCAGTGCGCAAGAACAATGAGGACGCGTTCCTTGGCCTGCGCTTTGATTCGCGCGAGGTGCAGCGGCTGGGGAAAACCGGCGAGGCTTCCACCGAAAAAATGGATTTCACCTTTGCCGTCAGCGACGGCATGGGCGGCGCGCTGGCTGGCGAATATGCCAGCCAGATCGCGGTGGAAAAAATCACCACGCTGCTGCCGCGCGCCTTCGGCCAGTTTGCCACCGGTTTGGAAGCGGGCTTTGCCGATGTGCTGACGGAGTTATTCGGTCAAATTCATCGCGCGCTGGTTTATCTCGGTGGCAGCTACGAAGAATGCGCGGGCATGCAAACCACTTTGAGTTTGTGCTGGTTTACACCGGGCTGGATGTATTTCGGCCACATCGGCGACAGCCGGATTTATCATCTGCCCAAACGGGCGGAGGAAATCAAACAGCTCACGCACGACGACACGCATGTCGGCTGGCTCTTCCGCAACGGTCAGATCAATGAACGCGAGGCGCGCACGCATCCTCGTCGCAATCTGCTGCAACGTGCGCTCGGCGGTGGTAACCAGTTCGTGGAGCCGCAACTTGGCGCGGTGAGTTGCGAGCCGGGCGATATTTTTCTGCTCTGCACGGACGGGCTGACGGACGGGCTTTACGATCATCACCTGGTGGAAATTTTACGTTCGCCTGAAGCCGCCAAAAATCCGGCGCAGCATTTGGTGGCCGCGGCGCTGAAACATTCCGGCCGCGACAACACCACGGCGCTGGTGGTGCAGGTTGGTTGAAATTGTAGCGGTGTGTCGGCAGACCGCCCCATTCAAATTCTTCGGCATTTTTCTGAACGCTACTCTCCAATAAAAAATAAAAACGGCGGGCAACTTGCGTTGCCCGCCGTGTGAAGTTCAAACTATCAACCGATCAAAGATCAGTCGTGGTAACCGAGTTCGCCGTGTTCGCATTCATCCAAGCCGGTCATTTCGACTTCTTCGGTCGGCCGCAGACCCACGAGCAGCTTGGTGATGAAGGCGATGACGATGGTTCCCACCACGCTCAACACGATGGTGATGACCACAGCCTTGACCTGTTCCCAGACGAGCGGTTGGAACAAGCTGTCGGTGACGTAAGCCTTGAGGTTGGTCGCCATGTTCGCGTTGACCGAATTGCGGGCGAGCATGCCGGTCATGATGGCCCCCGTCGTTCCGCCGATGGCGTGGACACCGAAGGTATCCAAAGCGTCATCGTAACCGAGCCAGGATTTGACTTTGTAGCACATGAACCAGCAGATGGTGCCGGCGGCGAGACCGATCCAAAGCGAGCCTTGGGGCGTGATGTAACCGCAAGCGGGTGTGATCACCACCAGGCCGGCAACCGCGCCGGAGCAGAAACCGAGCACGCTCGGCTTGCCTTTGACGATCCATTCCCACATCGGCCAGACGAACGAGGCAACGGCGGTAGCAATCGTAGTGGTCGTGAAGGCATTGGCCGCGATCACGTCAGCCGCAACGGCGGAACCGGAGTTGAAGCCATACCAGCCGACCCAGAGCATGCCGGTGCCGATGTAGGTCAGCACTAGGCTGTGCGGCGCAAAGTTTTCTTTGCCGAAGCCTTTGCGCTTGCCAAGAATCAAGCAGAGCACCAAGGCGGACCAACCGGAAGTCATGTGCACCACTGTGCCGCCGGCGAAGTCCATCGCCTTAATGCCGGCCTTGGCGTTCCACACGCCGTTCATGTAGCCGTTGATGCCCCAGACCGCGTGGCCTTGGGTGAAATACACGATGAGCATCCACAAGGTCATGAACACTAGAATGGCCTTGAATTTCATGCGTTCCGCGATGGAACCCAGGATGAGCGCCGGAGTGATGATGGCGAACATCAACTGGAACATCGCGAACACATTTTCCGACACCCAGTAGGAGTAATTGCTGTTCGGAGCCGAGGTGACGTTCTTCAACATCCAGTCAATCGTGGGGCTGCCAACCCAGCCGGCCACCACGTCTTCCTTGGCGATGTTGTCGCCGCCGGTGCCGCCGAAGATCATGCCGTAGCCGATGAACACCCAGAGGATGGTCACCAGGCCGGTGATGAGGAAGCATTGGGCAAGCACGGACAGGACGTTTTTCTTGCGAACCATGCCGCCGTAGAAGAGCGCGAGACCGGGCAGCGTCATGAACAACACGAGCGCCGTGCTGGTGAGCAGCCAGGCATTGTGACCGGGGCCGGGGTTGCCGATAATCGTATCCGCAACGACCACCGTGCCGTTGGTGTCTTTCAATGGTGCCGTGGGATCCGTGTTGGCGATGTAGGCTTCCAGCGCCGAAACGCGTTGATCCATCGAGGCTGCCGGCAGCGGCGCGGGCGTAGCGGGAGCCGCCACAGCGGCAACGGCGTTGGAGACCGCCGCGACCACGTTGGAACCGTCGGCGCGAACCGACAGCGATCCGAATACGGTTCCGGCGATCAGGGCTAATGTGAGAAATTGTTTTTTCATGTCAGGTGAGGTTAGTGATTAATTTTGTTTAGATTGCGGCGTCACCTTTTTCTTCGGTGCGGATGCGGATGGATTCCTCAACGGTGGAAACGAACACCTTGCCATCGCCAATTTTGCCGGTCTTGGCGGCTTTGATGATGGCGCCTACAGCCGCGTCTTTCTGGCCGTCGGCAATGACGAGCTCAATTTTGATCTTGGGCAGGAAGTCCACGGTGTATTCGCTGCCACGATAGATTTCGGTGTGGCCTTTTTGACGGCCAAACCCCTTGACCTCGCTCACGGTCATGCCTTCGATGCCGATTTCGCTGAGGGCGTCTTTGACCTCCTCCAGTTTGAATGGTTTAATAATCGCTTCAATTTTCTTCATAGTTTGTTTTTGTTGGTCTGCGCTCGTCCGCCACCGCCGCACCCGCATCCGCGGGCCGTGTATAGATTTCAACCTTGCACGTTTGGCATTGGCAACCCGCTCATAGCAGCGACGATGCCAACCTGAAAAATGAAAAGTTTAAAGTGGTTTTCAACCTGATTTATCAATGGTTTTGTGAATGATGAATATTTTTGATCAGGCGGGTTGGGACGCGGGTTTGCAGCTTTTTGACCAAGTGAAAAGAATTTAACCATTAAATCTTCCGGGAGGAATCGCGAAAAAATGTGACTGAAAGCATAACCTGTGAATTTTGAGATGCTTTGATTCTTCACGTGCAATGAAATCATCGTAATCACCTGAAGATAAATTAGTTGCAATTTATGTTTGCTGGGCGGAGAATAAATCGGAACACAATATCACCCAATTCCTGACCGAAAATACGCTTTGTCAGTTGCTTATTATGGCTTCGGTTTCGCACTCAAGGTTAATATATGGCTTTGTTTTGCAGAAGCGCATCCAATGGTTTTCATGCGCCCAGGAGCAGCTTGGCGACAACTGGGTAAGGGAAGTTGGACCCACAACCCGCTTTTTCCACCAAGGTGGAAAATACGGGTTCGTAAAAGCTCGGTGTCGATCTGGTTTTAAGCTATTTTTAAATATCCATTTCAAGGCATACGGATGGGAATCTGCTGTCTTGAAGATTGCAGAATGAGGGAAACGCACGAGGATTTTACTTTCGACCTGCGGAAAGGATCTCCGTTCCAGCCAGCAATACTGGCCCACGTCCATGCGAATCGTCATCAGGCCGGGACCGGTTGGCATAATAATCTAGATCACGGTTGATGCTGGTTCCCTGACAGGTGCCGTTGACAGCACCTTCCGGTGTCACATTTTTTGCGACGCCGGCAAATGCCCGGCGGGCAATTGCAATATTTGAGCGGTCAATCCAGCCGCGATTCACGGCTCGAGCA
>CAISEZ010000158.1 GCA_903884535.1 uncultured Verrucomicrobia subdivision 3 bacterium
GAGCGCCGATTCCAACACGTGCCCTGGATGGCGCACGGCGGCTGTGAGAATCTGCGTCTTAAAACCGTAGTTGTCGTAAATCGTGCGCGTCTGCCGGACGAGATCCATGCCGATGTGGCCGATGGCGTCGAGCCGGCCGACAAACGGGCTGATGTAAGTCGCGCCACATTTTGCCGCGAGCAACGCCTGGAGCGGTGAGAAATTCAGAGTCACGTTGGTCTTGATGCCATCGGCAGAAAGTTCTTTCACAGCTTTCAGACCTTCGCGGATGACGGGCACTTTGACGACGACATTCTTGTGGAGCTTCGCGAGCGCGCGGCCTTCCTTCACAATGGACGGCGTGTCGGTGGCGATGGTCTCCAGCGAAACCGGCCCGTCCACGATGTCGAGAATTTCGCGATAAACTTCGTCCGGCTTGCGGCCGGATTTCATGACGTGCGTGGGATTGGTCGTGACGCCGTCCACTATGCCCCAGGAATAGGCCTCGCGAATCTGCGCCACGTCAGCGGTATCAATAAATAATTTCATAATTTGATTTTTGGTTTTGGAAAATTGACGAAATTTTTCGGCGCGCGGCCTTCGAGCACGGCGGTCACATCCTGACACACTGCCGCCATCACGCGGTCCTGCGCCTCGCGCGTGAACGCGGCGATATGCGGTGTTAAAATGACATTATCCATTCCAGCGAGCGCGCTGGGTGCGGGCGGTTCCTGCTCGCGCACGTCTAAACCGGCACCGGCGATTTTCTTTTCCTGCAATGCGCGAATCAAACCGTCTTCGTCCACGACTTCGCCGCGCGCAAGGTTCAGAAAAAATGCCGATGGTTTCATCCGGCAAAATTTTTCGAAGCTGAAAAAATGTTTTGTCTCCGGCGTCAGCGGCATGTGGCACGAAATAAAATCGGACTGCGCTAGCAGTTCGTTGAGGCCGAGCAGCTCCGCGCGCGTTTCCGCCACAGCGACGGCGTCGGGGCTGATGTAATTGTCGTGCGCAAGAATGTTCATTCCCAGCGCGCGTGCGCGCAACGCGGTCAAAAATCCGATGCGGCCCAAACCCACGACGCCGAAATTTTTTCCGTAAAGTTCGGTGCCAACAAACTTTTGCCGCTCCCAGCCGCCGCTGTGAGCATGATGATTTGCCGCTGGAATTCTCCGAGCAAGTCCAAGCATCATGCCAATCGCCAGCTCCGCGACCGAAATGGAATTTTGATCCGGCGTGCTGACCACGACGATGCCTTTCGCCGTTGCCGCTGGCAGTTCAATATTGTCCAGCCCCGCGCCGGCGCGGCCGATCACTTCCAATGTTGTGGCAGCGGAAAGCAGATCGGCGTTGACGCGTGTTTGGTTGCGCACGATCAAGGCGCGACACCCCGGCAGCATTGCCTTGATTTTGTCCGGCGATTTCCACAACTCCGGCTCCAGCGCGACGGCGAACTTTTTTTTCAGTTCATCAATCCACCTCGCGCCAACATTTTCTGTGATTAAAATTTCAGCAGACATTTTTTAATTCAATGTGAACGGCACACCCAGTTCTTCGCACAATGTTTTCAATTCTTTCCGAGTCGCTTCATCCAGCGAAATTCCCTGCGCCCGATTCTGCTGCGCCTTCTGATTAGAACGTTCGCCGGGAATCAAAATTTCCGCCACGCCCGGACGCTTGCGGCAGGATTTGATGTCGTCAATTGCCTTGTCCAAACGCGATTTGAATTCGCTCACATCCATGAACGCCGCGATGTTGAGCAGGCAGAAAAAATGTCCGACGTCCTGTTTTCGATCCATGTTTTTATACATCGAACCGATCGCGGGCCCCACCGCCGCGCCGGACAGCACGCTGGAAAAAATTTCGACCATCAGCGCGAGCGCGTAGCCTTTGTGTCCTGCCATCGTCAGCACCGTGCCGGCCAAGGCGGCCGCCGCATCGGTCGTTGGTTCGCCATC
>CAISEZ010000159.1 GCA_903884535.1 uncultured Verrucomicrobia subdivision 3 bacterium
AAGCGTTTCCTTCGTGTTTCTCCTGTAACGGCAACCAAAACAAGCATCAAAATGCCATTTGCTATTTTTCACAAAACGTAAAATCATTATGTCTAGTGGTCTGCGCCCGTAGCTCAGTTGGATAGAGCATCTGCCTTCTAAGCAGGTTGTCGTGGGTTCGATTCCCGCCGGGCGCACCATTTACCAGATTTTGTTCGCAGCCTGGAAGCACTGCCACAGGTTCATCCGAACACCACCGAAACTCGCTCGGCATTCCAATGCATCTGTGTTTATCAGCTAATTTAGCAATAATTTGCTTCCACTCAAACCATCGCAATGTGCTTACTTGGCAGTTCATGATTTGGTTAAGGATGTGTGATTTGTTATTCCAAGTTACGGTCGCGACCAAACCCTGAATTTGCCGAATGATCTCGGCCATCAAGTCAAGGGTTCCTCAAAATGCCGGTAATGAATAAAACCAAGGAGCAAACAAACGGCCAACCTGCTGCCTGACGTGCTTCCAAACGTCGTGGAGGGCGGCAATTTTTAAGCGTGCTGATCAGACGGGTGCTTTCAATCGTGATATTCCCGGAACACCACCGCCGTCAAAGTAGCGGGATCGAACCCCGCAAAAACACCGCCGCGCTGGTGTTCCTCCGATTCCTTGAAGCTGCGCTGGAAGCACTGGAGTTGGTTCAACGGCGGCAAACTTTGATAAAGCCGGGTTCCGTTATGTGCCGACCGTTCCAGCCGCTGCTTGAATTCCGAGGCGTCCGCCGGCACCAGTTTTGCCCCGGCGACCATGGTTTGAAAATCCTTTGGCCCGACCTTGAACACGACCAGCCATTCGCTGCGCAGAAATGTTGAATAGCCCGCGATCTGGATCTGGCTGGCGGACGACGGCGCGTTTCCCAGACAAATGAACGCCAGCCGTTGACCGGGCGATTTGCCCGCGCCCAGCAGCCCGAGCGCCAACGTCACCACCAGCGCGGGGCCAACCAGCAACGCCAGCGCCGTCGGCCGCAGCAACGCGCGCCTTTCGATCAAGACCTTGGTCAGAGCGAAGATGGAGCTACCCGCGCCGCCAACCAGCACCAGAACTGGAATCAACGGCAACAATGCCATGGCGCAGGCCCGCCCGAAGAACTCGTAGGTGCCGTATTGTAGCGCGAGAAAAAAAAGGATGCCCGCGCTCACCAGCGCGGTATCGAACAGCCAGAGCCACCAATAATTCATGGGGCGCAGGCGTTCGTTCGGTTTGGTTGTCGGGTTTTTCACTTCAGATTCCGGGTTAATTTTAACCACAAGGTTGTCGGGAAGCCTCAACATTCGCAGCCAAAGACCATGCCAAAATTGTGGCGCGCAAATCTGGCCGGGCGAAGGCGCGGCTGCGGCGGCGGGCTGTGACCGATAATGGGTGTCCGTCCGCAAGAACCGGCGCAGACGGAGCGCCGTGACAAAAAGTGTGATAGGGTTTCACCCCATACCCAATTTCCACACCATCGCGTATCTTGCCGCCATGAAAAAAAATATAATTCTAACTTGCGTGGGAGTATCCACCTTGGCGGTGTCATTGCTCCTGGTCGGGTGTGACCGCCAGGTTTCCAGCGAAACCAAAAGCTCCGTCAGCAGCGACGGCACGGTCAAAACGAAGGATAAAACCGTCACCCAGTCACCGGATGGCACCGTGACCAAGACCGAAGAGACCAAGAAGACCTCACCGCCCGAGAAGCCCTGAGCGAATCGCGCAGGTGCGGGCACAAAGGCGGCGGGAGGACGGCCGGTTCGAGAAATCAGGGATATGATATTTGCGGACGGCTTCCGCCAACGCTTTGCCAGTAGCCGGGCGGCTCAGGCACTCCCATTATTTCAACGGCTCGTCATCCGGTAACTGGATGTGGAAAATATTTGCGCCGCATTTTCGCGCGCCGCGACAAGTTGAAAGCTCGAATTCGGAAAGCGCCCGGCATGAGTGATCTCACGGGATGACCACTCGATAAAAGCGTGCGCCCCTTCCGTTGCTGTTGGTATCAACGAAGGTGGTGAGGGCGGTGGCGTTGGTGAAAGTTTGGAAGGGCAGCCAGTCAATGAGGTTCGTGGAAAACTGCACGGTCTGGATCAGGCCGGTGCTGCACAGCGTCTGAAACTGGAAGTTACCATTGGGCAGGATGATTGGTTGGCCGGTGAAATTGGGCGGGGCGTTGGTGTCCAGAATGTTCACCACGCAAGTCACGTTGTCGCCCAGCCACGCGCCGCCCGAAGCGGAGATGAGTTCGAGGGAAAATTGCCGGGGCGGGTCAATGACGCGGTCGTTAAAAATAGGGATGGTGATGTTTTTGCTGGTGACCCCGGAGCCGAACGTAACGACTCCGGAAACGGGGAAGAAGTTAGAGCTGCCGGCGGTCAATGCATAGGTGGTATAGCTGACTTTCACCGTCAGGTTGTTCGCGCCGGTGCGGCTGAGCGGAATGTTGATGAAGCCGCCATTCTTGTTGATGCTGGCGGCGGTCGTGGACCATTGAATCATGCCGCCACCGGCGGCCGGCCACGAACTGATGCCGGCAATCGCGTTGGAGATGGCGGTGTAAGCCGCGATGTTGGCCCCTTCAACCAAGTCGTAGCGTTCGTTAAACAGCGCGGCAAACTCAACGCCGTTAGTTGAGGAGGAATTTTGAGCGATGTTTTGGACGAGAATGGAACTGGAACCGGCCAGACTCCCATAAAACAAATCGTTCCAACTAAAGGAAGACCCAGACACACGCGCGATGTAGCCTTCCAGATAATTTTGCAGATAATGACACAGGCCGATGGCCGACGCGCTCAACCCGGCACACGAATCAAAGGCTTCATAATATCCTGCGCCATCAATCACGCGCACGTTGATGTTGGTGGGAAAGTCCACGGCGGATCGGCTCAAATACTGGGGGATGTCAGCATACCAGATTTCCCACGGCGCCAGGTCGCCGGGGCGACTGTGCGATTGGACAACATTG
>CAISEZ010000160.1 GCA_903884535.1 uncultured Verrucomicrobia subdivision 3 bacterium
CATTTCACTTTTGTCCGGCTGGCCGGGGATGATCGCCACCGCACCGTCATCCAGTTTGTTCGTGGCCGTTTCAAAATGATCCAGCCGCAAGCCGGCCTTGCGCGAGGCGGAATCCGTGCCGTGACAGGAAAAACAATTTTCAGAAAGCACCGGCTGGATGTCGCGGTTGTATTCAATAACGAAATTCTTCTGCGCCGCACCGAGCGTCGCCATCCCCGCAAACATCACGGCACAAACGGCGAAAAGTTTTTTTGGTTTGAATGAAAGAGCGCAATTCATCATGTCAATTTTTCAATCAATTTAATAAGGAGTTTTTAAGGCCCAAGCAGCACGCGATAAAAGCGAGACGGAATGATGGTCGTATTGGTTTCAGTCCAAATGAAAGGCACGAGTGGCGCGTTTGTCGCGAACCGCGTTTGCCAATTTACGGCCGCAAGATTCGTCGAGGCTTGAATCGTGTAGTCGGGGCCGTTATCTCCGCCGATGGTAAAACTAAATTGATTACCCGAAAAATTCAGCGCGGAAATCAGCGGCTTCTGCGGCGCGGTAACGTTCACAAAAAAACTTTGCGTGGTCGCCAGACTCGCGGTGTTCGTGGCGATAACGGTGAATGGATAGTTCGTTCCGTTCTGCGCAATCAGCGGACGCCAAGTGACCAAGCCGTTCGCCGGATTGATACTTGCGCCTGCGGGTTTCGTCGGCAGCGCGAAGCCCAACGCGAGTGCCGGCACATTGGGATCGTTGGCTTGGCTGGCGACGGAAAGATTCGCGCCAGCGATTAGGGTGCGGTTGGTGATGGGCAGATAAAATGGCGGCAGAGTGTTCGTCGTGGATACCACGGCCATCAGGAATGCCGTGCTGGTGCTCAACGAACCGTCGCTGACGGTGAGATTGAGGGTGACGTAACCGGTTTGATTTGTCGCGGGTGTGACGGTCACGGTGCGATTTGATCCGCTGCCACCAAGAACAATATTCGCGTTCGGCACGAGCGTTGGATTCGAGGAACTACCGGTAACAACCAGGGTAGTCGGCGGAGTTAGTAAATCGCTCACGGTGAAAGCCAGTGGCAATGTGGCGGTGTTGCGGTAAATGTTTTGATTCGTGATGCCGGTGATAATGGGCGCGTCGTTCACGGACAAAATTGCCGGAGTCGAAGTCACCGAGCCAACGCTGTTGCTGATGACGCAGGAAAAAATTGCGCCGTTGTCTGCAACCGATGTGGTCAACGAGAAACTGGCGGCGGTGAATCCGTCGAGGTTGGTGTTGTTCCGCTGCCACTGATAGCTTGGCAACGGTTTGCCCACGGCCACTACGGCGAAGGTTGCGGAATCGCCAGCAATCGCGTTTGTAGCCAACGGTTGCGTGAGGATAACTGGCGCGAGGTTGGTCGGCGACAGTGTGACCGTTGCGATAACGGTTTGACCCAAATAAGGAATTTGCGGCAAAGTCAAAACATAGGAATTACTGTTGATGGTTACGGTCAACTGGCTCACAAGCTGGGCACTGTTTGTGTAAGGAACAATGGTATTTGTGTAAGGTGCAACCATGTTTTCAAACGGGTCGGCGGCATAGATCGTCGCGATTTGGTTCGTCGAAGTTGTGATCAGCAGCACCGTTGGACGTGAGACGGAAACAGTCAGGTTCGAGGCGTAAAGTATAGCGGTGTTGGTGTGAAATACGGCGCCCAGCCAGTTTTCAGACGGGACGGACAACGCCTGCAAGTCTGCGGTGTTGGTCACGATGACCCACGGACGATTGGCGTTCGTGGAATAAGATGCCAGTGTGCTTTGGGAAACTCCCGGTAACACTGCCCAATCGAAACAAAGATTGTTGGTCGCCGGGCTAGTCTGGTCATCGTAAAATGAAAAAATCCTCGCCAAGCTATTCTGTTGCACATCGCGCAGGATTTTAACGCCATTGGCCGGAGGCAAATAACCAACACCTTGATAGAGCGCCCAATTAATCGCGGCATTAGTCACTCCACCGCCGGTGCTGGAAATAGTCTGCGTTGTCCCGTCGCTCAATCCATAAGTGATGACGTTGGTCGCCGACAGACACTGGTTCAACGAGGTCGTCGTCGGCAAGGCGTCCTGCGTCGTGTCAAAGCCCGCGCCCAGATGCACCACCGCCATGTCCAGATAGAAAACCGCCGAGTTGCCGGACAGCGAAATAGGGCTTGTCCAAGTATCAGTTCGGACATAACGCGACTGTTCCCAACCGCTGACGCCGCTGTTGTTAGCCGCCGCCGTCCCAGCGAAAGGCAAATTCCCATAAACATCGCGCCAATAATTCGTAAAAGCAGAATCCGGCACCGTCTTGGTGGTCACGCCAGGAATTCGCGTATAATCGCAGGAATTCTCCCAAGGCACGGCACTGTTGGCGGTGTAACTCACCGGGCCGTATTCATGACCGGTGGTGTAAATATAACTGCCGCCCAACGGCACAAAAATCTGGCGGCCTTGCGGGAAATAACCAGACAATGGATTTTGCAGGTTTTCAATGGCGGTCGTCCGCTGCGAAACGCCCCGGAAAGTGACCAGTGTATGCGGAAAATGCTGGCAGGAATAATCCGAGCTATAGAAATGCGTGAAGGTGTGGTTTGTGAACGGCCAAGTATGCGTGCCTGGGTTGTTATTGTTATTCCAAGTCAGCAACTGTTGAAGCTCGTTGGTGCGATAGCCATACCCGATGATATTATTAAGCCAGGTATTCAAGTTAAAAGTTGGCGAGTAATAGCCGCCGCCAGTCAAACCTCGGGAAGCAAGGATGCGGTCGGGATAACCTTGATTGACGGGTGCAACCCCGTTGATCATGCAATCGGCATACAATTGGTTTATCCGGTTGGTCGGCGGCATAGACCAGCGGGGGAAATTTGCCATGCCATTGCGCCATTGAATCATTCCATTGAGGAAAGTTCCGCCATAGACGAGCAAATAGGGCGTGTAGTGTTCGCCCAGCATATAGTCCGTGGTCATCTGCGGAATCGCCTTATAAACCGGCCAACCCGTCGGCGCTTCATGCTTGGGGCCTATCAATGAGCAACCATTCCAAATGTGGGTGAAGGTCGCATCCAGACCTTCCAAGCGAACCGTGTTTGCACTTTGGGTCAAATACTTGAGCACAATTCCTTGCGATGTCCAGATCATGTTCCCACCGGAAATCAAATTTGCCTGATGATCGGGCGTGATGACACCGTTGGGTGGAACCATGTAGTTAGTATCGATGTGTCCGCCCCGAAATAAGTCGGGAATACGGTTGCCCCAAGCATCTATGTTGCTCACAGAAATGATCCCCGGATTGAGCCGGTTCAACTGCCGGGCATAAAGACAAACGCTACCAAGCGCATAAACTTCGTTCAAATCAGCCCAAGTGTGGACATAAACCCATTGGTCGGTGATGTCCCACGGCGCATGGGTGTAAGCAATGGTTGCCGCCACTAGCTTGGGGATCAGATTGGTCGACAATGCCGGATTGCTCATAATGTAATATGCAGAATTCGTCGTAATAAGCGCCTTGTAGATTGACACCAAACGCGGTAAATGGAGCATCCAGCCGCCGCCACCTTGAACCACCGTAGCCGTGGAACTTGAAGGATAAGTGATGTCAGCAAAAAGTCCGGTTGAATTCAAATTCCCAATATAGTTGCCAACACTGAC
>CAISEZ010000161.1 GCA_903884535.1 uncultured Verrucomicrobia subdivision 3 bacterium
ATTAGGGTAATTGGTATTGTTTATAACATTTCAATCAATGCCTGTCTTGTCGGATGATAAGAGGACAAGGCTGGCCGGAATTGCAGAAATAAATACGAATTGTCCTAAATACGGTTTTCAGCCCTAAAACCGGCCTTTGATTTGTTAAAATCTTTTACCAGCACTTCATGCTCGTGCAATTGAATCCGGGTGGCATAACAGTAAAGCCGAAGATTTACTTGCCTGTGAACTGTTCAAAACCGAAAAAAATGACATAGGCGCTGCCGCAGCGCCCGCCCTTGACCCGGTAACAGCGGATGTGAGTCCGCTCTGAAAAATGCCTTTCCATCTCGCATCTTTGTGCGGTAGGCATCCGGGAAATTCGGCGTATGTTGTCAGCATCCAAATCATCCGCATGAAATTCTTTCCGCGACCGGTCGGCTTCGCCCTCGCGCTTTTGATTCTGGTTCCGTCGGCGCTGTTCGCCAACAACACCAATGTCCACACCACCTGGCTCTGGCATTTGCACCAGCCGATTTACTGGCCGGACCGCGCGCCGGCCAATCACGCCGCCGACCATTATCAAAATGCCTGGGACACAATCCAACTCGGCAATGTGCATCCGAACGACACGGTGCTGGCCACCGTCTTCGGCGCGGGCGACCGGGTCGCGGCGTATCAAGGCGGGCCGAGCGCCACCGTCAACGGCCTGCGCGGCTATGCCAACGCCGGCGTGCAGTTGAATATGTCCGGCGCGCTGATGGAAAATGTCCAGAGTCTCGCTTCAGCTCCAAACGGCAGTGGCGGAACCGGCCAACTTGGCTACGGCAGCGGCTGGAACGATGGCAACGCCGCCGCGCGCGGTTGGACGACCAGCGGCGGCAAGCCGCGCATGGATATTGTAAATTTCACTTATCACCATGCGATGGCGCCGCTGGTCAGCGATGAGACGTTGGAAATGGAATTGCGCATCCAGCAGCGGCAGATGCAGATTTTCTGGGGCACGGGCACGCCGCTCTCGCGCGGTTATTTCCCCGCCGAAACCTGTTTCTCGGAACGCATGATTCCAATCCTCAACAAGGTCGGCATCGCGTGGACGGTCATCGCCAACAACCATCTGTCGCGCACCTGCCCGGACATGCCCATCGTCACCGGCAGCGGCGGCGAGATGTGCGATTTGCCGAACCTCGCGGACCAGATCAATCCGGCGCAGGGCGCGGGCAATTACCGCACGCTCTCGATTGACCGCGGCTGTTCGCCGACGCAGGTGATGCCGTTTGGATTTCAACTGCACTACGGCCGTTATGTTGACCCGAACACCGGCGCGGAAAGCAAAATCATCCTCGCGCCGAGCGACCAAGCATTCGGCTGGAAGGACAGCTACAGCACTTGGGATGTAACCGGCCTCGTCGCGCTGGTGGCCGCGAAGAATGATCCAGCCAAACCGTCCCTCGTTTTCTGCGCGCACGATGGCGACAACGCCTGGAGCGGCGGTTCCAGTTATTACCAGCAATGGGTCGGCCAGATGGCCAGCACCGCCGCGGCGGACGGCTACGAGCCAACGACCATTGAACAATTCATCAACGATTTTCCGCCGAACGCCAACGACGTGGTTCACGTGGAAGATGGCGGCTGGGTGTTTGCCGACGGGGACATGGGATCGCCGAGTTTCATCAATTGGAACTGGCCGCCAAGCTATTCGACCAGCAGCGGCAATGTTGTTGATCCGAGCATCGGCGGCACCGACAAGGGTGACAACTGGCGCGTCATCATCGCCACGGAAAACCGGGTGAAGACGGCACAGCAAATCTCCGCCATCACGCCGCGGATTGACCAGGTGCGCGATCCGGGAAGTTTTTCCACCACGCCGAACGCCATCGAGCTGGGCTGGCATTATTATCTCGGCAGTCTGGACAGCGGGTTCGTTTATTACGGCTGCGTTCACGACGAATGTCAGCGCGCCATCGTCGCGCAGTCCAATGCCGTGCGGAATGTGGATTCGGTCATCACCGCCAATCCGGCCGCCGACACCACGCCGCCGACGGTTTTTCTGCCGCAGCGTTCGCCGTGGAATCCGGGCGGCACGAATTTCGGCGTGCAATACGGCTACAAAACCGTGGTCGCGCCGAATTCCGATTTCTGGATCTGGACTTATGCCTACGACGTTTCCGGTATCACGAACGTTGCGTTGTTCCTCCGCAACGACGGCACAAATTCGCCGACTAGCGACCAGTTCAAGACCTACGCCGGCGGCGTGCTGGCAGGCGCATGGCAGACCACCAACATGACGTGGCGCGTCGCCGCCAATTCCAGCGGTTACACGCCGCAATACATGGCGGACTATTATTACTCCAAGGTCACCGGCATCACGAACGCCTTTGTGGATTATTACATCAGCGCGACGGACGCGCATGGGAATACTTACAAATCTCCCATTCAACATGTGTGGGTTGGCGCGGGCGGCGGCGGGTCCAGCAGCAGCGGCAGCAGCGGGCCGGTCAGTTTGACGCCGACCAATCCCATCGCCGGCAATGCGGTGACGATTCAATATGTCGCCACCGGCCGCGCCATCGCCTCGGCCAATCCGGTTTATCTGCACCTCGGCTGGAACAATTACACGACCATTGTTTCGCCGGACAGCGCGATGACCTTCAACGCCGCGTCGAACTGGTGGCAAGGCACCGTGACCATTCCGAACACCGCGACGAATTTGAACTGCGTTTTCAACAACGGTTCCGGCACGTGGGATAACAACGGCGGCGCAAACTGGAATTTTACCGTGGCGGCGAACAGCAATCCCATAGCACCGCCAACGCCGCAAAATCTGGCCGCAACGCCCACGGCGACGAACCAAATCAATCTCGCGTGGTCCGCCGCGTCCGGTGCGAGCGTTTATTTTGTGAGC
>CAISEZ010000162.1 GCA_903884535.1 uncultured Verrucomicrobia subdivision 3 bacterium
ATAGCCGGCGTTCGCAAAGCGTCTTTGCGCGGCGCGGAGGATTTGCTGGCGTGTGTCTGGAGACTCTTTGGCCATAAGCTACCGAACGGTAGGTATGGCAAACGGCTTTGTCAAACGAAAGTTGCCCGGAAAAGGATTCGGATGGACGCATTCTGCGAGTCTCCAAACTTTTTCAATTCATTCTAATCCTCACGCTCCACCTTGCTTGTTTTTTTGAGGATGAGGCCTTCAAAGCACTCGCGGCGTTCGTTCGCAGGCGGTGAAACCTTTCAATTTATTCCGGCCACAATTAAGTTTACAACCAAAGGCCGCAGGCATCCAATTGCTGGAGAATGTTCTCGTAGTCGAATTCGCTGGCGAGCGTTAGCAAGCATTTGGCCGTTTCGGGATCGTGTGGTTCGATAGCCTTGAGCAAGCCGGTTATTTTGTCAGCGTCAGCGTTGAGCAACGCCTCGCGCAGTTCTTTACCCCAGGCTGGCGGCAGGGCCGCTAACAGTTTCGCAGAGATATTGTTTTTATGAAGGGCGGAGGCATCAACCGGCGGACGACTGGCTTCCGTCAAATTTTTTGCGCTAAAAAGAGGAGTGTCGGACGCGATCCCGACGGGAACTTCAAACTGGAAAGTGCTGCCCTTGCCAAGCTCGCTTTGGACGCCGATTCGCCCCTGCAAGAGGGCGGCGTATTTCCAACAGAGTGCCAATCCCAAACCGGTTCCGGTCCTTGCCTGCCGCCCAGCTTCGCCCTGACGGAAATTCTCAAATAAGTGTTCCAGTTCCTCCGGCGGGATACCCGGCCCGGTGTCGGCCACCGCAAAAATCAGCCGCCATTTGTTTGCACCATCGGGTTGGGCGGAAACCGTCAATTTGACCCCGCCGGTTTGGGTGAATTTAACCGCGTTGCTCAACAGGTTGTTTAGAACCTGGCGGATTTTTTGCTGATCCCCTTGGATGAATTCCGGGAGATGGTCGTCCGTTTTCAAGGTCAATGACAACTGTTTGGCTTGAGCCGACGGGTGGAACAGATGGTTCAGATCGTCCAGCAGCCGGTTTAATCCAAATTTCTCCAAGTGCACCTCCATCTGTCCGGATTCAACTTTGGCTAGATCCAAAATTTCATTGAGGATTGTCAGGAGATGTTCTCCGCTTCGGTTGATGGTGGTGATTTTATTTTTGGCTTTTTCGGGCAAGTCCATCTCGCGTTGCAACAATTGCGTATTGCCCAGGATGATGTTCATGGGCGTGCGGATTTCGTGGGACATGTGCGCGAGAAATTCGCTTTTGGAGCGGTTGGCGCGGTTCGCTTCCTGCAAGGCGGTAGCCAAAGCTTCAGCCGCCTTTTTCCGTTCGGAAATGTCAGATAGAAAGACACGGCAGTTGATAAATTCCCCAGCGCTGTCAAAGACCGGCTGAACAAACAATTCCACCGGGAAATGATGCCCGTCTTTATGGATATATTCTTTTTCGTAGCGAACCGGCTGCCGGAGGCGAACGCATTCTTCCATTAACTTGCTTTCCATGTCCCGCCACTTGGGCGGTGTCAGCTTTTCAATCCAACTGAAATCTTTCGCCTTCACCTCTGTCCGGCTGTAGCCGGTCAATTTTTCAAAGGCTTGGTTTACCATCGTCAACCCGCCATACGGGGATCCAGTGCAAAAGGCCACATCGGAGGTGTCAATCACATCAGCCAACAGACGCTCTCTGGCCTGCGACCTCTGCAGCGCGGCTTCGGCCTGTTTGCGCTCGGTGATGTCCGTTATAAACGCGCGGAGATGCAATAATATGCCATTCGAGTCATAGATGGGCTGCACGAACATTTCCACGGGCACGCGGCTCCCATCCTTACGAAGATATTCCTTCTCAAAGCGCACCGTCAGTCGGTTGCGCAGACATTCCTCCAATTTTTCGGCACTGATGGCACGCCATTCGGGCGGCGTCAGTTCCCGGTTCCAATTTAACTTATTACCCAGGATTTCTCCGCTCGTATAGCCGGTGAGCCGGGTAAAGGCTTCATTGAAGGTGATGAAGCTGCCGTCCGGGTTCGACATGGAGAATGCCACCGAGGATTGGTCAATCACCTCCGACAACAGGGCGATTTCACGGGTGCGATCCTTCACGCGAAGTTCCAGCAACTCCTTCGCCTGCCTGATATCGTGGATGTCGTAGCAATAGCCGATGTAGCCGCCAAAGCCGCCGCCGGGCAGTTCAAAGGGCTGGCCGTAATCCGCAATCCACCGATACTCGCTATCGTGCCGGCGTAACCGGTATTCCAGCATAAACGGCTCGCGTTTTTCAAAGTGAGCCAGATAGCGTTTCACGCAGTCGTCCAAGTCATCCGGATGCACGCCCACCGTCCAGCCGTCGCCGCTTTCCTGTTCCAGAGTGCGGCCGGTGAAGGCAAGCCACGTCGCGTTGAACCAGTTGCACTTGGCATCCGTGCTCGCCCGCCAGATTAGCGCCGGGGCGTTTTCCAGCAATTGCAGGTGGAAATCGCGCGCCCCAATAATGGCCGCCTCGGCTCGCTTGAGTTCGGTAATGTCGATGACGAACACGGTCAACCCCGCCACCTCGCCGTTAGAGCCATAGATGGGACTGTAACGGTCTTCAAAATAGGTTCGCAGATGTGAACGGTCGCCGTATTCCTCCACCAGCAGGAACGCCTCACCGCGCAAGGCTCGATCAAAATTGGCCTTGGCCTTGGCCCGATCAGCGGGGTCGCCGATGATGTCCAGCATGTTGATGCCCACGGCAATGTCCACACCCCAAATCTGTTTGATCGTCGCCTTATGAGACTCGGTGAACTCGGTGTAGCAGTAATTGGTATCCAGCGAAAAAATGACGACGTTTTGCGGGCTCTCCAAAATGGATTTGAGCAGCGCGGATTTTTGGCTGGCGGTTTCTTGGGCGATCCCCAACTCCCTTTCCGCCCGCTTGCGCTCGGTGATGTCTTGGATTAACGCCACGATATAATCCATCTTGCCGTCAGCCAACCGGGAGCCGCGGACAGTTAAATCCGTCTGCAGATATTCGCCATTTTTCCGGAGAAAGCGTTTCTCCATAGCATAGCCGTCAGCCTCCCCGCGCACGACGCTGGCAAATTTGGCCTCGTTTTCCGCGAGATCATCCGGATGGGTGATTTGCGCCCAAGTCATGCCGTAAAGTTCCTGCCGCTCGTAACCCAGCATCTCGCACAACCGGTCGTTGATCTGAATCCAGCCCTTCTCGGTCGAAGTGATGGCGATGCCGGCGAGCGGCATCTCAAACCAGGTGCGCAGGCGAGCCTCGTTGGTTCGGAGATTAGTCTCCGCCTTTTTGCGCAAGGTGATATC
>CAISEZ010000163.1 GCA_903884535.1 uncultured Verrucomicrobia subdivision 3 bacterium
GGCTCTCTTCGTTCGAACCAATATTCGCGCGGTCGGAAGCCAGTTGCGAAATGGCCGCCTTCACATCGGTCAACGCCTGCTGCGCACCGCTGATGGACGGGATGTTGTCCCCGGTAGCCGTGGCATAGGTGGCGTTGGTCATGTTAAGTCCGACCATGCCGAAGGTGTTGCCTTCGCTGTCGGTCGTGACGTTGAGAGTGTTGCCGCTGAACAGGCTGACCCCGTTGAACGACTGCGTGGACACGTTGTTGATGTAATTGCCGAGGGCGCTGAACTCCTGCTGATACAGCGCGCGATCCGCCGTCGTCTTGGTGACGTCCTGGGCCAGGACGGACAATTCCGACATGCGGCTGAACGCCGTGTTGACTTGTTGCGCGTAACCGTCCTGCGTCTGGCTGAACGACACCGCATTGTTCACGTTGTTCGTGGCCGCATTGATGCGGGCCATTTGTGCGGTTAACTTCATCGAGACCGCCAAACCGGCGCTGTCAGCGGCGGGCGAAGTGATCTTCGAGCCGGATGACAGGCGTTGGAGTGACTGGCTGAGTGCCGCGGAGGATTGCATCAGCAGCGAAGCTGCATTCTGCGCCGATAGGTTTGTATTAATGACCATAACTTACTCTTTCCGTGAGTCGCCCCGGGAGGGGCGTTGATTTGCGCAACATCCATGTTGCGGGTGCTTCATTTAATGGGCGAAACACCGTTTTTCCCCGCCAGCTTTTGTGGCTGCTAACCGCCAGTCTTGCGACACCCCATTCATCGGCCCCGAACCGCAAAACTTAATCAAATCTTCCAAAAAATATTTTGGCGGAACGGTGGACAAATTTCCGGCCATCACCCAAAATCAAATTCAGTCGCATCCGAATGAAATCCGCCGCCGCCCATGCCATCGTCCAAACCAGCCACTCGCCGGCGGCTTCCCATCCGTCGCTCCCGGCCGCCGAAGCCGAGCGGCTCCTCGACCAAAAAACGCGCGCGCTCAACCAGCTCGCCGGCGGCATCGCCCATGAATTCAACAACCTCGTCGCCGGCATTTTGGGCAGCGCCGAACTCGTCGCCATGGATCTGCCGCCCGGCAACCACGCGCACGATTCGCTGAAACATATTTTCGAAGCCAGCCACCGCGCCCGCGATTTCGTCCAGAAAATCCGCGCCCTCGCCCAGCGCCCGCCGCTGGAGCGCAAATTGATTCCGCTCGCGCCGGTCATCGAGGAGTGCCTCCAGATTTTGCGCAATGTCACGACCGACAAGGTGCAGATCACCGCGCAGTTGGCACCCGGCTGTCCGGCCGTGCGCGCCGATGCCGCCAGCCTCCAACAGGCGTTGCTCGATCTCTGCCTGCACGTCTGGCAAGGGCTGCCCGACCGGCGCGGCCGGCTGAAGCTCACGCTCGAACATCACCCGCGCGGTTTGCCGGCGGCCCAGGGCGGCGGCCAATTGCGCCCCGGCCCGCATGTGTGCCTGACCGTGCGCGACAACAGTCCGGGCCTCGACCATCATGCGCTGGAAAAAATCTTCACCCCGTTTTACAGCCGCAAAGCCACCGGCAAACCAATGGGACTGGAAATGTTTCTGGTGCGCGAAACCGTCCAGGCGCATCAAGGCGAAATCGTGGTGGAGAGCAGCCCGGAGCACGGCACCGCGTTCCACATTTATCTGCCGGTGGCGGGGGAAAGTTGAAACCGCTGCAATCGTGTCCGTCAAATTGGAGCAAGGCCCGTCAGCGCCAGATGCAGCCAGACGGTTTTCATAATTTAACTTAACCGCCGCCGAGCCAGCCAGCCAGCCAGACCCACGCCCAGCAATGCCACGGCTGACGGCTCCGGCACCACGGTTACGGAAATGGCGTCCAGTCCGCCGTGGCTGTCATAAAATGTGTGGTCTGAATCTACGTAGGTAAAAGGAGTTTCTGAAAATAAAAGGCTAGTATTAGCCGATGTTGCCTGGAAAACAAAATTAAAATTCTCCCAATTGGTGTTAATTTGATAAAAAGGATTGTTTTGACCTAGCGGAGAAATAAAAACGTATCTCGAGAAGTTGATAGCAGACAATAAACTTCCGTTCACACTGACACTTGATCGGTTGGTGCCATCATATTGGAGAGCCCAGAAATTCAGGTCATAAAACACTCCAGCCGTGGTGGACAAAGTCTGGCTGATCGAACCACCATCTCGTGTGAATAAGGCACAATAGTTGCCATCAATAGCCGCGCCCCCTAATTCAACACCAGGAGAAGGATTCGGGCCGAATTGAGCGACAATCCAATTATTTAAGCTCCCGCTACCATCTTCAAAGCTGCCGTTCAACACAAGGTTACCTTGGGAACGAGCGGGGATTGCTCCTATAAGCAAACATATTATCAAAACCTGGATTGCTAGAATTGCATGATTTTTCATAATTCTATGTGGGGTATAATTATTTATTGAGCGGATGCGGATAGGTAAATGGCGTGTAGTCGGGCTTGACCAAGTTATTAGTAAAATCCCGGCCTTCCAGAATTTTCGGGTAGCTGCTGCCTATTGCAGTAAGGCTGGCATTAAACGTGTTTGACCACGCATAGACCATTTCGTTTGTTTCATCCGGCCAGTTTGGCAGTCCAGTCACGGCGTTTGTAGGCACAAGACCGTATAGCAAATCGCCGCTGCCACACCCGACCTGATCCAGTAGCCAGACGGTTTTCATATTTAACTTAGCCGCCGCCGCGCCAGCCAGCCGGCCAGGCCTGCGCCCAGCAACGCCACGGTTGACGGCTCCGGAACCACTGTTACAGAAATGGCATCAAGGCCACCGTGGCTGTAATAAGCGGTGTTGTCTGCAGTATTGTATAATCGCGGGAGTTCGGAAAACAAAATGGTGGTGCTCGTGGTGGTGGCCGCAAAGGTAAAACTGAAATTCTCCCAATTGCTGTTAAATTGAAAGCCGGGCGCGACTTCTCCCGTTGGTGAAATGAAGGTGTAATTCATAAAGTTCAAAGTGGCCAGCAAGCCGCCGTTCACGCTGACACTGGAGCGGTTGGTGCCGTCATATTGGATCGCAGAGAAGTTCAAGCTATAAAATGTTCCCGGTGTCGTGGACAAAGTTTGGCTGATTGAAGCGCCATTATATGTGAACACGGCACAGTGAACTCCATCAGGATAATTTACTGGAAATTGTGGGAAAAATAAGGGCGCGATTAGGTAACCTGACGGCCCAAAGCCGAGATTAACGGCATTCCAGTTATTGAAGCTCCCGCCGCCAGCTTCAAAGCTGCCGTTCAGCACAATGTTTCCTTGTGGATACGCAGAAACCGTGACTAGAAATAAATATGCTGTCAATAATTTGACCGCAATGACAGAGTTCGTTTTCATGTTTGCCAGGCCAGTTGTTCCCTCCCCAGAGAGTTATATCCGTTTCTACGCCCGACCCGGAAAATTAGCAAGCCTTTTCTCGACCGCTCGGGATTATCCGGTTCGCAAACAATCCGGTCGGGCGGCGCGGCGGCGACGCCAGCGTTGGAATGCAAACGAGCACATGGCGACGGAGCAACGCCGCCCTACCGATTTTAGCGGCGTGCGCCGGTTTGCCGGCGGAAAGAAAAGTCAGGCCGTGCCCGTGCCGCCGGTGAGCGCGGTCGGATAGCCGACCAGCGATTGCGCCTCCAGATGCACCAGCGCGTTCACGTCCAAAATCAAGCCCACCCGGCCGTCGCCCAGAATCGCCGCACCCGCGAGCAGATGATTTTTATAGACGAGCATGTCGTTGAGATTTTTGATGACCACTTCCTGTTTGTGCAGCAGGCCATCCACCAGCAGGCAGCGCGAATCCAAGCCCGCCTCCACCACCACCACGATGCCCTGGGTGGCGTCGCTCTTGGTCTTGGTCAGCCCGAAGGTTTCATTCAGCCGCAGCAGCGGGATGATGCGGCCGCGCACATTCACCACCTCGGCCCGGTTTTGGATTTCCGTAATCATCCCCGGCTGCGGCCGGAACGATTCGCGCACGGACAACGTGGGAATGATGTAGCGCTCTTCGCCGACCTTAACGATGAAGCCGTCAATAATGGCCAGCGTCAGCGGCAGGCTGATGCGGAACATGGTTCCCCTGCCCGGCTTGGAGGAAATGTGCACCTGGCCGCGCAACCGTTCGAGGTTGCGCCGCACCACGTCCAGCCCGACGCCGCGTCCGGAAATCTCCGTGACCTTGTCGGCGGTGGAAAAGCCGGCGGCAAAAATAAACTGGTAAATCTCGTCGTCCGTCAGCGTGGCATTGGCCGACACCAGGCCGCGCTCGACGGCTTTTTTAAAAATCTTGTCCTTGTTCAAGCCCGCGCCGTCGTCCTCGACTTCCACCACGATGTTGCCGCCCTGATGATAGGCGCGCAAATGGAGCGTGCCGGTTTCCGGCTTGCCGTCCGCCTTGCGCTTGTCCGGCGTTTCAATGCCGTGATCCATCGAATTGCGGATCATGTGCAGCAACGGATCGTTCATTTCTTCCACCACGCCGCGGTCCAATTCCGTGTCCTCGCCGCTGGTGGTGAACTGGACTTTCTTTTTTTGTTTCGCGCCGAGGTCGCGCACCACGCGGGACATTTTTTGAAACACGCCGCGGATCGGCACCATGCGCAGCGCCATGCTGACGCGCTGCAATTCCTTGGTAATCCGGCCGAGCTGCGCAATGTTGCGGGCGAACTGCGGATCGAGCGCCGCAATCTGGCCAAGATTCTGGCCGACCAGCGACTGGGCGATGACCATTTCGCCGACCAGATCCAGCAGGCCGTCCAGCTTGGCGGTGTCCACTTTCACCATGCCGCCGGTTTGTGGCGCGGCAGCTTCTGGTGCGGGGTGATTGGGGCGGGGCGTTTCGCAGGTTTCGGCGGCCATCGGTTTGGCGGGAGCCGGTTCAATTTTGGCGGCGGGCATTTCAACGGGTGCGGGCGCAGGTTCCACGTTGGCCGGACTGGCTGGGACCGCCACCGGCGGTTTGCCGTCAATGATCTCTTGCACTTCGGCCTTCAACAGGGCGGTGGGAATAATCGTTGCCTGCACCGGTCGCGTCCCGGCGATCTGCCCGTCCATTTCATCCAGAAATTTTTTCAGCACGTCCCGCCCGCGCAAAATCAATTCAATGACGGTCGCATCAATCGCCAGCTTGGCCTGCCGCGCCAGGTCCAGCAGCGACTCCAGCACATGCGCCAGCCGGTTGATGGGAATTAAATTCAGAAAACCGGCGCCGCCTTTGAACGTGTGAAATGCGCGGAAAACCGTGTTTAACGTCTCCGCATCATCCGGCCGGTTTTCCAGCACCAGCACGCCGCGCTCAATGTTGTCCAGATGCTCGCGCGATTCGTTAATGAACTCGCGGAGCAGTTCCAAGTCTTCGGCGAGATTCAGCGTCAACGGCAATTCTTCCAAACCAACGTCGGCCGAAGCGATGGCGACAGTGGACGCCGTAACCGGAGCCGGCGCAACCGGCGCTGGCTGGATCGGCGAGGAACCGGGCTTGCCCACCAGCGCCTGCACTGGCGTGAGGAAATCGTTTAACCAGGAAATGTCCGCCGCCGAAAACACCGCACCGGACTCAACGATTTTAACAATGCGCTCCCAGGATTCCGCGCATAAGGCCGCCAGTTCCGCCTTGTCGGGATGTGGGGCTGCTTCATCGCGCAGATTGCCGACGAGGTCAAGAATGGGAAATTGCCCCTGGGTGTCGCCGGCCCGCGCGGCGGCGATCTCCGCCTGCAACTGGCCGGCCAGTTTCAAAAGTCTGCTGCAATCGCTCATGGTTCAAGTGTGTCGGCCGGCCGCCATCGGAAACGACGGCAAACCACGACTTCTCCCTATCGGATGCCGAAAAAAGAACTGAAGACGGTTTTGGCGGATATTTTGATCCGCACAAATCTGAAATTCAAAAAAACGGATTGTGCGCTTTTTCTTCCGCGACGGTGGTGAGCGGGCCGTGGCCGGGGCACAACAGCGTTTCCGCCGGCAGCGTCAAAATCTGTTCGCGCACTTTTTGCCGCGCCAGATGCCAATCCGGATTGCCACGGCCCATCGAGCCGGCGAAAATCGCGTCGCCGACGAGCGCGACATAGGGCGCGTCTTCCTGCCAATTGCCGACGAGGTAGGTCACGCCGTCGTCCGCATGGCCGGGCGTTTCGCGGTAGGTGATGCGCAGACCGCCGAGATGGATGATTTCGGCGGGCTTGTTACGCTGATCCACCGGCGCGCTTTTGGAACCGCTGTGCAGTCGCACCTTCGGAAACGCGGCACGGATTTGCGGCAGCGCCTCGACGTGATCCCAATGTGAGTGCGTGATGAAAACATGCTTGAGCGCGAGCTGCTCGGCGGCGATGCAATCCAAAATCGGCTGCGCGTCCAACCCGGTGTCGAACAGCGCTGCATCGCGCGACACCTCGTCCCAAACCAGATAACAATTTACGGTCAACCCGTCGCTGTCCTTGGTGGTGAACACGCGGAGCTCGTGCCACAACGACAAATCTGTTTTCGCCGGCAGCCAGCCGTTGGCGACGGCTTCCAGCTTGGCCGGATCCAGCCCGACGATTTTTCCGAGCGCGGCGAAATTGATTTTGGCGGCAGTCCGGCCGGATTTTTCGAGCGTGGTCAAATCCGCTTCGGAAATGCCGGCGGCGCTCGCAGCGGCGGCGGTGGAAACGCCGCTCATGGCGCGGGCTTTGGCGATCAGGTCGCCGAGATGATCTTCAAGTTGCACGGCGGAAACGTAGCCAATTTTTTCACAATCGCAAGCGTGCGGCTTGAGGCACCGACCGGAATATGCTACAAACGCGGCGTGTTCTTCCGCAAAAAAGACAAGCCGCGCGAGCGGTTTTATCTGCTGCCGGGCCAGGGTGGCAGAAATTTCCACCGCAAACAGCGGTATATCATGCGCTGGACGGTGTCGCTGGCGCTGCTGTTCGGGACGGTGTTGGCGGTGGCGATGTGGTGGCTGGCCAAACCAAAACCTTGAGCCGCGCTTGACCGCGTCGGTCGGGTTGTTACATTAAGCGAAATTCGCATGAAATTTTTTCCATGGATTCCAGTGCTGGCGTTGGCGGTCTGCCTGCCGGTCGGCGCGCGCGCCGAGGTGGCCGACGGCATCAAGGCCGTGGTCAGCGAACACGCCATCACCTACGCCGAAGTGGAAGATTACACCCGGCCCGCCGTGGAGGCGCTCCGCCGCGAATACGCCTCGCAGCCCGACGTGTTTCAGGAAAAGCTCAATTCCGCGCTCAACGACAGCCTCGAACAGCTCGTCGAACGCCAGCTCATTTTGAAGAGTTTTGAGGCCGAGGGTTACAAGTTACCTGACAGCGCCGTGGATGAATTTGTGCAGGAGCGCATCAAGGAACGATACGGGGACCGCATCACGCTCATGAAAACCTTGCAGGCGCAGGGCATGACCTTTGAGCAATTCCGCAAACAGCTCCGCGAGCAATACATCGAATCCGCCCTGCGCAGCCAGAACGTGCAGCGCGAAATTGTCATTTCGCCTTACAAAGTGGAAAATTATTACAACGCGCATCTGGCCGAATTCAAAATTGATGACCAGGTGAAGCTCCGCATGATTGTCCTCACGAAATCTTCGGCCGACGACACCAACACCGTCAAGCTCGCCCGCGAAATCCAGTCGAAGATCAAGGAAGGCACTAGCTTCACCGAAATGGCCAGCGTCTATTCACAGGGATCGCAGCAGCATCAAGGCGGCGACTGGGGCTGGGTGGAACCCGCCAAACTCCGACCCGAACTCGCCGCCACCGCCTCCGCACTCAAGGTTGGCGAGACCAGCGACGCGATTGACACGGCGGACTCGATTTACCTGATGTTCATTGAGGATAAAAAAACGGCCCACGCCAAACCGCTGGCGGATGTCCGCGGCGAAATTGAAAAATCTCTCCGCGCCCAGCAGCAGGCTCAATTGCAGAAGAAATGGATTGACGGCCTCAAGAAAAAAACCTTCATCCGGTATTTCTGAAATTGCCAATGCGGAATTCCGGCAACAAATAAAGTGATTGCCGTGCAAAATTCACTCCGCACTCCGCACTCCGCACTCCGAAGTCTCATCGGTATTTCCCTCGGCGACGTCACCGGCGTTGGTCCGGAAGTCGCGTTGAAAGCCGTCACCGCCGAAGCCGGGCGCGACGATGCCAAATATCTTTTTCTCGGCGACGAAAAAATTCTTCAGCGGCTCAATCAGAAATTTTCGCTTAATTTGCCGCTGGAAAAATTCTCCGGCGGAAATGTCGCCGGAAGATTTTTCTTCAGCAATCCGCAGACAGAATCGCTGCCGGAAAACCTTCCCGCCGGTTCACCACTGGCCGCCACCGCGGCGGTGGCGGCGCTGCGCGACGGCGGCCAGCGTTGTTTGCGCGGCGAGCTGGCTGCGCTCGTCACCGCGCCGGTGAACAAGGAATCCATCATCCGCGCTGGTCACAAATTCATCGGCCAGACGGAATTTCTGTCCGAACTTGCCGGCACCCAGCGGACCGCGATGATGCTGCTCGGCACCGACGAACGCGGCCGCTGGCTGCGCGTCGCGCTGGCCACGGTTCATATTTCCATCAAATCGGTTCCCGAAAAATTGACAGCGGAAAAAATCACGCTCGCCATCGAACTCGCGGCACAATCCTGTCGCGACCTCGGTTTACCGCGCGCGAAAATCGCCGTCGCCGGCCTGAATCCGCACGCTGGCGAAGGCGGCGAATTTGGCGATGAAGAAATTAAAATTATTTCGCCGACCGTTTTGGCGATGCAGAAACGCGGCTTCGATGTCGTCGGCCCGTTGAGTGGCGACACGGTTTTTCATTACGCTTTAAAAGGAGATTTTGACGCCGTCGTGGCGATGTATCACGACCAAGGGCTCGCGCCCCTGAAAGCCGTGGCGTTTGACAGCGGCATCAACTGGACGCTCGGCCTGCCGTTCATCCGCACCTCGCCGGATCACGGCACGGCTTACGACATCGCAGGAAAAGGCATCGCGAATCCCGGCAGTATGATCGCGGCAATCCGACTGGCGAAACAGTTGGCGCGAAATCATAAGTAGCAGCCGACGTGAGTCGGCTCATTCTACAATTCTGAAAACAGAGCGGATTCATGTCCGCTGCTAAGAAAACTTAGCCAATCAACTCGCGCACTTTCGCGCCGATGTCGCCCTGCTTCACGAGCGATTCACCGACGAGGATGGCGCCCGCGCCGCATTTTTTCAAACGCTCCACGTCTGCGCGGGCGTGAATGCCGCTTTCGGCGACCAGGAGTGATGCGTGACGCGTGCCGAGTGACGAGAAAAGTTTTTGCGCGAGCCGTTCGGTCGTCGCCAAATCCACTTTGAAGGTTTTCAAATTGCGATTGTTCACACCGATGAGCGCCGGGGAAATTTTCAGCGCACGCTCCAATTCTTCTTCATCGTGAACTTCCACCAAAACTGCGAGACCGGCTTCCACCGCGAGCGAATGGAATTTTGCCAACTGTTCATCGGTCAAAATGGCGACGATGAGCAGAATGGCGTCCGCGCCCCATTCGATGGCTTCAAGAATCTGGCGTTCGTCGATGATGAAATCCTTGCGCAGCAGCGGAAGATTCACGGCCGCGCGGATCTGCCGGAGATAATCCAACGAACCTTGGAAAAACTTTTCATCCGTCAAAACGGACAGGCAGCTTGCGCCGGCGGCTTCGTATTCCTTGGCGATGCGGACGGGATCAAAGTTTGGGCAAATCACACCCATGGATGGCGAAGCCTTTTTCACCTCGGCAATCAAACCGATACTACCGATGCGCGGTTTTTTTAGCGCGGCAAGGAAATCGCGTCTTTCGCCATGCTCCAGCATGGCATCGCGCAAATCACCGGCGGCGATGAGCCGCACCGGCAGTTGCGCGACTTCGCGTTTCTTTTGTTCAACAATTTCGTCGAGAATGTTCACGGGTTGATTAACCGCCAAGACGCCAAGAACGCCAAGCTTTTTATGATTTAATTCAAATAATTGTTGGCGGCCTTGGCGTCTTGGCGGTTGATTTTATTCTTCCTCATCCTTCACGCCCTGCATCCGCTTGAGCGGGCAGCCGGCGCGGAGCCAGGCGTTCACGAACGGATCGAGATTCCCATCCATCACGCCTTGCACGTCGCTGGCCGTTTCGCCGGTGCGCAAATCCTTCACCATGCGATACGGCTGGAAAACGTAGCTGCGAATCTGGTTGCCCCACGAGATGCTGCCCTTGTCGCCGTAAAAACGTTCCATCTCGCTTTTCGCCTCGTCGAGCCGCAGCGCGTAAAGCTTGGAGATCAACATCGCCATCGCGGTGGCTTCGTTTTGCACCTGGCTGCGCTGGGCCTGCGACGCGGCGACGAGGCCGGTCGGGACGTGCGTCAGGCGCACGGCGGTTTCCACCTTGTTCACATTCTGGCCGCCTTTGCCGCCGGAACGGTAAGTGTCGCGGCGGATTTCCGTTTTCGGAATCACGATGTCGGTTTCCAGCAGATCGGTCAATTCCGCCACGATGTCCACGCTGGAAAAACTCGTGTGCCGGCGCTTGTTGGAATCGAACGGCGAGATGCGCACCAGCCGATGCACGCCACGTTCGGCTTTGCAAAATCCGTAAGCGTTTTCGCCTTCGACGCGGAAGGTGACGCTCTTCAAGCCGGCGGAATCGCCTTCGAGCGCGTCGGTGACTTCCCATTTCCAGCCGCGCAGATCGAACCAGCGGCCATACATGCGCGACAACATTTCGGCCCAGTCCTGCGCCTCGGTGCCGCCGGCACCGGCATTGATGGTGAAAATGCAGTTGCACTTGTCATGCGGGCCGCTCAAAAAAGTTTTCAACTCAAACGTGTCGAGGTCGGCGAACAGTTTTTTCACGTCCGTCTCCATCTCTTTTTCGAGCTTGAGCTGCATCGTTTCCGGCTCGGCGGCGGCGAGTTCGAGCATCACCTGCAAATCCTCGACCGATTTGCCGAAGCGCGCGAGCGGTTCAAGTTTGCCGCGGATGTCGTTGGTTTCGTTGATGACTTTCTGCGCGGCTTCCTGGTTGTTCCAAAAAGTTTCGCCGGTCATCAGGGATTCCAGCTCGGACTGCCGGTGGTTCAATTTGGCAACGTCAAAGAAACCTCCGCAAGTGGTTAAGCTTGTCGGCGGCGGTCGAAATTTGCGGGCGGACGATGTCGAACATGGCGGCGGAGCATAACCGAACGGGGCTGCCAAATGAAAGTTGGAAAATGGAAAGGATTAACGTCGCGGGTCGTTTCGGCGTGTCCATCGCCAGATGCGATAAGCCAGCCAGAGCAACAAAAGCAGCAGCAACAGCAGATAGCTCCAGCCGATCAGGTGCCGCAAAAATTTGGCGAGCTGCCGGTTGGCGGGCGACATCCCGGCATCGTCGTCATTCGTCGCGGCCATTTTGCCGAACTGTGAGTTGGTTGCTGCCGTCAGGGTGTCGTCACGATTGTCTGAAATAGTTGTTTGATTTTGGGCCGACAAAACTTTTCCGGCCGGTGTTTTATTGGGACCCGGAATTGGCAAAGTGAAATCAGCCGGGCTGGCTGGCGTGGCGGGCGGTGAAATCGCTGAATTTGTCGGTGAGGTTGAAAATTGCGCAATTGAAGTGGCCGGCGTGACCGGCGACTTACTCGGATTAAAATTGCCGCCGCCGCCGGAATTGATATTGACCGGGCTGAAATTTTGGCGCGGGCCGGGCGGCACGGCATTGAAACCCGCCGGCGTTCCACCCGGATTGATCAAGGGCAAAACAATATTGCCCGCGCTGGCGAGGCTGGAATTCAAATCGCCCCATTCCTCGACGTGGCCGTCGGCGAACAGCACGTTGCCCTTGAATTCATGCTGGGCGCGCGTCTATTGCAACCGGAAGCCCGGCGTGCCAAATAAAATCGTCGGACTTTGCGGCGGCAACACCAGATTCCCGTCGCCGGCCAGAATGGAAGCCGGCTTGGAATAATCCGCCGTCACGCCGACGAAATAACTGACGTTGGTATTTTGCAGCGCGGCAAAATTTCCGGCGGGCGGGCGCAGGTCGGCGGGGCAGACCAGCATTTTCGGCGTCACCAGAATATTCGACAGCGTTTGAAAATGGCGGAACGCAAAATAAAACGGGCCGCTGACGAGATAGCCGTTCTGCGCAAATTCCAGCGAGCCGCCGTCGCTCACCGGCACGGTCATCGGAAATTGGCTGTTGTGGTCGTGCGCGAAGGACTGGAAGCCGAGGCCGATTTCCCGCAGATTGCTTTCGCACCAGACGCGTTTGGCGCGCATCTGACTCCGGCTTAAAACCGGCAGCAGCAGCGCGGCGAGAATCCCGATGATGGCAATGACCGTCAATAATTCCACCAGCGAGAATCCGCTGCCCCGGCGATTGGACTGGGAAAAATCCATGCTGAAAATAATTTAGCAGAAGCCGTGCCGTGCAGATTTCCCAATGAAATGGGATAACGCCACCTGAAAAAAGCGTGAGCTTCACGCTAATGCGCGTGGGTTTCACTCACGTGGAAGCCAAAATAAAAACCGGTTGACGCGAATTTCTTTTCAAAGTTCATCTTCGCGCTCGGTGTAAAACAATTGGTGGGCGCGGTCGTAGTCGGCGGCAGACACGAAGACCTGGGCGGGCCGGCTCAAGTCGCCGTCATCCGGCGCGGCGGGATCCACAAACGCCTGCGTGGCGGCGATGCCGTGCTTGTCGAGCATCGTCACGAGCATTTCGGCATTGATGACCGGGCCGGTGTAAAAAAGTTTCACGCGGAGAATTTAGCCACAGATGGACACAGATGAAACACAGATCACGGAATCGCGAGGCGGTTGGTGGCAGAGCCGGTTTGCTGAAACATCTTGGTCAGTCCTGAAGCGGTGAGTTGTTGAACGCTCCCATCAACAACGCCAATGTTGCCAGCAAATTTGTGTCGTTCGGCAGTCCAGGCAATTGGCGTGTTGGAAGTGATTTTCAGTAGGCCCGGTTTTACCGGCACGCCGCCGATGGCGAAATTGTCGTCGCCCTCAAGGAGCATTTGGGGATATTTGACGTCAGCATCCACGGTCACGAAATAACTGATTTTGCCTTTGAGATCGCTCTTGAAATTGGTGGCAGCAAATCGCGTCTGGTCAGCGGGACAAATTAAAATTTTGGGCGTAGAGAGCTCATTGGAAATGCCTCGAAAGATGGCGTTGACATCGCCACTTAGCGTATCTTCCAAACCACTGCCGGCCTGAGTAAAATCACTTAATTGCATGGATTTAATATTGGGCTGGTTAAGGAACGGTAGGTTTTCAAAAGTGTCCATTTTAAGACCTTGCCCTCATGGCGGATCTCTTTGATCAATGCACTGGTAATCAACAAATGCATCAGAAATTCCTCAGCCTCGACCGGATCATCGGTAAGATGTGTATAGACTCGTTTGTTGTGCTTAGGCATGACAACGTAATCGATGGAATATTTTTTAGTATAATTCAGACTTGTTTAAAGATAGAGGCTCCATGACGTTTGGCCCCCAACCGGGGAACCAATGGTTGAAAATGTTCACGCACGTGGGCCACAATCTGTGGTTCTGTCATTTTATCCTTGGTTGCTAACGGGAGAATGCAATATACGCCATTGCCAAGTTTCTTCCAGATGAGCGCCCCGGGTTGAGCCTTTTCGCAGCCACTTGAAAACCGATTATGCAGGTGTATATTTGGTCAGGCCGATGAGACTCAGGCGGGAAGCAAAAGCGACCCAACAAGTTGGATGCCCGATAGCCTCACCGGCCCATTTTTCACTTCCGTCAATTTTTTCAGCCGTGTCCCGATCAATCTGGGCCAGTGCAATCCGACATGGATGATCGATGAAAAAATTGGAACTGGATAATATCTGGTGGGCCGTCCTAAGGGTGCTTCAAAGGTTCACGCAGCTTATCCGTATGCTCCCGCTGGAGTAAAATTTCCCGGCCACCACGCCAAGCATGCGTTATAGCCGCCCCAGCGCCGCGCGCAACTGCTCTGCCACATGTTCCCGCCGGAGCGGCGACACGAGCTTGCCGCCGTCGGCATCGCTGACATAAAAACTGTCAATGGCCGCACCGCGTTCCGTCACGATGCGCGCCGCCGAAATGTCCAGATGCAGCGCTGCGAACGTCTTCGAAATCGTGTAGAGCAACCCGAGCCGGTCTTCGGTTTCAATTTCGATCAAGGTGCGCGCCTCCGACGCGTCGTTGTCCAAACGAATTTGCGTGGCCAGGCGTTCGCCGGCGTAGGCTTGATAATGGGTCTGGGCGATCCGCTGGCGCTCGATCAGCGCGGGCAAGTCCACCTCGCCGCCGGTCAGGATTTTGGCGAGCAGGCTTTCAAATTTTTCGCGCTGTTCCCGCGTGGCCAGCGCGCCCGTGCGCGCGTCGTTCACAAAAAATTTGTCAATCACGATGCCGTCGCTGCGCGTGAAAATCTGCGCGCTCAAAATGTTCAGCCCGACGGCGCTGAACGAACCAGCGATCTTGCTGAACAGGCCGCTGCGGTCCCAGGTGCCAATCTTCACCAGGTTGTAACCGCGGTCCGGCTCGTTCTGCCAGCCGACGACCGGCGCGAGCGACTGACTTTCCTCGACCACCTGCTGCTCGATGAAGCGGTGCACCAGTTCCAAGTCGTCGAGAATTTCCGGGGCGATGTGGATGTGAAAATAGCGCGTGGGCAGCGCGTCAAAGTGGGAATCCAATTCCTCGTCATCAAGCCAGGCCGGGGCCAGCTTGTGGACTTCCTGCCGGAGCGATTCGCGCTGTTCCTTTTCCGCGCGGATGAATTCCGTGCCGCCAGTCAGCAGCGCATGGGCGCGGGAATGCAGTTGCCACAACAGCGAATCCTTGAAGCCGCTCCACAACTTGTCGCTCGTGCCCTGCGCGTCGGCGAAGGTGAGCAACGCCAATAAATTCAGGCGTTCCACCGTGCCGACCTGCCGCGCGAATTGGCGCACCACGACCGGGTCATCGAGGTCGCGCCGCTGCGATGTGCTGGCGAGAATCAAATGGTTTTCCACCAGAAATTCCACGGTGTCCGCCGCGCCGGCTTCCAGTTGCAGCCGCCGCGCCGCGCGCATCGCGAGCGAGGCACCGACCTCGGCATGCTTGCCTTGCTCGTGCTGCGCCGCTTTGCCGACATCGTGCAACAACAAGGCGAGATACAGCAATCCGGGCCGTTCAAGGCTCTGGAACAGCGGCGAATAATTTTTGAATGGCAGCTCTTTCGCCTCCCACAACCGGTCGAGTTGTTCCAAACAGACGAGCGTGTGTTCGTCCGCCGCGTATTGATGATAAAATTCATGCTGCACCAGGCAGGTCAGCTTGCCGAATTCGGGAATGTATTTTCCGAGGAGGTTCACCTCGTGCATCGCGCGCAAAATTGGCGCGACCTCGCCGCGCCGGTCCAGAATGGTCAGAAACATTTCCCGCACATGCTCGTCGTTCAAAAACTCGCGGTTGACGAGCGAAAGCTGGTTGCGGATGAGCTGCGCCAAATCGGGATGCAGCGGCAGCCGGCGCTGCTGCGAATGCAAAAAGACGCGCATCAGCCGGCGCGGCGAATCGCGAAAAATGCGGTTGCTGACGGCGCGAATTTCATCCTCGTCAAAGATGAACCCATCCACCGGCTCCACCACTTTCCGGCGGCGCGGCAGCAGATTTCGCAGCCGGCTGAGCCGGGTTTTCTCCGGCGGTAGTAAGGCCATGCGCTGCTCCAGCGTGCGGGTGATCAGGAAAATATTCCGCGTGTGCGTGTAAAGATCGCGCATGAACCGTTCGATGCGCAGGCTCGGCGAACGTTCGTGGTAGCCCAAATTGTTGGCCACGGCGGGTTGCAAATTTTTACCCAAGACTTCCTGCGCGCGGTTGGTGTGGTAATGCAGTTCCGTCCGCACGCGCAGCAGGAAATCATACGCGGCCTCAAGTTGCTTGCGTTCGGCAGGACTGACGAATTCAAGCGCCTGCAATTCGGCCAGCGACCGCGTGCGGTATTTGAAAAATGTCATCCACAGCAGGTTTTGGAAATCGCGCAGGCCGCCGCAGCCGTTCTTGATGTTCGGCTCCTGCATGCAGGCGGAGTCGCCGTTCTTGCTCCGGCGTGAAGCCTGGTCTTCGAGCCGCGCCGCGATGTATTTATCCTCGTAACCGGTGACGCACTTGTTGACGACGGTTTTTTGTAATTTCGCGAACAGCGCTTCGCTGCCGATGATCAACCGCGCTTCGATGAGCGACGTTTTGGACTGCATGTCCGTGTTGGCGACCTTGACGCAATCTTCAAGATCGCGCACGGAATAGCCAATTTTCAAACCGATGTCCCACAGCGGATACAGCACGCCGTCCATCATTTTCGCCAGGTAGGGCAGCGGTTTGCCCATCGCCACCTGGCCGTCATGCAGGAACATGAAATCAATGTCGCTGTGTGGATTCAGTTCCGCGCGGCCGAAGCCGCCGATGGCCACGAGCGCGATGGGCGGGAATTCCTTTTGCGCTTGGGCCGACAGATTTTTTTTGGCGGTGTCCCAGAGGTGCCGGATCAGCGCATCCAAAATCGCGGCGCGCGCCTGGCAGATTTCCAGCCCGTCGGCACCGGCGCGGTGGAGCAGTTTGAGCCGGTGCGTCTCGACCTTGAGATAGGTTTTGTAGCGCGCCAGTTTTTCCGCCGGCGTGACATTCGGCGAAAAGGTCAGCCGCACGGCGGCGGCGGCTTCGATTTTTTTGAGCAGGTCCTGCACGGACGCACATCATCTCGTTTCAAGTTTCAAGTTTCAAGTTTTCACCACGAATAATTGAAAACCGAAAATCAAAACCCCGGCGCAGCGAAACCTTGTCGCCTGCGCGGTGTTGGTTAGACTTGGCTGCGATGCTGTCCCAACCCGACCCGGATGCCGTGCTGATGCTGCGTGTAAAACGCGGCGATCGCGCGGCGTTTGCCGAGCTGGTCGAGAAATACAAGCAGCCGGTGATGAATTTCGTTTATCGCTCGCTACGGGACGAAACCGAGGCCGAGGACCTGGCGCAGAATGTTTTTCTCCAGGTTTACAAATCGCGCGCTCGCTACGAACGCACGGCCAAGTTTTCCACCTGGCTTTTCACCATCGCCCGCAATCTGTGCCTGAACGAAATCCGCCGGCGCTCGCGCCATCCGGCGGAGTCGCTCGAAGCAACGCACGCGGAGCACGACGATTTGCCGTCGCGGCAATACGAGGACAAAAAAGTTTTGCTGGCGACGGACAATGTTTTGCACGGCGAACTCGCCGATAAAATCGAGCAGGCGCTGGCGGCATTGCCGGAGTTGCAGCGCTCCGCCATCCTGCTTTGCCGGCAGGACGAATTGAGCTACGAGGAAATCGCGGAAGTTTTGGGTTGCTCGCTGTCGGCGACCAAATCCATCATCCATCGCGGCCGCGAGACGCTGAAGGAAAAGCTCAAACCTTATTTGCGCAGCGGAGATTGGCCAACGTCGCCGTAAAAAAATCGCAGTAGCGCATCTCGTCGGCCGTCGCGTGAAGAACTTCCTGGACAACCTTCAACAATTGATCCGTGAAAAAAGGTTTGGGCAGCGTGGCCGTGATTCGCAGCGACGGATCCACCCGCGAGGTGCCGCCGGACGCGAGAATCACCGGCAACGTCATGCTCGCCGAACGCAGCATCTGCACCAGTTCCAGACCGGTTAGGCACGGCATGTTATTGTCGGTGATGAGCAGATCATATTCGCGGGCCTTGAGCGCGGCCCAGCCTTGCTCGCCGTTTTCGGCGGTATCCACGTCGTAGCCAGCTTGCGTGATGGCGTGGGCGACAATGGCGCGGATGATTTCGTCATCCTCCACCACGAGGATGCGGCGGGATGGGCGTTCAAACAGTGAGGCGACAACGCCCGGGTCGGCAGCCGCAGATAAATTGGTTTGGGTTTGCATGACGACTCCTTCCATGAGTCTGGTTGTCGGCGGCATCCATGCCACCTGCCGGACGGAACTTGGAGAGTCCGGCGTTCTCCTACAGGTATTCCACGGCGACCTGCGCGCCGGTCTTTGCAGACGAGCCAGTCATCGGCAAAATGCGGCCGGGCTTTAGCACCTTGTGCAGGCGGAAATCAATGCGTGGCGGAAACCCTCGGCAATCCTGGCGCGCCTCTAGCGGGAGAGGATAAAGCTTTGGCCGACCAGATCGCCGGTGCGCTTAAATTGCCCACGCGGTCCACGGCGCGAATCGCCACTACGTCCGGCAAATAATTTTGGAAACTGCGCGCAACTTGATTCGCCGGCAAAATGTCCGTGCGCCACAAACCGTCGCTCAAAATTTGCAGCACCCATAAATTTGTCGGCTGTCCCGGCGCGTTTTCCCAGCGCACCGCCGCCGATTTTCCCCGGACGGTCACGGTCAATTTAGGCATGGCGGGCGGCGTGGTGCCCAGCCACGGACTTGCCGGAATCAGCGCGGGCTGGCGATAGCTGTCGCGGGTCAGCGCCGCGTCCAGCGCGGGATTTTTCATCAGCGCCATTACGCTCCAATGAATCTGGCCGGCGTCGGCGTAGCGGCGCGTGGCATTGATTTGATTGACGATTTCCGTCGCCGGCCATTTTTCGCCGGCCTTGAGCGAGTCCATGCCGGGCCAGATGTGGCGATGCCGGACGTTCTCGCCGTTCCACCAGTCGAGCAGCGTGGTGAAGCTCGTCTGCGGCGGCGCGATGCCCCAGTAAAGCTGCGGCGCAAAATAATCGCACCAGCCTTCGTGCAGCCATTTCAGCGAGTCGCAATAAATTTCCTCATACGCGTCAAAGCCCTTGATGCTCGGCGGATTTTTCGGCCGCCAGATGCCGAACGGGCTGATGCCAAATTTCACCCACGGCTTCTCGGCCTTGATGGCGTGGTAAACCTGCTCCATGAAAATGTCCACGTTGTGCCGCCGCCAATCGTCGCGCGTGAGGCCGCTGTTTAAGCCGAATTTTTTCCAGGTGCTGTCGTCAGGAAAATCCATTTTCAGCCCGCCGGAATTGGTTTCCTTGTAGGGATAAAAATAATCGTCGAAATGGATGCCGTCCACGTCGTAGCGTTTCAGCACGTCCAGCACGACGCGCAGCGAATACTCGCGCACAGCCGGATCGCCGGGATCGAGCCAGAGATACTTGGCGTAGCTGCGAACCAGCCCCGGATGTGTCCGGCTGATATGGTTGAGCGCGATGGGCGAGACGGATTGAAAATGATGGGCGCGGAACGGATTGAACCACGCATGCAGTTCCAGCCCGCGCCGGTGCGCCTCGGCGATAGCGAACGCCAGCGGATCGTAATACGGCCACGGCGCGCGGCCCTGCACGCCGGTGAGATATTCCGACCACGGTTCGAGGCTCGATTGGTAAAGCGCATCGCACGCTGGCCGAACTTGGAAGATGACGCAATTTAATTTCAGCGCCACGGCGCGATCAAGAATGGCGAGCAGTTCCGCTTTTTGCTGCGCAGTGGAAAGACCGGGCTTGGACGGCCAGCAGGAATTGCCGACGGTGGCAATCCAGGCCGCGCGAAATTCGCGGGCGGGCGGCGGCGGGATTTGGGCGGGCGAAACGGTTTCGCCAGCGGCGAATAAATGCGCCGGCCATGCGGTCAGCAGGACGAGGACAAAAAATATTCGCAGCTTCATCTGCGGCATTAAGCCGGTTTTACCGGGCGTTTGGCAAAGCATTTTTGCGGTTTCACGGTCAAATTGACAAAATCGCGCCGGCGTGTTTTACTTTGCCCGTTGCAGCCTAAATTCAATTTCCTTCCTGAAGTTGGATGCGGGGGAACCAAATTCCCAAGTGATTGGGACGGGGCGAACGAAGCCGGGCAACCGGTTTCAAGGCCACTTTCAAGGCCGAGCCCGTCAGCTAACCTCGTCGGCAATTGGAAGGGCGATCCTCTGGTCACGCCGTTCGCGTGCACCACGTTCACCCGAACGTGCGGCAATTAATTATGAATGTATTTCAACTGGCAAAAGAAGTGTTCATCGGGAGGGCGCGCAATTTGTCGGACAAGAATATTTTCCACAACCTGTCGCTGGTCGCCCTGCTCGCGTGGGTCGGTCTCGGCGCGGACGGCTTGTCGTCGTCGTGCTACGGCCCGGAAGCCGCGTTTCTCGCGCTGAAAGGGCACACCTATTTGAGTTTGTTTGTCGCCGGCGCGACGGTGCTGACGATTTTGATCATCTGCACCAGCTACTCGCAGATTATCGAGGCGTTTCCGACCGGCGGCGGCGGCTATCTGGTCGCGAGCAAATTGCTGTCGCCAACCGTGGGCGTCGTGTCCGGCTGCGCGCTGATTGGCGATTATATTTTGACCATTGCCTTAAGCGTGGCCAGCGGCGCGGACGCCATCTTCAGCATGTTGCCGGTGGATATGCAGCTTTGGAAACTAAAGTTTTCGCTCGGCATGGTCGTGCTACTTACAATTTTGAATCTGCGCGGGGCGAAAGAATCCGTGGTGCTCTGGGTGCCGGTGTTTTTTGTATTCGTGCTGAGTTACACATTCGCGATTTGCTGGGCGATTTGCGCCCGCTTCGGCGATTTGCCGGGCATCGCTCACGGCATGATGGCCGACGTGAATTCCGGCGCGAACGACTTGGGCTGGCTCGGTCTCGTCGCCGTCGTGCTGCGCGCCTACAGCTTGGGCGCCGGCACTTACACGGGCATCGAGGCCGTCAGCAACGGCCTGAATACGTTGCGCGAGCCGCGTGTGCAAACCGGCAAACGCACCATGATTTACATGGCAGCATCGCTGGCATTCGTCGTCGGCGGTTTGTTGCTGGCCTACTTGCTTTACCACGTCGCGCCGGTGGAAGGTCAGACATTGAACGCCGTTCTCTTCGGCAAAATTACCGCCAACTGGCCGCCCATGCTTTCCAAAGGCTTTGTCATCGCCGCGATGGCCTCATCCGGCGCGCTGCTGTTGATTGCCGCGCAAACCGGATTCTTCGGCGGCCCGCGCGTGCTGGCCAATATGGCCGTTGACCGCTGGATGCCGACGCGTTTCGCCACGTTGAGCGACCGGCTGGTCACGCAAAACGGCGTGCTGCTCATGGGCGGCGCGGCGTTTGTGCTACTGTTTTTCACCGCGGCCTCGGTCAATCTGCTGGTGGTGCTTTACAGCATCAATGTTTTTATCACTTTCAGCCTTTCGCAGCTCGGCATGGTGCGGCACTGGTGGCTCGAACGCGCGAAGGAACCGAAATGGAAAACAAAAATTATCATCAACGGCATCGGCCTGCTGCTCACCAGCGGCATTTTGATTTCGCTATGCATCGTCAAGTTCGACGAAGGCGGCTGGGCCACGCTGCTCGTCACCGGCGCGCTGGTCGGCGTTGCATTTTGGGTGAAAAATCATTACCGCCAGACGCAGAAGAAATTGTATCGCCTCAACGAACTTGTCGCCGCCGCGATGGCTGACGACGCCCTGACCGCCGTGGAAAAACCGCCGATCCCGTGCAATCCCAACGCCCGCACCGCCGTTTTTCTCGTCAACGGTTTCAACGGCCTCGGCCTGCACACGCTGCTCGCCGTCGTGCGGATGTTTCCGAAAGTATATGACAATTTTATCTTCGTGCAGGTCGGCGTGCTGGATGCCGGCAATTTCAAGGGCGCGTCCGAAGTGGAAAATTTGCGCGAACATGCCGAGCGCGAAGTCAAACGCTACACTGCCTACATGGGCAAACGCGGGTTTTACACCGAAGCCCATTATGCGCTCGGCACGGACATCGTGGACGAGGCGGCCAAATTGTGTGACGTGATCGCCGACCGTTTTCCGCAAGCGCAGTTTTTTGCCGGCCAACTCGTGTTCAAGGACGAGAACATTGTCACCGGCTGGCTGCACAACCACACCGTTTTTGAACTCCAACGCCGGCTGTATCAAAACGGCCGCGCGATGCTCATCCTGCCAATCCAGGTTTGAAAAACAAAAACGGCCCGCGAAAAAATTCGCGGGCCGTTTTTTTGAATGCCAATTTTCTTACTGCACTTCCGCGCCTTCGAGGAAGCCTTGCAGATGCCGCACGCGCGTCGGGTGCCGCAGCTTGCGCAGCGCCTTCGCCTCGATCTGCCGGATGCGTTCGCGCGTGACGTTATACATCTTGCCAATTTCTTCGAGCGTGCGTTCGTAGCCGTCGAGCAGGCCGAAACGCATTTCCAGAATCTTCCGCTCGCGTTCCGTCAAGGTCGTCAGCACGTCGCTCAATTTTTCGCGGAGCAAACTGTAGCTGGTCACGTCGGATGGATTTTCCGCCGACTTGTCCTCGATGAAATCGCCGACGCTCACATCGCCGTCATCGCCGACCGGCGCGTGCAATGAGACCGGTTGTTGCGCCATTTTCAGCAACGCGTGGATGCGCGAAACCGGCATGTGCATTTCGTCGGCCAGCTCTTCCGGCGTGGGTTCGCGGCCGAGTTCCTGCGTGAGCTGCTTCTGCGCACGCCAGAGCTTGTTCATGATTTCAATCATGTGCACCGGAATGCGAATTGTGCGGGCCTGATCCGCAATCGAGCGCGTGATCGCCTGGCGAATCCACCAGATCGCGTAGGTGGAAAATTTGTAGCCGCGGCGATACTCAAATTTCTCGACGCCCTTCATCAAACCGATATTGCCTTCCTGGATCAAATCCAAGAAAGACTGGCCGCGGTTCGTATATTTTTTGGCGACGGAAACGACGAGGCGCAAATTGGCTTCGGCCATGTGCGTCTTGGCCTTGAGGCCGCGGTCCGCCGCATTTTTCAACGCGAGGAACACCTTGTAAAATTCTTCGCGCGGCAGCCGCACGAACTGTTCCAGCGTTGCGATTTTCTGGTGTTCGGCTTCCGCCGCCGCGCGGCGTTCCGCCGTGTTGCGCTGGGTTTCCAGCTCCGCCAGATGGCGCACGCTGGCCTGAAATTTTTCGTGGATGTTGCCGGCCACGACGATCATTTCCTCGACGACTTTCTGCTTGTAGAAAAATTTGGTGAACGCGTCCTGCAATTTCACGCCGAGCTTTTTCAATTCTTTTTCGAGCGCTTCCTTGCGGCCTTTTTGCTGGGCCTTCTGCCAGGAAAAATACTTTTCATCCACCGTTTGATCCAGCGCCTGAACTTTCTTGATCAGCTTGCGCATGTCTTTCAAATGCCCTTCGCGGTTAGCGATCTTTTTGTCCACGATGACGCGGTCAAAACGCTCCTTCGGCGGTTCGGACAACAATTTCTCCGCGATGGCGATGTGTTCCTTGGCCGTGAAACCGAGGCCGTAAACAATGGCTTTCATCGCCACCTCGGCCTCCTCGATGCGCTTGCAAATTTCCACTTCCTGTTCGCGGGTGAGCAAGGGAACCTTGCCCATCTGGTTCATATACATCCGCACCGGATCGTCCAAAATTTCCAGGCGGGAATCATCTTCTTCTTCGGCCTGCTGCGACTCTGGCTGCTTGGTGCGTTCGGCGCGCTCGGCTTCGGCCTGGTCCATGACAATTTCCACGTCCAGCCCGCGCAACTTCGTCAGCAGCGCGTCCAAATCGTCCGGGCTTAAATTATCCGGCAGCACGTCGTTGATGTCGTCGTAGGTGACGTAGCCGTGTTCCTGCGAGAGATGCAGCAGCGTCTTGATCGTCTCCGTCAAGTCCACCGTGGAAGTGTAACTCGGCGACGAACCGGCCGAAGGCTGGCCATTGGCGGGCAGCTTGCTGCTCATTTTCACTTCCGGCGCCGGTGCGGCCGCCACTTTGGCGGGCGCGGGTTTGGCCGTTTTGCTGGAATTCGCCTTGCTGGAAATGACAAACGGCCGTCGCACCGGGGGCGTTTTGGCCTTGGCGGGTTTGGCGGGTTTGACGGCGCGGTGGCTGCTGCGCGACGCGCTCTTCGGCGTCGTGACTTTACGTTTCAACATAAATTATCTGACTCTGAAATGCTGTTTAAGTTCAGAGAAAACACCTCTCTGACCGCTCAATGCGGCTTCTGAACAATCACCGTGTTCACGGCTGCGAATCTGGAAACTGCAAACGCCAGAAGACCGACAGAAAGGGGATTCTAACAGCTTTTTGGCAAATTTCAAGCTAAAATTTTACTTTACACCGCTGCCCCTAAACGCTAACCCGGCAAACAGAAATTATTCAAACGGTTTAAAACAAGCCACTTAAACAGCTTTCAGTCAGGCCATCCGGCGCACCGCTGCCACGTCCTGCGCAATCTGTTCCCGCAATTCCGCCGGCGAACCGAACCGGCGTTCGTCGCGCAATTTTGGCCCGATTTCCACTTCCATTTCCGTGCCGTAAAGGTCTCCAGTGAAATCCAGCAGATGCGCCTCGACGCGCAATTGCGGTTTTGTCGCCGCCAGCGTCGGGCGCACACCGAGGTTCAGTGCGACCGGATAAAATTTTCCGGCGAGCCGGGTGCTGCCGGCATAAACTCCATTCGGCGGCAGCACCAGCGCTGCCGCGTCCAGATTCGCCGTCGGAAAACCGAGCTGCCGGCCCAGCCGGTCGCCCGCGACCACCAAACCGCAGATGGCGTAAGGCCGGCCGAGCATCTGGCTCGCCGCATCCAGATTGCCGCCGCGGATCGCCTCGCGAATCCGCGTGCTGCTCACCACCAGGCCGTCCAAAGAAACAGAGGCTAGGCCGTGGACGTGAAAATTTAATTCCGCGCCCAGTTTTTTCAGCAACTCGACGTCGCCGCTGCGTTTGCGACCGAAGACAAAATCCGCGCCGACGCAGAGGCTGTGAATTTTCCCCAGGCCGCCGGCCAGTTCGCGGATGAAAACGTCGCCGGATTTTTCGCTGAAAGATTTGTCGAAGGGGATTTCCAGCAGCGCATCTGCGCCCAGCGCTTCAATCGCCCGCAGTTTTTGCGACCGGGAAAAAATCTGCGGCGGCACGCGGTCCGGCGCGACGATGGCGCTTGGATGTTTGTCGAAGGTGACGACCACCGCCAGGGCGTCATGCTGGCGCGCATCGGCCACCGTCTGCCGGATGATCTGCTGATGCCCGAGATGCACGCCGTCAAAAACACCAATGGCCACGCAGACTTTGCGGCTGCCGTTGCCGAGTTCGTGGGCGGCGTGAATGACTTTCATGCGTCAGGCATTGGCCGCTAGTTTCAAAAATGGCAGCACGCGTTTTTCCAATTCTACCGGCGATAATTTCAAAATGGCGTCCAGCGGCAGCGCGTCTTTCACATCAAACCGGCCCGACGCGCTGCGCCGCAAGGTCGTCAAATGCGCGCCGCAGCCGAGTTTTTGGCCGAGATCATGCGCCATGCTGCGAACGTAAGTGCCCTTTGTGCAGGCGACGCGGAATTGCCCCAACGGCTCCGCGTATTCCGTGAAACGAAAATTGTAAATATGGATCAAACGCGGCTCACGTTCCACCTCGATACCTTTGCGCGCCAGTTTGTAAAGCGGCACGCCGTCTTTTTTGATCGCCGAAACCATCGGCGGAATTTGCATCTGGTCGCCGATAAATTTTGCGGCTTCCTCGTTCAACTCGTCCAGCGTCATCGGCATGATCGGCAGCGAGCCGGTCAATTCGCCGTCGCAATCGTAGCTGTCCGTGGATTCGCCAAATTTGATTGTGCCCTCATAGACTTTGTCGTCGCCCATGAGCCGCTCGGATAATTTCGTGCCGCGACCGAGCACGATGATCAGCAGTCCGGTGGCGTTCGGATCGAGCGTGCCGCAGTGGCCGACCTTCTTGATTTGAAAGCGGCGGCGGATGGCGTCCACGACATCGTGCGACGTCGGGCCGGCCGGTTTATCAACGAGAATGGCGCCGTCGAGAGCGGTGAAATCTTGCATGGGAAAATTACTTCGCGGCTTTGAGCGCGCGTTTGATGGCGGCAATGACTTTGCGCTGCACGGAAAGCGGTTTGCCCGCGATGCGCGCGCCCGCTGCCGCCGGATGGCCACCGCCGCCAAACTGGCCGCAAATTTCATTCACGTTGACCGCCGCATGTTTCGAGCGGAGGCTGATGCGCGTGAGTTCCGGCTCAATTTCCTCAAATACGCACGCCACGACCACCGGCTCGATCGCGCGGATGTGGTCAATCAAGCCTTCGGTGTCGTCACTCTCCGCGCCGGTGCGGGCAAAATCACTTTTCTTCAGCCAGAACCACGCGATCTGATCATCAGCGGCCAGCCGGAATTTGCTGTAAACGTGCTTGAGTAGCTTGGCGCGCGACAGCGGATACGATTGATAAACTTCGTCGCAAATCTTCGCCAGGTTTGCGCCGCGCGTGACGAGTTCTGCACCGGCGTGAAACGTGCCGGGCCGCGTGGTCGCGTATTGAAATGAGCCGGTGTCCGTGGAAATAGCGGTGAACAGGAGATCCGCAATCGGCTTGGTGATCGGCCAGCGCGCGACTTTGATCAGCCGGTAAATCAGCTCGCCGGTGGAAGGTTCGCGCGGTGACACCCAGTTCACGTCGCCGTAGCGCGGATTGCTCTGGTGATGATCAATGTTGATTAAAACTTTCCGGTTCGCGATGCAGTCGCCGACTTTGCCGAGCCGCTCGAAGCTCGCGCAGTCGGTGGCGATGACGCAGTCGAATTTTTCGCCGCGCTTGGGCTTTTCAATCAGGCCATCGCCGACCAGAAATTTGTATTTCAGCGGAATGGAATCCTGATTCCAAACGGTGACTTTTTTTCCTTCATTGCGCAGCGCCAGCGCGAGGCCGAGCTGCGAGCCGATGCAGTCGCCGTCCGGCCGGATGTGGCCCACGATGCAAAACGTCTCGTGTTCGCGGATGACTTCGAGAATGCGGTCGATGACTTGCGGATGACGTTTCACTTTGGTTCGTCAGGCTGGGCGGAATCGGCGGGCAAAGTCTTTTCAATCTCCTCGATGATTTGCAGCACTTTGTTGCCGCGCACGAGCGAATCATCAATCACGAATTTCAGCGTGGGCGTGAATTTCAAAACCACGGACTGGCCGACGAGTCCTTGGATGCGGATGCGGTGTTCCTGAAGTTTTTCCAGCCCGCGCCGCTGCTGGTCGGCGCTGCCGAAAATGCTGATGAAGACGACGGCGGACTTCAGATCGCCCGCGACGTCCACGTCGTTGACCGTGACCAGGCCGACGCTGTCCACGTGAAATTCGCGGCGGATGGCCTCGCCGATTTCGCGCTTCAACAATTCGCGCACGCGTTCATGTCGGATATTCTGCATGGCTGAAAATTATCTTTTCAAACACCGCCGCGTCACAGCTTCGCGACGCTCTTCTCGACGGAATAACATTCAATCGCGTCACCGACTTCAAATTCGGTGTAGCCTTCGATGCGGATGCCGCATTCCATGCCGGCGCGCACTTCGTTGACTTCGTCCTGGAAACGGCGCAGCGATTGCAAAATGCCTTCGTAAACCAGTTCTTTGCGGCGGCGGATGCGAACCTTGCCGCGCAAAATGCGGCCGGTGCTGACCATGCAGCCGGCGACCGGCGTGCCTTTGGACAATTCGAAAATCTGCCGCACTTCCGCCGAGCCGACGATGACTTCCTTGAGATCGGGATCGAGCAACCCCGCCATCGCGTCTTTCACCTGGTCAATCAGTTCGTAAATGATCGCGTAAAGCTTGATCTGCACACCGGCGTGTTTCGCTTTTTCCGAAGCGGTGCTGTCGAGGCGCGTATGGAAACCAAGAATGACGGCCTTGGATGCCGATGCGAGCGCGACATCGTTTTCGGTGATTGTGCCGACATCGCTGTGCAACACTTCGAGCGACACCTTGTCGGACTCGATTTTTTTGACGGCTTCGACAATGGCTTCGACGGAACCCTGCGTGTCGGCCTTGATGACCACGCGCAAAACCTTACCTTGAACGTCCTGCAATTTCTCGAACAAATTCTCCAGCGTGACTTTCGATTTGTTCTGCTGATCCAAACTTTTCGCGGCAAACGCGCGTTCTTCCGCCATCGCTCGAGCAGCTTTTTCATCGGCCACCGCGCTAAATTCCAAGCCGGCATCCGGCACGCCATTCAAACCAAGCACACTCACAGCCACGGACGGACCAGCTTCTTTCAAACGCTGACCTTCTTCATTAATCAGCGCACGCACCTTGCCGTAAAATTCGCCGCACAAAATCACATTGCCCAAGCGCAGCGTGCCTTTGCGCACGAGCACCGTCGCCGTCGAACCACCGGCGGCAACACCGGATTCGATGACATTCCCCTTGGCGAGCCGGTCGGGATTGGCTTTGAGTTCCAGCAAGTCAGCCTGGAGCAAAATCATTTCGAGCAATTTATCAATGCCCTGTTTCGTCAGCGCGGAGCATTCAACAAAAATCGTGTCGCCGCCCCAATCGTCCGGCACCAGGCCTTTGTCTTGCAACTGCTGGCGAACTTTCAACGGATTGGCGTTCGGGTGATCGCACTTGTTAACCGCGACCAAAATTGGAACTTTCGCCGCCTTCGCGTGGGCGAGGGCTTCGAGCGTTTGCGGCATGACGCCGTCGTTCGCCGCGACCACCAGCACGACAATATCCGTGACATTAGCACCTCGGGCGCGCATCGAGCTGAATGCCGCGTGACCAGGCGTGTCGAGAAAAGTGATCTGCGCCATTTCCTTTTTACGCTCCGGATGCGGCACGGTGATCGTGTAAGCGCCAATGTGCTGCGTGATGCCGCCGGCTTCACCGGCGACGACATTCGCCTTGCGGATCACGTCGAGCAGCGACGTTTTGCCATGGTCAACGTGACCCATGATTGTGACAACCGGTGCGCGCGGCTTGAGCGTTTCCGGCTTGTCCTCAATATCGAGTTCAACTTTTTTCTCAACCGCGACAACCCCGGCGCCTTTTTCGCGCTTCTCCACTTCAAAACGGAAACCGTATTTCGCGCAAAGCTGGCCGGCATTTTTCTCATCAATCGTCTGGTTGACGTTGGCGAAGACGCCGAGTTCCATCAAGTCGGCGATGATTTTGAAAGGTTTTTGCTTGAGGCGTTCCGCGAGTTCGCGCACGGCGATCGGCGGCTTGATGATGATGACTTCGCCGCCGGCGGGCACGGCGAATTTCGGCTGCGGCGCGGCAGGTTTGGCCGGTTCGCGCGAAGCTTGCGGAATTGGACGACCATCGCGACCGCGCTGAAATTGCTGGCGACCATCGCCGCGTTGCGGCGGCTGGCCCGGACGCGGCGCCGGAGCTTGGCCGGGGCGCGGCGGCGGCGTGGAAGTTCTGCCACCGCGATCACTGCCGCGATCGCCCGGACGACCGCCGGACGGCCGCGTGGGCAATTGAATGAAACCAACTTTATCGCCGACGCGAGGCGCAGGCGGCACGACGGGAATCGGCGGCGCGGGCGGGGCAACTGGTGCGGGCGCAACCGGAGGTGCGACAAACACGGGTGCTGGCGGCGCGGTTTCGACGACGGGTTCAATCTCCGGTTCGGCGATGACGACCGGTTCAGAAATAATTTCCGGCTCGGGTTCCGATGCGGGCGGCGGTTCCGGCGCGTGGATAATGACGATTTTCTCCTCAACGACTGGCGGCGGCGCGGGATGTTCCTCCGGCGGTTTGGGTGCGAGCCGGGCGGCGAGCGCGGGATCGCCCTTGATCATTTCCTCTTCCAACCATTCGGCGCTGATCTTATCGAGCGAACTGGACGGAACCTTGGCGGCAGCAATGCCCAGCAACTTGGCCTTCGTGATGACTTCTTTGCTCTCGAGGCCGAGTTTCTTTGCTATGTCGTAAATACGAACGGGCATAAATATTTTTCACCGCCACCGACCGAAATGTGTCATTGGCCTGCATGGCTCAACTCACAAAAATCAACTGTGTTCCATTCCGCGCCATAAAAATCACGGATTCACGGGCGCTTCGTTGACCTTCAACGAGCGGCGTTCCGCCTCGGCGCGCGCGGCGACCAAAATTGCCGGCGCGTTTTCACCGATTTGCGGGATGTCGGCAATATCACCGGGTTCGGCCAGCAATAAATCTTCGAGGCGATGAACGCCGTTATGCACGAGCGCGCTGGCCTGTTCGCGGGTCACGCCCGGGATCGCCGCGAGGGACTCGACGGCATCGGCGATTTTTTCATCAATGCCTTTCGTGACGATGTGTTCTGCGTCAATGTCCACTTCCCAGCCGACCAACCGCGCCGTCAAACGGGCGTTCTGGCCGCGCTTGCCGATGGCGAGCGAGAGCTGGTCTTCGGCAACCAAAATTTTCAACCGCTTGCGCTGCTCGTCCAGTTCCACGCTCTTCAGCTTGGCCGGTTCGAGCGCCTTCGTCACATACGCCTTGATGTCCGAGGACCACGGAATCACGTCCACCTTTTCGTTGTTCAGTTCGCGGACGATGTTTTTAACGCGCTGGCCGCGCAAGCCGACGCACGCGCCGACCGGATCCACTTTCGGATCGCGCGAATACACGGCCATCTTCGTGCGGAAACCGGGTTCGCGGGCAATGCCTTTGATCTCGATGGTGCCGTCACTGATCTCGGAAACTTCCACCTGAAACAGCTTGATGACAAATTGCGGATCGGCGCGGGACAAAATGATTTCCGGTCCGTGCGGGCCTTCCTGCACGGCTTTGACGAGGCAGCGGATGCGTTCACCGACCTGATATTCCTCAATGGACACGCGCTCTTTGTTCGGGAGCAGCGCCTCATATTTGCCAAGGTCCAGAATCACGTCCGAACGATCAAACCGGCGCACCGTGCCGCTGATGATGTCGCCGACGCGGTCTTTGAATTCCGTGAAAATCAGCGCCTTCTCGGCCTGCCGGACTTTTTGCATCAGCGCCTGCTTGGCGTATTGCGCGGCAATGCGGCCGAAACCTTGCGGGGTGACTTCCTTTTCCACTTCATCGCCGACTTTGGCGTCGGCCTTGATGCGGCGCGCGTCGAAAACAGAAATCTGGTCGTGCGCCGAAACCACGCGGTCCACCACGATGAGTTTAGCGAAGGCCTTGATGTCGCCGTTTTTCTGGTCAATCTCCGCGCGCAGTTCGCGCGCCGGGCCGACCGCCTTCTTGGCCGCCTGCAAAAGCGCTTCCTGGACCGCAGCCATGAGAGTTTCACGACTGATGCCTTTTTCACGTTCCCAAAATTCCAGCCCGGCTAAAAAATCTGCATTCATACGATCAATTCAGCGGCGGCATCCGGCGAACAAAAAAGCCGGAAGATGACTTATCTCCGACTTTCGCACGCTGGATGACCAGCACTTTACCGCTTTAGTTTTTAAAAGCTAGTTACTGCCACCCCGTTCGTCAAGCTCAATTCCTGCGCCGACCAACCGCCCAAAACCGTTTTCCCGGCCGGGACAAAACCCAAAATTACGGTTGGCCCGGCCGCAGTTTAGTGCTTAACTCGGTTGCACAGGGCCATGAAAGTCAATTCTTCCAGACGCACGGGCGCGGCGTTCACGCTGATTGAATTGCTCACCGTCATCGCCATCCTTGGCATCCTCGCCGCACTGCTGCTGCCCGTGCTGGAAGGCGCCATGGCCAGCGGCAAACGCATCTGGTGCGAAAACAATCTCCGGCAGCAGGGCCTCGGCTTCCACATGTTCATGCACGAACACAACAGCCTTTACCCGATGGAAGTTTCCGTGACGCAGGGCGGCGCGAAGGAATTTGTGCAAAATGCTTTTCTGATCAACGGCCCGTTTTATTTTTCCTGGCGGCAGTTCGCCACGCTGTCCAATGAACTCGTCGTGCCCAATGTCCTCGTCTGCAAGGCGGACTTGGCGCGGGTGAACGGCACCAATTTCGCCACGCTCAACAACAGCAACCTCAGCTATTTCGTCGGCGTGACGGCGGATTATTCCAAGCCCAACTCCGTTCTCGCCGGCGACCGGAATATCGCCTGCAATCCTTCCCCCAGCCCGACCATTGTGGACACCACCAGCGGCGCGCATTTCTGGTGGACCACCGAGCTGCACGCGCTCAAGGGCAACATGCTGTTTTCCGACGGCCACGTTGAGTCGTGGAACAACCATTCCTTCTCCGCCTTCAGTTACGACCCGGTCAATCCTTACGATTTGTTTCTGCCGACAACAAAATGATTTTATGAAACTACGACATTCATCCAGACGAAATGCGGCGATGACACTTTCGGAAGTGATTATTGTTATTGTTGTCTTGGCGGTGCTGGCTTTTTTCTACCTTCCCTATTATTCCAGCCGCCCCCACCCAGCCCACGGTATAAATTGCGTGAACAATCTCAAGCAGATCGGCCTCGCCTACCGAGTTTGGTCGGACGATAACAATGGCAAATATCCGATGCAAGTTTCAGTGACAAACGGTGGCACAATGGAGCTATCCTCCGACACCCGCAATGCTTGGCTCAATTATTTGGTAATGTCCAATGAACTGGGCAGCCCCCAAATTTTATATTGCACTGCCGACCCTGACCATGTAGGTGCAACCAATTATTCCAGCCAGCTTAGGAATAAAATCAGTTACTTTGTTGGTTTGGACGCAAATACCAATTCTCCACAAGCTTTTCTTTCCGGCGACGATAATTTTGAAATCAGTGGCGTTCCGGTGAAACCTGGACTGTTGGAAATTTCTTCCAACACACCCATCGATTGGACCGCCTCACGCCACAAATTTTCCGGCAACATCGGCCTCGCCGACGGCAGCGTGCAGCAAACCAAGCAAAGCGGATTGCGGGCGGCGCTGGTCGCCACCAACCGCCTCGCAATTCCATGAAACCGCGCGTGCCAAACCCAAGGAATCAGGCGCTGACGCTGGTGGACGTTCTGGTGATTATTGTCGTTCTCGCCGTTCTCGCCGCGATAGTTTTGCCAGCGCCCCGGTCTGGGCTGCCAATCACGACAATCCGCCGCTTGCGGTGCGCACGGCCGAGCGTCTGGCGACCAAGGCTTTGACTGAAACTTTGGGCAGCCTGACCGGCTGGAGGCGAGCAGACGCTGTTACCTTGTGGAAATACCCCGGTGGCGAGGGTCAAGGATATTGGGTTTATCGATTTCAGTTTGATGGGCCGACGTGTCAATCGTCAGGCGACTCAACGACTCGCTCCGTGCTGACGGTCTAATGATGAATGGCAAGTTAGTTGGTTCCCAACCATGGAAGCCCAACTAATGCCGCATATTGAAAAAGGCCACACACATCCCGTCTTTCCCACTCACGCCAAAACGCTTTTCAAATAATGCCCGGTGAAGCTCGCGGCGCAGTGGATGATTTTTTCGGGCGGCCCTTCGGCCACAATTTTCCCGCCGCCGCTGCCGCCTTCCGGGCCGAGGTCAATGATCCAGTCCGCCGTTTTGATCACGTCGAGATTATGCTCGATGATGAGCAGCGTGTTGCCGGTGTCGCGCAGGCGGAACAGCACTTCCAGCAATTTCGCCACGTCGTGAAAATGCAGGCCGGTCGTCGGCTCGTCCAAAATATAAAGCGTCCGGCCCGTCGCCTTGCGGCTTAATTCCGTCGCCAGTTTCACGCGCTGCGCCTCGCCGCCGCTCAACGTGGTCGCCTGCTGCCCGAGCCGGATGTAGCCCAGCCCGACTTCCGCCAGCGTCAGCAGCGGATCAAAAATTTTCGGCACCGCGCGGAAAAACGTCACCGCCTCCTCCACCGTCAAATCCAAAACGTCGGCTATGTTCTTGCCTTTGTAGGCGATCTCCAGCGTCTCTCGGTTGTAGCGTTTGCCGTTGCACGCCTCGCAAGTCACATAAACCGCCGGCAGAAAATTCATCTCGATTTTCAGCACGCCGTCGCCCTCGCATTTTTCGCAGCGGCCGCCTTTGACATTGAAACTGAAACGGCCCGGCTCGTAGCCGCGCACTTTGGCCGCCGGCAGTTTGGCGAACAGATCGCGGATGTGATTGAACATGCCGGTGTAGGTCGCCGGATTGCTGCGCGGCGTGCGGCCAATCGGCGACTGGTCGATGACGATGACCTTGTCGAGACTCTCAAAACCTTTTAGAACGCGATGTTCGCCGGGCCGCTCCTTCGAGCCGAAAAATTTACGGAACAGCGCGCGCTGCAAAATGTCGCTGACCAGCGTGCTTTTGCCGGAACCGCTCACGCCGGTGACGCAAGTGAACGTGCCGAGCGGAATCCGCACGTCAATGTCCTGCAAATTATTTTCCGTGCAGCCGAGAATTTCCAGCCAGCCTTTTTCCTCGGACGGAACATTCCGTTTCTTTGGAACCGGAATTGCCAGCTCGCCGGTGAGGTATTGGCCGGTGAGTGATTTTTTTGCGGCGAGAATTTCCGGCAACGTGCCCGCGGCCACGAGTTCGCCGCCGTGAACGCCTGCGCCCGGACCGAGATCCAGAATGTAATCCGCCGCGCGAATCGTGTCGGCGTCGTGCTCGACGACGAGCACCGTGTTGCCCAAATCGCGCAGGCCTTTCAGCGTGGCGAGCAGCCGGTCGTTGTCGCGCTGATGCAATCCAATGCTCGGTTCGTCCAACACGTAAAGCACGCCGACGAGCGCCGCGCCGATCTGCGTGGCCAGCCGGATGCGCTGCGCCTCGCCACCGCTCAGAGTGCCGCTCTCGCGATCCAGCGTGAGATAACCGAGGCCGACGTTGCGCAGGAAACCGAGCCGCGCGCGGATTTCCTTGATGATTTCGGCACCGATTTTCTGCTCGAACTCCGTCAGTTTCAGCGCCGCAAAAAATTCATCCCCCTTTTCCACCGACAATCCGCACACGTCCATGATGGACAGGCCGGGGATTTTAAGGGTTTTGAGTTTTGAATTTTTAGTTTTTAGTTGGGAAACAAACTGTTCGCCGCCGAGCGTCACCGCCAGGATTTCCGGCTTGAGCCGTTTGCCGCGGCAGGCGTCGCAAAACTCCGGCGCCATGTAAGCCTTGAGCCGGTTGCGGATGAATTCGCTTTCGCTGTCGGTCGCGAGGCGTTCCAGATTCGGCAGCACGCCTTCGAACGGACGCGTGATGGTGCTAATCTTGCCGCCGCGCCAGAAGTTGAAATCAATGTCGTCCTCGCCGGAACCGTTCATCAAAACCTTTTTGAAATCCTCCGGCAAATCTTTGTAAGGCGTCTCGGTGCTGACCTGGAAGTGCGCGGCGACCGAGCGGAGCATGGCCTTGTAATAAATGATCAGCCGCTTGCCCGCGCGCCGCCACGGCTGAATCGCGCCGTCCAGCGGCAGTTCCATGTCCGGCACGACGAGCGCCTCGTCGAAAACCATTTTCTGGCCGAGGCCGTGGCAGACCGGACAGGCGCCGGCGGGCGCGTTGAAGGAAAAATGTTTCGGCGTCGGCGGGTCGTAGCTCTTGCCGGTCGCGGGCGAACACATTTTGTTCGAGTGCAACGTCTCGATCCACGCTGACTTGGTAGGGGCGATCTGCTGGTCGCCCTTTTGGCTGACCGGCAGGTCAGCCCTACCCGCTTCAAGTTGATGCAGCGTGAACATCACGCCTTCGCCGAGGCGGAGCGCGGTCTGGACGGAGTCACCCAAACGGACGCGGATTTTGTCGTCAATCACCAGGCGGTCCACGACAGCTTCGATATTGTGAAATTTCTTTTTGTCGAGTTTGATGCGCTTGCTTTCGTCGCCGAGTTCGAGCAGTTCGCCGTCCACGCGCACCCGCACGAAACCTTCGCGGGCGAGCCGTTCAAACACGTCGCGGAACTCCCCTTTCTGCCGGCGCACGATCGGCGCGAGGAGCATGACCTTGGTTTTAGGCGGCAGCGCGAGAATTTTATCCACAATGTCGCTGGTGCTTTGCGTGGAGATGGGCACGCCGGTTTCCGGACAATGCGCCTGGCCGATGTGCGCGTAAAGCAGGCGCAAGTAATCAAAAATCTCCGTGGTGGTGGCAATGATCGAGCGTGGGCTGCTGCCGGAACTGCGCTGTTCAATCGCGATTGCAGGCGACAAACCTTCGATAAAATCCACATCCGGCTTTTGCAACTGGTCGAGGAACTGGCGCGCATAGGCGGAAAGCGATTCGACGTATTTGCGCTGGCCCTCGGCGTAAATCGTGTCGAAGGCGAGCGACGACTTGCCGCTGCCGCTCAGACCGGTGACGACCACCAGCTTGTCGCGCGGAATTTGCAGCGTGAGATTTTTGAGATTGTGCTCCCGCGCGCCGCCGATCTTGATGAATTCTTTGCTCATGCTGCGAATTTCTCTTTCAACCGAAAGATGGAAACTACGCCAAGCCGCGCGGAAAGCAAAGCCGGAGTTGCCGGAGGGGTCGGGTTTTAGGAAAATACGACGGCAAGGGATAGCGCGGCTTCCCACCAACCCATTGTTATTCAACCTGACTATCCCGAAACCCCTAATGCCGTCACTTGATTTATTGCCGGTTGTGGGCCACTTTTCACTACAAGCCTTGTTATTTGATCCGATAAGAAACTTGCATGACCTATGAATCGGCAACGTAAAATTTACGCGCAGATCAGCCAGTTGGGACTGGTCGGCCTGGGCCTGCTCGGCATCGCTTTTTTCGCCCCCAATGCCGGCCCGCAGCGCGGTTCGTTTTTCAACGTCGCCATAAGCACCTCCTGGCGCAATCCGTTGGATTTTCCGGCGGCTTGGTGCAGCGTGAAAATCATTTTGTTGAGCTTCGGCCTGTTTTTATTAATTGAATCGGCGGGCACCCTGCTGTCAGTGCGAAACCATAAATCACTGGCTTTGTCGGTGTTTTTTATGCAGGTGGCGCCCTGTCTCGGGCTGCTGGCGGGCGGTTTTTATTTACTCAAAGCGCTGCTCTAATCGAGCGCTTCTGACGCGACTGCAACGGTTTGGGCTGTCTAAATAATTGACCTCGGTGTAGGACACTTGCACCAGTTTGTCGCAAAACTGGCCGGTTAATCCACTCTAACGTGTTGGCATACAAGTTGCATTATGCCCGACATCATGAAAGACAACTCATTCGACTCAGCCATGGACAAAATCGTGGGGCAAGCCCTCGCGGAACAACAACGTGAACTGCTGGCGCAACAACGCCGGATGGAATTCGCCAAATATCGAACCATCGGTTGGTCGCTCGCCGGTGCCGTGGCGCTTATTTTTGTTGCGACTCATGAGGCCGAACTGCAGCGCCTCGTGACGACCAAACTCAACAGCAAACCCGCCATCAGCGCGACGGCCATCAGCGGAGCCACGGCGTCGCAGTTGGATCAAATCCAGCAGGGTGCGGCCAAGCGCGACGCCATCCTCGACGAAATCACCAAGTGATTTCGGTCAGGCGGGCACGCCGCCGGCGATGTATTGTTCCAACTGCTCGATCTCCGCGTTCTGCGTGGAGATGATCCAGTTGACCAGGTCGCCGATGGACACGATGCCGACAACTTTGTCACCCTGAAGCACCGGCAGATGCCGCACGCGGTTTTCGGTCATCAACCGCATGCAATCCTCGACCGTGTCGGCCAGCGCGACGGTCAGGACACTCGCCGTGAGAATTTCGCGCACGCGAGTTTCCTTCGACGTCTTGCCCTGCAACGCCACCTTGCGCGTGTAATCGCGCTCGGTGAAAATGCCGTGCAGCCGTCCGTCGGCCAAGACCAGCAACGCACCGATATTTTTTTGGGCCATCAACTGGATGGCCTCGAACACCGTCGCCTCGGGCGTCACCGTCCAGAGCGCGGGTGTTTTTCCATGGAGCAGGGAACTGATGGGATGGCTGGTTTTCATAGGTGTTGTTCGTTTATCTGCCCGTTCCCGGAATAATTCAAGATAATAATTCATAACATTAAAACCGCAATCCGGCCGCCGCCCAAAATAATACGGGGATTTTTCTCTCCTTGACCGGCCGTTTCTGGTTTAATTTCCGCTGCACAAGACGCCGATCTCCCGGTCGGCTCGATAAATGTCAACCAACGCGCGGAACGGGAGTCCGGCGTTCCGAATCCAAACTGTTTACAAATTATGGAAGCACTCACCACTGTCGTTCTCAAACCCGGCGAAGGCGACCGCATCATCGCGGGCCACCCGTGGATCTACCACAGCGAAATCCTGCGCACTACCGCCCCGCTCACCGACGGCGAATTGGTGCAGGTCAAAGACCCGCGCCAGCGGAACCTCGGCGTCGGCTTTTTTAATTCGCGCTCGAAGATCAATGTGCGCATCCTCGCGCAGGAACGCGTCGTCGTGGACGAAAAGTTTTTTGAGGAACGCATTCTCGCCGCGCTTGCCGTCCGGCAGAAACACATGCCCAACGCCACCTCGTTCCGCGTGGTGAACGCCGAGAGCGATTTCTTGAGCGGCCTCATCGTGGACAAATACGAGGACGTGCTCGTCGTGCAAATTTCCGCGCTCGGCATGGATCAGCGCAAGGCGATGATCGTCGCCGCGCTGCAGAAAATCTTTTCGCCGCGCGTCATCATGGAACGCAGCGATGTTTCGTCGCGCAAATTTGAAGGTTTGCTGGAATCCAACGGCGTGCTGTTCGGCGAATTGACTGGGCCGGTTTCCGTGAACTTGAACGGCCTGACATTTGAAACCGATCTGGTCGGCGGCCACAAGACCGGCATGTATCTCGACCAGCAGGCGAATTATCAAGCCGTATCCCAGCTCGGCAAAGGCGGCCAGGTGCTCGACTGCTTCAGCTTTCTTGGAGGCTTCGGTTTGCACGCGGCCCGCGCCGGCGCGGCACATGTTCATTTGCTGGACCAAAGCGCCGAGGCGATTGAAGCTTCCAAGCGCAACGCCGCCACCAATGGCATCGCGGATAAATGTTCGTTCGATACGATCAACGTGTTTGACTGGCTCAAGGAAAACACCGCCGTGAAACCGCACGAACGCGTCATCCCGCGCTTCGATTTGATCATCCTCGATCCGCCGTCGTTCACGCGCAACCGCGCGTCCGTGCCGGATGCGTTGCGCGGCTACAAGGAAATTCATCTACGCGCGTTGAAGCTGTTGAAACCGGGCGGCACGCTGGCGAGCTTCTGCTGTTCGCATCATGTGGACGCCGGGTTGTTTCTGGACTCGCTGCTGTCGGCGGCGTATGACACGCGCCATATTTTGCGCCGCGTGGCCAACTACTCGCAAAGCCCCGACCATCCAATCATCCCGATGATTCCAGAGACGGAATATCTGAAGGGATTCGCGTTTGAGAAAGTGCGATGAAAAATTTTCAATTAAAACTGTAATGGATTTTAGCATCTTGATCGCGGCGCTCTTGCTCAGTCATTCTGTCACGCAAAACTCTCGACGTGTATCCACCCACTAGCTTTCCATCCTGAATAAACATCCAGTCGCTTACCTGTATTGGCTGAACCTCAACGTGCTGTTTAAAAGAAAGTCCCGAAAGTATTTCCGGGTCATTGGCAATAACTCCTCGGAAAACCTTTCCGTCAAAAGTCACATCTGCCACCCAAATATGTTCGATGGTGTTACCTGATGGGAATTTCCCTTTGACGAGAAAATATTTCTGATTTGGTTGTGGTGAAGCTAAAGCGGCGATGAAATTTGTGAGTGTAGATTGAGCCTTAGAGATTGCGGCATTCATTTCCATATCCTCTGCACTAATAGCAGTCACCTCATCATCTTTTTGTGACGTTGAGGATGTTTTTCCGCAACCGGTCGCCACAAGACCAACTAAAACATTCAAAATAATGAGGACAATAATTGGCTTCATCCTGTCCAAAATTATTTCAGCAAGTCACGCTGCCAATTCATCAACTCCGGTGCGAATTTATCCCAGTCACGCGCGAGGTCGCCCAGCGTGGCTTTGCTGGCGATGAGCGTGGGGTCAATGGCCAGTTCGCGGGCATGGCGGTCGCGGATTTTTTCCAGTTCACGGAACCGGCGGAATTCCGCCTCGCTCGGCCGCTGCGAATGGTGCCGGATGACGGCGGGAAATTTTTCCGGCGGCACGGCGGCACCGGCTTTGACGGCCTTCATCAAGGCCTCACGGCGGCGCGGGTGCATGCGCGGCGGCACGAGCTGTTCCATGGGAAGATTCCCCGCCACGGCGATGGCAATCCCGACCATGGTTTCGTGGGATAAAACAAAAAACGGCGGGCGGTTGGCGGTGACGGCCTCGCGTTCGCGCCAGTGCCAGAGTTCGCGCAGGACGGCCAGTTCGGCGCGGCCCAGATGCGAACTGCCCTTGATGCGCCAGACGGTTTCTTCATCCACGACCACGGGTTGCGAACAATCCACAATCAGCCGGGCGCAACTTTCCGAATGCCACGCGAGCCGTTTTTTGGCAACGAGTTCCGCCTTCAATTTGTCCACCAGCGGTTTGAGGTAATGCGTGTCGTTGCGGGCATAAACCTCCATTTTCTCGGTGAGCGGCCGGCGCGCCCAGTCCGCTTTCTGCGAACCTTTGTCGAGCTTCACGCCGAGAAATTTTTCCACCAGATTGCTCAAGCCGAATTGCGGTTCGCCCAATAAACGCGCGGCCAGCATGGTGTCAAAAATGGCCAGCGGCGTGAATTCGTGATGTTTGCGCAGCAGCCGCAGATCGTAGTCGGCGGCGTGAAAAATCATTTCATGCGCGTTGAAGGCGGCGAAGATCGGATCGAGATTAAGCGGCGCGAGCGGATCCACGAGTTCATCGCCGGCGGGCGTGCTGATTTGGATGAGACAGACCTTTTCGGGATAGGCATGGAGGCTGTCGGCCTCAGTGTCGAGGGCCAGCCAGGGAGCGGTCTGAATGACCGGCAGCAGCGCCGCCAGTTTTTCGTCGGTATCAATCACTTCCGCCAGTGTGCAGGAACCGCCGGCGTTTGAAAAGAATTCCCGCAAGTTTTGAACGGCACGCCGCTTGTCAAATCAAAGGCTGTGCATTATCGTCCGCCCATGTCGCTAAAGAAACATCTCGCGGTGGCTGCGCTGCTCGCCAGCGGCTGGCAATTCGCGTCCGCCGACACTGTCCAGCTCAAGGACCAATCCGCCGTCACGGGCAAAATCCTGGCTGAAAAGGCCGATTCCGTGGTCGTGGACGTCGGTTACACCGTGCTGGTCGTCCCGCGCGCCTCCATTTCCCGCGTGGTCAAGACGAATGAAACGAACACGCCGGTCGCCGCGCCCGCCACCAGCACCGGCCAGTTTTATTCCGCGACCACCAAGATTTCTTCCTTGCGCGATGTCAGTTCGCTGGTCAAACAAATCGGCGAAGCGGTGGTGCAGGTGAAAAATCCCGGCGGCCTCGGTTCCGGCTTTTTCATCAACGATGACGGTTATCTCATCACCAATTTCCACGTCATCGAAGGCGAATCAGAAATTTCCGTGGAGGTTTATCACCAACGCGACGGCCAGCTTGACCGCGAGACTTACAAACAGGTCAAGATCATCGCCATCAATAAATTTCACGACCTCGCCCTGCTCCACATCGAGGACAAAGATGCGCCAAAATTCAAGCCCGTCACGCTCGGCAACTCCGATGCGCTGAATGTCGGTGACGGCGTCTTCGCCATCGGCAGTCCGCTCGGCCTCGAACGCACCGTGACACAGGGTATTTTGAGCACCAAGACGCGGCAGCTTGAAGGCGAACTTTATTTGCAGACCAGCGCGCAGATCAATCCCGGCAACAGCGGCGGCCCGCTCTTCAACCTCGCCGGCGAAGTCGTGGGCGTGACGAACATGAAGATCACTTTCGGCGAAGGCCTCGGCTTTGCGATTCCCGTCGAGTTGGTGAAAAGTTTTCTTGATCACCGCGACGCCTTTGCCTACTCGACGGATAATCCGAACAATCCGTTCCGCTATCTTGAACCGCCGAGCCGCACCAAAGCCAAGCCGACGGGAAAATAATCCCGGCGGCGCCCGCCGCTGATCTCCCAACAATAATCAAACCGACATGACCACCAAACTTTTGCGCCTTTCGGCCATCACTTTTTTTCTGGCCGCAGCCAGTGCCATGCGCGCCTCGATTCCGCCCGCGGAAAATCTGCTACCGGCCGACACGCTGGCGTTTTTCACTGTGCCGGATTGCACCGCCTTCCGCGCCGTGGCCAAAACTGCGCCGCAGATGATGTTCTGGAACGACGCGGCGATGAAGCCGTTTCACGACAAGTTCATGGGCAAGCTGAATGAAAAAGTCACCGCGCCGCTGGAACACGACCTCGGGTTGAACGTCGCCAGCTTCATGGATTTGTTGCAGGGCCAGTTCACACTCGCCGTCACGGTCAACGGCGCGAACGGCCATGACGACACGCCGCCCGGCCTGCTGCTACTGCTTGATGCGCGCGACAAGAGCGACGTGCTCAAGACCAACCTCGCCGCGCTCCAGAAAAAATGGCTGGCGGCCGGCCGCGCGCTGCGCACGGAAAAATTCCACGGCCTCGCTTTCACCGTCGTGCCGCTCTCCAGCAATGATTTCGCGGAGATCTTTCCCAAACGCACGCCGGTGTCCGAGATCGGCAAGGAGCCAAAGCCGGACCAGCCGGGTGAAATTTATTTCACGCAATTTCAATCGCTGCTCATCGCGGGCAGTTCGGCGAAGGTCGTGGAGCCGGTGGCCGCGCACCTGACCGGCGGTAGCACCCCCGCCCTCGCCGCCGACGCGATTTTTGCGGCGGACAAACTCGCGCAGTTCCGCGACGCGCCGACCTATTACGGCTGGTTCAACGGCAAGGCGTTTTTCAACCTGATTTCGCAGGCGAACGATGACAGCGCCGATAACACCATGCCGTCGCTGATGCCCAAGCTGTCCGGTGCGAAAACCGTCGCCGCCACCGGGTTGGACGGCATAAAATCCGCCAGCTTTGCGCTGCTCGAAATGCCGGATGGCTCGACGCTGTCCTTCCACGTCTCCGCACCGGAAAGTGCGCGCACCGGACTCTTGAAAATTCTGGCGTTGCCGAACAAGGACGCCAGCGCGCCGGTGTTCGTGCCCGGCGATGCCGTGAAATTTTCCCGCGTCCGGCTCGACGGCAAGCAGACCTGGGCCGACCTGCAAAAAATCGTGGCTTCCCTGTCGCCCGGCGGCCTCGCCAGTTTGAATTCCGTCATTGATATGGCCAATTCCTTCGCCCAGCAAAAAGATCCCGGCTTTGATCTGCGCAATAATCTGATCAACAACCTCGGCGACGACATTATCAGCTATCAAAAAGGTCCGGCCGGCAGTTCCCTCGCCGCACTGTCCAACCCGCCGCAGTTATATCTGGTCGCGGTCAACAATCCGGAACAAGTGATTCAGGCCATCAAAGTCATCGCCAGCATGGCCTCGCCGCAGGATGCGTCCGCGCAGCCGCGCGATTTTCTCGGCCATAAGATTTACGCCATTACGATGCGCCCGCAACAATCGGCCAACGGCACGGCCATCAAGCCACCGCCGTTGAACCTGGCTTCCAGTGGCGGGTATCTCGCCTTCAGCAGCGATCCGGCCATTTTGGAAGAATACCTGCGCAGCGCGGACGGCCAGTCCAAACCGTTGCGGGAAACCGCCGGCCTGGCGGATGCCGCGCAGCACGTCGGCATGGGTGGCGGTTTGTTCGGCTACCAGAACCAGCGGGAAACGATGCGCACGTCGTTCAAGCTGCTGAAAGATGCCAGCGCCGCCGACGCCACCATGAAAATGTTTCCGCCCGCGATGCGCGAATGGCTGGATTTCTCGCTGCTGCCGGATTACGACGCGGTGGCGAAATACTTTTATATTTCAGTCTTCGGCGGCAACGCCAATGCTGACGGCCTGACGGTGAAGGTTTACGGCCCGCGCCCGCCGCAGTTAAATTAAATTCGCCGGTGTGGCGGGAACGCTCCTGCGACGGGTCAGGCGATGCCGGCGCGCTGCAACGCGATTTCAAAATCGTATTCCGGTTTGCGCGCCTTGCGTCCGCGCAACGCGTTCGCCGCGTCATCACCCACAAACATTTCCGTGGCGGCGTCCCACGTCAGCTTGCGTTTGAGTTTCATGCCAATCCATGCGGCGGCGCAGGCTTCGAGACTGCGGGCGGACTGCTGGATCGGCGCGATCGGCTGGCGGTTCGCGGCGATGCTTTCGAGCCAGTTGCCGTGATGCGATTTGCTCGGCATCCAGCGCACGGCGTTGCCGTCGAGCGGCGAAAGAATTTTCGGATCGCTGGCGCGCAACGGTAACAGCGCCGCGCGGCCGGCGGGCGTGTTGGGATCGCTGGCCGTGATTTTCTCCTCGCTGCGCGTGCAAAATATCCAGCCCTCGTCGCCTTCAAACCGGATGCCCGTCTCAAATTTATTATCGAGGATGACCGGCACATTTTTCGGATACAACATTTCAACGTGGTAAGTGCGGTGAACCGTCCACGTGTCGTTTGTCATGAATTCCGCCTGCGCGTCAATCGTCAGCGGCCCGCCGAGTTCCTGACCCATCGCCCAATGCGCGATGTCCACGTGATGCGCGCCCCAGTTTGTGATCATGCCGAGGCCGAAGTCTTCCGTGGTAATCCAGCCCGGCCGGCCTTCGAGGCTGCTTTGCGGATGCACGCGGCGTTCCATGTAAGGCTGCTCCGGCGCGGAACCAAGCCACTTTTCGAAATCCAGATTCTCCGGCACCGGCATCGGCGCGGGCGCGTGGCCGCTGGGCTTGTCGAGGCCGACGCCGATTTTAATCGTGTTCAACTGGCCGATGCGGCCGTTGCGCACGGCTTCGCTAGCGGCGCGAAAACTGTGCCACGGCCGTTCCGAGCGCTGCTGCGAGCCGGTCTGCAAAATAATTTTCTTCGCCTCAACCGCGCGGCGCAGGCCGATGGCTTCCGCGATGTTGTAAGTCACCGGCTTTTGCACATAAACATGCTTGCCGGCAATCGCCGCCGCAATCGCCAGCCGCGCGTGCGAATGATCCGGCACGGTTACGACCACCGCGTCAATCTCCGGCGACGCCAGCACGTCGCGGTAATCGTGATATGTTTTCACGTTCACGCCAGACTCGCCGCACTCGGCGTAATAATCCTCCGCCATTTTTTTGCCGGCGGCGAGGCGCTTGGAATCCAGGTCGCACACCGCGACCACGCGGGCGAGCGACTCGTTCAAGATATTGCCCATGTCACTGCGGCCCATGCGCCCACAGCCGATTTGCGCGACGTTGATTTTTTTGCTGGGCGCATCGGCCCCGAGCAAACGCGCGGGAATGATGCTGGGCAAAATGGCCAAACCGACGCCACCCCGAACGGCGGCTTTCAGAAAACTGCGACGCGACTGATTTTTCATTTTATGTGGCGGCTTTCGGCAGAAAACCGGATTTCATTTTTCAATTTTGCGGCGCTCTGCCGAGGCGCCGCTACAATTATTTGGCCGGTGGTTCGCGGAGTTTGACGTTTCGGAAAGAAACTTCGCTACCGTGTTCCTGCAACAAAATGTGGCCATCGGCCCATTCTCCAAAGCCGGGGATATCCTTGAATTTGCTCTGGGCCACCGCCGCGCGGAACGCTGCCAAACCGCGCTCAAATTCCACCGTCTTCTCACCGTTCAGCCAGAATTCGACGTGCTGGCCCTGCGACAAAATGCGCGCGTGATTCCATTCGCCGATGGGCAAAACTTTTTTGTCCTTCGGCGCGGGAATCAAATCGTAAAGCGAGCCGATGGTGCGGTCGCCATCGCGGCCCAGCTTCGCGTCGGGATGCAACGCGTCGTCAAGAATCTGGAATTCCATGCCGATGGCCGAGCCGACGCCCGTCGGCTTGCCGGTGACCTTGTCGATCGGCGAAATATTCGGCTGCGCAAAAATCTTGATGCCGCTGTTGCAGCCGGGCGTGCATTTGAAATCCGCGGCCAGCTCAAAATTCGCATAGCGCTGGCGCGTGATGATGTCGCCGCCGCCGGCGGATTCCTCGCCGCCATTTTCATGGACCGTCAGCACGCCGTCGTGGATGAACCAGCCTTGGGCGGGAAAATTTTCCGACTTCGCGCTGCGCCAGCCGGCGGAAGTTTTGCCGTCCCAGAGCAAGCGCCAACCAGCAGCTTTTTCCTGCGCGGTCAGCGTGTTCGGCGCTGCGGGCGCGGTCGCCTTGGGTGCCACAAAGCGCGGATTCGTGTAAGCGCCGGGCGCGGCGGTCTGGAGGTTTGGCGGCACATCCGCTGATACTTCGCCCAGCGCCCATTTGATGCCGCCGACGAGAATTTGCTGAAACGTCGGATTCGTCCAGACATCCTCGCGGTGGCCCAGCGCGGTATACCAGACGCGGCCGTTGCCTTCTTTGCGCGCCCAGGTGTTCGGATACGGCGGGCGATCATACATCGGGCCGTTCATGTGCGGCGCGTCAATTACGGTCAGCACATGGTCGTCTGGCGCGAAATCTTTGAGCGAATACCATTCTTCCTGAAACGCAAAGCTGTCGCCCACTTTTTCAAAGCCGGGGAAATTCGGATCAATCACCCGGTTCGTCGCCACCTGCTGCGCGCCGTGAATGATAAATTCGCCGCCGATGAAACAAACATAAGGGTCGGCGTTGGTGCCATGGTTCAAATAGCGATCCGGCCCTTTCTGCGATTCGTTGGCCGTGTGAAAAGTGTCGTCCGCCGCGTGCGTGCCGATGAAACCTTTGCCGCCGCGCACATAATCAAACAGCGCCTGCTTGCCGGCGGGCGTCATCGGCGGCTGCTGGTCCGTGCCTTTGCTACACAGGTCGCCGGTGGTGTAAAAAAACACGGCATCGAATTGCGACAGGTATTCCGGGCTGAATTTCGAGCCGTCCTTGGAAAAGGTGAATTCCCAGCCGTTCCGCTGGCCGAGGTCCAGCAGCACCTTTTCGGCAAAGCTCGGCTGGCCGTTTTTCCAGGAAATGACGGAATGCTCATAGCCGCTGGATTTGGTGAAAAATAAAATCCGCTTGGGTGCCGCCTCGGCGGCGGTGAGGAATAAAATGGTCAGGACGGAAACAAACGCGCCGAATTTTAATGCTTTCATTGGGTTGCGGTATTGGACGGATTATCGCCGAACCCGGTTACGAAACAATTCTTTCTTTGTTTTTCAAAAATCTGTGTTTCATCCGGGTTTCATCTGTGGCTAAATCTGCGTGACAACATGCAAGACCTGATTGCCAAAGCGACGACGCTGCTTGAAGCGTTGCCTTACATCCAAAAATTCAGCGGCGAAACATTTGTCGTCAAATATGGCGGCAGTTTCATGGACTCGCCTGATGACAGCGTCCGCAACGGCGTGGCGCGCGACATCGTTTTTTTGGAAGCCGTTGAAATCAATCCCGTCGTCGTTCATGGCGGCGGCAAAGCCATCACCCGTGCGATGGAAAAAGCCGGCCTCAAGGCGAATTTCATCCAAGGCCAGCGCGTCACCGACGAAGCCACGGTGAAAATCGTGGACGACGTTTTGTCGCGCGAAATCAATCCCGAAGTCGTCAAAACCATCAACGCGCTTGGCGGCCAGGCCGTGGGTTTTGCCGGGCCGGACATTTTTAAATGCAGAAAGCTTTATCTCGACGACAAGGAAAACCCCGGACAGAAAATTGATATCGGCTACGTCGGCGAAGTCATCGAGGTGAACGTCGCGCCGTTGAAAGAATGCATCTGGTGCGGCCACACGCCGGTCATCAGCCCGACGGCGCGCGGCGAGGACGGAAAAATTTACAACTGCAACGCCGACGTCGCCGCCGCGATGTGCGCCATCGCGCTCAACGCCAAACGGCTCGTGTTTATGAGCGATGTGCCCGGTTTGATGCGCGATTTCAAAGACCCGACCACGCTCATCGCCCATTTGCAGATCAGCGAAGTCCCCGCGCTCAAAGCCGCCGGCATCGTGGACAAAGGCATGATTCCGAAAGTGGACAGCGCCGTGGCGGCCATAAAATCCGGCGTGGAAAAAGTTTCGTTTGTGGACGGCCGCGTGCCGCATTCCGTGCTGCTGGAAATTTTCACCGATCAGGGCGTCGGCACCGAAGTTGTGCTTTGAAACCGAATTTTAACCGCAGAGAACGCAAAGAGCGCAAAGAAACTTTTTTGTGTTCTTTGCGTTCCTTTGCGGTTAAATAAATCCCTTCATGAAAGAAATTGTTCCTGCGCCGCCGGCGATTGTCCGCAACGACTACGAATCCATCCGCGAACTGTTTGCGAAAAACGTCGTGCCGAGCTACGGCCGTTTTGAAATCGTGTTGAGCCACGGCGCGGGCAGCTATCTGTTCGACGTCACCGGCAAGCGCTATCTCGATCTCGGCAGCGGCATCGCCGTCTGCTCGCTGGGTCACGCGCATCCGGCCATCACCGAAGCGCTCGGCGAGCAATCAAAAAAATTGATTCACGTCTCGAATCTCTATTTCACCGAACCGCAGGGCCGGCTTGCCGCCGAAATCGTCAAGCGCATTGGCGCGGGCAAATGCTTTTTTGCCAACAGCGGCGCGGAGGCGAACGAAGGCCTGTTCAAGCTCGCGCGCAAATTCGGCCACGACGAAGGCCGGTTTGAAATTCTGACCGCGACCAATTCCTTTCACGGCCGCACGCTGGCCGGCATCGCCGCCACCGGTCAGGACAAAGTCAAAAAAGGTTTTGAGCCAATGATGCCGGGTTTCCGGCACATTCCTTACAACGATTTGGAAGCCGCGCGTGCCGCGATTTCGCCGGCGACGGTCGCCATCATGATCGAAGGTGTGCAAGGCGAAGGCGGCGTCACGCCCGCCACGCCGGAATATCTGCTCGGCCTCCGCGCATTGTGCGACGAGAAAAAATTGCTGCTGCTCATGGACGGCGTGCAGTGCGGCCATTTTCGGACGGGAAAATTTCAAAGCTTTCAGCGGATTCTCGAAGGCGTTCCCGGCGGCGAAAAATTTCTTCCCGACGGCCTTTCCATGGCCAAGTCACTCGGTGGCGGTTTTCCCATCGGCGCCTTCTGGGTGCGCGCGCCGTATCAGGATTTGCTCGGGCCGGGCACGCATGCCACAACGTTCGGCGGCACGCCGCTCGCGTGCGCCGTCGCACTGAAAATCTTCTCCGTCATCGAAGCCGGAAAGCTCGACGAACAGGCGCGCAAGTTGGGCGACTGGATGAAAAACGAATTGGAGAGACTCGTGCAAATGTATCCAACGGTCGTCAAAAATGCGCGCGGACTCGGCTTCATGCTTGGGCTGGAGTTGGCGGATAAAATTCCGGCCTTCGCCGTCAGCGACAAACCAGCCTCGATTCAATTCGTCAACCGGATGCACGAGGCAGGCGTGATGACTATTCCGGCCGGCACGCACGTCATCCGATTATTACCGGCGCTGAACTTAGAGCCGCAGGAAGCCGCCGAGGGCATCGCCAAAATCGAAGAACTCGTCAAATCGCTGGTGTGATGCTGCATGAACGCCGCCGCATTGAACCATCTTTCCGCCGTTGATCCCGTGATGGCGCGGCTCATCCGCGAAATCGGCGTGTGCCAATTGGAACACGAACCGTGGCGCTCGCCGTTTCAATCGCTCGTCCAAGCGGTCGCGCACCAGCAGCTGAATGGCACGGCGGCGAACACGATTTTGACGCGGTTCAAAAAATTGTTCCCGCGCCGTCGGTTTCCGAAGCCGGCAGATTTGGCGAAGGTGACAGACGAGCAGATTCGCGCCTGCGGTTTTTCCTTCGCCAAAATCTCCGCCATCCGCGACATCGCGGAAAAAGCTTTGGATGGCACGATCCCGACTTCGCGGCAAATCGAAAAGTTAGGCGACGAGGAAATCATCGAACGGCTGACCGCCGCGCGCGGCGTCGGGCGCTGGACGGTGGAAATGCTGTTGATTTTCCAGCTCGGCCGGAAGGATGTTTTGCCGGTGGATGACTTTGGCGTGCGCAACGGTTTTCGCCTGGCCTACAAAAAACGCGGAATGCCGAAACCGAAAGTCCTGCTCAAATTCGGCAACCGCTGGCGGCCGCACGGCACTACAGCCGCGTGGTATCTCTGGCGCGCGGCGGATGCAGCCAAAAAAGTGGCGGCGGCGCCCCGTCGCCGGCCCGCTGCGGTGAAGAAAAAGAAGTGACGCGGCGTTTCCATTCGGTTATAAAATTTCATTTGGGCGGAAATTTCCCAAATCAGTTCAGGCATGAAACATTTATTGTCATTGGAAAAATTGCCGCGCGCAGACTTTGAAACAATCCTGCGCGATACGGTCGTGTTCAAACGCGAGCGCGGCCAGCACAAAACGTTGCCGCTCGCGGGCCAGACGTGGGCGCTGATTTTTTCCAAGTCGTCCACGCGCACGCGGGTTTCCTTCGAGACCGGCCTGCGCGAGCTCGGTGCGGGCGTGATGTTTCTGAACGCGAACGATATTCAGCTCGGTCGCGGCGAGCCGATCAAGGACACCGCGCGGGTGCTGGGCCGCATGCTGCACGGCGCGATCATTCGCACATTCGCGCAAAGCGATGTGGAGGAGTTTGCGGAATATTCCAAAATCCCAACCATCAATGCACTCACGGACGACGAGCATCCGTGCCAAGTGCTGACGGACATTTTTACGTTTGAAGAAAAATGCGGGTCGATTTCCGGCAAGGTCGTCACGTTCATCGGCGACGGCGCGTGCAACATGCCGGTGTCGTGGATTTTTGCGGCGGCGAAACTGGGTTTCGAACTGCGCATCGCCGCGCCAAAAGCATTTCAACCGGCATCGGAAATTTTGCAGCGCGCGGGCGGCAAAATTATTGTCACCGAAGATTTGCACGCCGCCGCTATCGGCGCGGACCTGCTTTACACCGACGTGTGGGTTTCAATGGGCAAAGAAGCGGAAGCGGCTGAGCGCCTCAAAATTTTTGCCGGCTACCAAATTAACGCGCAGCTCGTGAAACTCGCCAAACCCGGCGCGCTGGTGATGCATTGTCTGCCGGCCTATCGCGGCAAGGAGATTGATGCGGAAACTTTCGAGGCGCACGCCGACACCATTTTCACACAGGCGGAAAACAGGCTGCACACGCAGAAGGCGATTCTGAACTGGGCCGTGAGCTGACCGCCAAGGTGGTCCGGTATTTTTTAATCAGAATTAAAGAATCAGCATAACGGGAACCGACCGGTTTTGATTCTGAACAATCCTGTCATTCTGTCTAAAAATCAATTTGCGTAGAGGCGTAAATATTTCAGCGCGACTTTCAAATCCTTGGGCAACGGCGCGGTGATGGTCAGCATTTCGCCAGTGATGGGATGCGGCAGGGAAATTTCCTCCGAATGCAGCGCCACGCGCGCCAACAGCGGCCGTTCTTCGCGACCGGGCTTGAGGCGGTAATCCGATTTGAGCCGCGAGAGCCAGAGTTTCTTGCCGCCGTAAAGTTCGTCGGCGACGAGCGGCAAATCCACTTGGCCCAAATGCACGCGGATCTGATGCATCCGATCCGTCACCGGTTCGCATTGCACCCAAGCGTGACCGGCGCGGGTAAAATTTTCCAATAAAGTGATTTTGGTTTTCGCCACCTTACCGTTGTCCTTGTCCACGCGCATCACGCCAGGCTTGACCGCGTGCGCACCGATTTTGGCGTTCACTTCAAACGAGGGTTCGATCAAGTTGCCGCGCACCAACCCGAGATATTTCCGCAGAGGTTTGTCGCAACTGAACAAATTGGACAGCGCGATGTGAGCCTCTTTGGTTTTGGTGAGCAGGATCACGCCGCTGGTGTCACAGTCAAGCCGGTGCTCGTTGTTCAAATAAGTCAGCTTGCGTTCCACGGCCCACGGTTTGCCGGCGGCGATGCCCGCGTGCAGCAACTTCATCAGGCTGGGACGCTCCACGGCGGCGACGCCATCGTCCGTTTCGGCGGCCGGCGCAATTTCCGTTTCGGGCACGGTGAGCAAGCCGGCGGGTTTGTCGAGCGCGAGCAGATGTTCGTCCTCGAACAGGACGGGGATTTCCCAGAACTCGCGCGTGGCGGGCGAGGAGAGTTTAATGGCGGCGCTCAAAATTATTTCGCCGCGCTGCGGGCGGATAATTGCTTGAGGATGCCGCCCAGCTCGCGGTTGGCCTCGCCTTGCAACCAAAGGTTAAAAGCTTCGTTCTGCCGGCCGCGCCGCACCTGGTTCAGGAACTGCGGAAACTCGGCGGTCTTTTTGGCTTCGTCCAACGGCAACAGGGATTGCACGAACAGCACAAAGCCGCCGTCACCGGTTGCGGCAAAATTGCTGACGTGACCGGCTGGCGTGGTAAACGCGGCCTGCTTGAGCTGGCCGAGTTCGGCGCGGCCGTCAAAGCCGGGCACTTCCGATGAGCTCAACGAAAACGCGGGCAAAGCCTGCGGCGTCTGGCCGGAAGAAATCGCGACTTGCGCAAAGGTTTTGCCGGCGGCCATGGACACCATGGCGTTGAAATAGAAATTGGTGCCGGCGCTGCGCGCAAGCGCGATGGCCTGCTGCTCTTGAAAATCCGCCGCAACGCGGCTGTGAATTTCATTCAGCGACGGAATCGCGCTGGGCACTTGCTGGGCTAAGGCGATGACATAAACACCATCCGCCCCGACGATTGGCCCGGCAAACGGTTCGTCCGCGCTCAACTTGAAGGCCGCCTTGGCAAACGTGGCCGGCGCTTCAAATTCCTGCGGACCGTCGTTGGCCGCGAACGGCGCGGTCGAGTGAACGGTCAGGCCTTTCTGTTTTGCGGCGCTGATGAGATTCTCGGGTTTGGCCGGTTCCTGGGCGAACAGCGGATTTGCAAAGTCATTCGCCTGCTGGCGCGCGTCCATGAGCGCGCGCTGATGCACGAGCAGTTCGCGGACTTTCACCTTGGCTTCGTCCGGCGTCTTGGCGTCGGCATACTGGCTGGCGTTCTGGCGGTAATACGCGTCCACATATTCCTCGAAATTGGTTTTCGCCCATTCGGCCTTGGATTGCGCGAGATAATTCGTCACGTCATAGACGACGTAGTTGACCGCCACGCGATCCGGCTGGCGGTAGGCAGCCATATTGTTCGTGTAAAACTGGCCGACGGCGGCGGGCGTGACCGAAACCTGCGTGAGATAATTCGACGCGGCGAAGAAAACCCCTTGCACAGAAACTTCTTGATGATCGCGGTTGTAAAGCTGCGAGGCCTCCGTCGGCGTGATCAAGGCGCCGGCCAAACCGAGCGCCTGCACGAGCTGCTGGATGGTCAAATCGTTGCGGAGATAGCGCTGGAGATCCGCGGCGGTGAGGCCTTCCGGCGTCAGCACTCGTTCCATGAACGTCGCCATCGGCACCGACTGACCGCTGCGACCGCCGACGGAGCGGAGCAGTTCATTCGCGCCGGTAACGACGGCGTCGTCGCTGACATAAATCCCGAGCGACTTGGCTTTCTGCGCGAGCAGGAGGCGCACATAAGTTTCGCGCTCCATGTCGGTCGGCGTCATGTTCGCGCTGCGTTCCGGCCATTCGCCGTAGTGCAGCCAGTAATAAAGATAAAATTCCCGTTGCGCCGCCGTGAATGCCTCGGCGGTCACTTCCTTGCCGTAAATCGTGCCATAGCCGCCGCCAGCCACGCGACCGCCGCTATTGCGTGTGACCGGGCCGGCGCCCCACCACAGAAATGAAATGATGGTTGCGCCGATGATGACGAACCACAGCCACGACGAATGCTTGCGAATTGTTCCAATCATAGAGAAAAATAGAACGCGCAGACTAGCCTGCCCGGAGTGACATGGCAAACGTAAATTGCGGTTCGCGGTTTATGCTTCAGGTCTCAGCGTTGCAACCGTGGACACGGATCCTGAACTCGGAACCGCAAACGAGAGTTTTTCACTTCAACCACTTTGCCACGTCCACCGCTGCGTAGGTGATCAAAATGTCCGCGCCGGCGCGGCGCATGGCCAATAGGCTTTCCAGCGTCACGCCGCGTTCGTCAATCCAGCCGTTCGCGGCGGCAGCCTTGATCATCGCGTGTTCGCCGCTGACGGCGTAGGCGGCGGTGGGCAGGCCGAATTCCTTTTTCACGCGCTGAAGAATGTCCAAATACGCCAGTGCCGGTTTGACCATGACGATGTCCGCGCCTTCCGCGATGTCCAAGGCCACTTCGCGCATCGCCTCATTCGCGTTTGCCGCATCCATTTGGTAACTGCGGCGGTCGCCAAACTGCGGCGTGGATTCGGCCACCTCGCGAAACGGCCCATAAAATGCCGACGCAAATTTCGCCGCGTAACTCATGATCGGCGTGTCGAGAAAACCTTCTTGGTCGAGCTGTGCGCGGATGGCGGCAACGCGGCCGTCCATCATATCGCTCGGCGCAACAATGTCCGCGCCCGCCGCCGCGTGGCTCGCCGCCGTTTCCGCGAGCAGTTTCAGTGACGGGTCATTCAAAATTTTTCCGCCGTGGACGATGCCGCAATGGCCGTGCGCCATGTATTCGCACAGGCACACGTCGGTGATGACCAGCAGCGACGGCAATTCTTTTTTCAGCAGCCGCACCGTTTGCTGGACAATTCCGTTTTTGGCGTAAGCGCCGCTGGCCTTCGCATCTTTTTTATCGGGAATGCCGAACAACAAAACCGCCGGCACGCCGAGCGCGTGCGCCGCCGCGGCCTCGCGCAAAATTTCATCCGGCGACAATTGAAACACGCCGGGCATGGCCTCGACCGGCCGGCGAAGTTTTTTGCCGGAGCGCGCGAACAGCGGCAGCACGAGCTGCGAAACATTCAACGACGTTTCCGCGACAAGGCGGCGCAAGGCGGGCGAAGTCCGCAAGCGGCGCGGACGAGCGATGGGAAATCCGGGCAAATTCATGGCCACAGTTTAGGTTTTGTCAGCGCGCCCGCCAATCACAAATCCGCCTCGGTGAGGCCGGCGATTTTCATCTGATGTTTCAACAGCCCAAGTTTCAAAGGCTGATTGCCGTGGACCGGAACGACAAGGCGCTCGCGCTGACCGGCCTTGGTGAAAATATGGTGGCTACCGGTGATGCGCTTGAGCAGCCAGCCGCGTTTTTGAACGAGCCGGATAAATTCTTTGCCGGAGACTTGTTTCATTTCACTAAAGCGGTGAAAGTCAATTTTTCAGATGCCGGGGCTGACGGCTTCCCTGCTGAAAATCCGGTTCAAACCGTCAATTCCATCACCTTGTCGCTGGCGTTTGATTCGGTCGCTTCGTCATCCACGGACAGCCACAATTCGATGGCTTCGCGCAGATTCTCCTTCAGCTCGTCGAGCGTTTCCGCTTGCGTCAGACAACCCGGCAATGCCGGCACCTCGGCCCAGAAGCCGCCTTCTTCCGCCGTGTGGATGATGGCTTTTAATGTCATAGCCGTTTTATACCGCACGCCCGGCGAACGCTCAAGCGCGTTTCCACAACCGGCGGCACCCCGTTCCAAAAAAGAGGATTGGAACCGGCGGGCATTCCGGCTAAACTGGGATTGTTGCCTCCAAATATTTTCACCATGAAAGCGCGCCTTCCAAAAAACGAAAAAAAACGGATTGAAGTGCTGTGGCAGTATGACGTGCTGGACACGGTGCCCGAGGCGATGTTTGACGACCTAACCGAACTGGCCGCCAGCATCTGCCAGGTGCCGATAGCGCTCATCTCGCTGGTGGATGAAGACCGGCAATGGTTCAAATCCAAGGTCGGGGTGACGGTCAAGGAGACCTCGCGCGACATTTCCTTTTGCGCCCACGCCATCCTTTACAAAAAGCTTTTCATCGTGCCCGACACGACGAAAGACGCGCGCTTCAAGAACAATCCACTGGTCACCGGCACCCGGAAAATCCGCTTTTATGCCGGGGCGCCGCTGACGACGCCGGCCGGCCACCGGCTGGGCACGTTGTGCGTGCTGGACCGGAAACCGCGGCAGCTGGGACCGGAACAAAAACGGGCCATGCAAATTCTCGCCCGGCACATCATGTCGCAGTTGGAAATGCGGCGGCGCATCCGCGAACTCGGCGGGGCAACCAAGTAAATCCGGCAAGACAAATAAGGTTTACGGAATAGCGAGGCGGTTGGTGGCAATGCCAGTTTGCTGAAGCTTCTGGCGTAATAACGAAATTGTTGTTTGTTCAACGCTGCCGTCGGTGAACAGAATCTGGCCTGAAAAAGTGTGACGCGCGGCTGTCCAGGAAATTGGAGCGTTGGTTGAAAGTTGAAGCAGGCCGGATTTTATGGGGACATTGTCCAAGGCAAAGTTGTCGTCACCAGAAAGGAACATTTGTGGATTTGCATCGTCGGCATCCAAGCCAACGAAGTAGCTGATTTTGCTGTTGTTGAAATCAGTTGCAAAATTGGTCGCTGCAATTTTATCCGTGTCAGCCGGACAAATTAAAATTTTTGGCGAGCTCAATTTATTGGACATAACAAAAAAATTTATCCAAGCGTTACCGCCATTTGCCAATTCCATGGTGCCGCCATTGGTTACCGAAACCTGCATCGGATATTTGTCATTGTGATCGTTTGCCCAAGCGCGGAATGAAGCAGCGATTTCCTTTTGATTATTAACGCAAACAATTCTAGCGCTCTTATGTCTGCCAACGAGAAACTCTGAACGAAATCTCGACACAGATTTCCCCAAAAAAAAACAAGACGAGAACGGCAACAATTGCGACAACCACCATCACCTCTGCTCTAGTCAACGCGGCGGTCTTGTGATTGGAAACGCGCACCTTCATGATTGCGACTTTGCTCCCCTTCAGAAACTTTATCAAGCCAAAGCCGGCGTTTTAGCCATTTTCCCTTCGCAGACAACGGTGGATGGACGCCAAAAAATGTTGGGTTTTCCCTAATTCACGGTGAGCGTTTTTTCATCGCCGCCTTAGATTGGTTTTGGCTGAATCAATCACGCTTCAGCCGTTGACGAAAGGCAATCATTATGAAAATCGACACGACACTTCTGGCGGCGCAACCCTTTCTCAAAGGCTTTTCCAAGTCCCAGCTCGAAGTGCTGGCCAACAACGCCATGCTCGTGGAATTCCCGGCGGGCCGGATGATTTTCAACGAGGGGCTCACGGCCAACCGCTTTTACATCGTGCTGGAAGGCGACGTGGCGCTGGAATCGCCGGTCGAAAACAAACCTTCGCAACTCATCCAAACGCTCGGTGCGGGCGACGTGCTCGGCTGGTCGTGGCTGTTCCCGCCGTATCACTGGAATTTCGACGCGCGGGCGGTGACGCCGACCAAGGCGATCATCTTTTTCGCCTCGACGCTCCGCGAACTCTGCGAGAGCGATCACGCCCTCGGTTATGCGGTGATGAAGCGCGTGGCGGAAGTGGTCATCAACCGGCTGCAAAACACGCGCCAGCAATTGCTGAAATGCGAATTGGCCGGGGCGGCGTCGGACTTCTGACAACGGCTGGCCACTTGCGGCTTGCTTCCGGTGGGCGGCGGCTTATTTTGCCGCCATGCGGCAAGCGCGGGATTTTTTATTCATGGCGGCGACGGCCATCGTGCTGGCGCTCGCCGTTTACCTTACTTTCATCGTCGCGCGCTGGACCAACCACGGCTCCGGCCTGCGGCTGTGGAATACCACCAGCGTCGTTCACGAAGTCCAGTCGCTCGCCGATCTGGTCACGGTCAAATACGTCATGGACAAGGTCGTGGTGCTGGAGGACGTGAAATGGTATGGGGAAAACCGCGTGCTGTTACTGGCGCACGGCGTGGTGAAAGCGGGCATTGACCTCAAACGAATTCAGCCCGGTGACGTGACGATCTCCGGCAAAAAAATTTCACTGCATCTGCCGCCGCCGTCAATCACCGATGCGTATCTTGACGACCGCGCGAGTCAGGTGATTGACCACACCACGGGTTTGCTCCGCGCCTTTGACAAAGACCTGGAACAGACCGCGCGACAAAATGCGGTGGACGACATCGCCCGCGCCGCCCGCCAGGGCGGCATATTGGACGAGGCAAAAAAGCGCGGCCAGGCCGAACTGGAAAACTTCTTTAAGCATGCCGGCTTTGAGCAGATCGAGTTTCGTTGAGCGTGGTGCCCAGATTCTGGATGGAATGCCCCAGCGCGTGTCTAATTTTGAGCGACTGGGTGACAGGCGGAGCAAAGCACACAAACAGCCGGCGGCGGAACATCGGGATCTTTCGCGCCGGCGGCGGCGGAACCATGCCGCGGAGCCCTGAAATTTGACTGGTCACGGCGCGCACGTTCATCGCGGCGACCTCAGCCACGGTCCGCGCCAGTTCCGTTGAAAGAAATTTTTTAGCCACGAGCCAGATGCTCGCAACTCATGTGCCAGAAAATTTTCGCTATTTTTTCCCGAGCCGCGCGAGCAGTTTGCCGTGGATGCCGTCGAAGCCGCCGTTGCTGAACACACAAACCACGTCGCCACCCTGCGCGCCCTGCCCGATGTGCGCGACGATGCCGTTGGCGTCGGGCAGATACGCGGCCGCCTTGCCGGCAGCCTTCAAATCCTGCATCAACTTTTGCGGATCGAGGCGTTCTTCCGGCGCGAGTTGCTCCAAGCGGGCCACCTGGGAAACCACCACGGCATCGGCATCGGCGAACGCCGCCGCCAGCTCGGCTTGAAAACAATTCCGGCGCGTCGTGTTGGAGCGCGGCTCGAACACCGCCCAGATCTTTTCCTTGGCGTAACGGATGCGGAGAGCGCGCAACGTCTCGCGGATGGCCGTCGGATGATGCCCGAAATCGTCAATCACCGTCACACCGCCGGCGATGCCCTTGATTTCCATGCGCCGCTTGATGCCGGTAAACGTGGCGAACGCTGACTGGATTTGTTTGTTCGACAAGCCGCAATGTTTCGCCGCGCCGATGACGGCCAGCGCGTTGCGGACATTCAGTTCGCCCACCAGATTCAAATGGAATTTGCAGCTCGGGATTTCAAATTCCGTCGCCGTCGGGCCGTATCGGATGTTGAACGCATGCACCGCATAATCGCCGCCCAGACCGAATTTTTTCACTGGGCAATGCGTCACGTTCAGGAGCGGCTGGAGATTTTCGTCGTCGCCGTTGCCGAGCAGCAGGCCGTTGCGCGGGATCAGCCGGATGAAATGGCTGAAGGTTTTTTTGACCGCCGCGAGGTTTTCAAAAATATCCGCGTGGTCAAATTCCAAATTATTGATGATGGCGACTTCCGGCTGGTAATGAATGAATTTGCTGCGCTTGTCAAAAAACGCGGTGTCGTATTCGTCGCCTTCGATGATAAACCACTCGCTGTCCGTGAACCGCGCGCCCTGCGAGAAATTGTTCGGGATGCCGCCGATGAGATAGCTCGGGTTCAAACCGTTGTGTTCAAAAACCCACGTCAGCAGCGACGTCGTGGTGGTCTTGCCATGCGTGCCGGCGACGACCAGCGAGCGTTTGCCGCGGATGAAAAACTCGCGCAGCAGTTCCGGCAGCGAGCAATAACGCAGCTTGTGGTCGAGCACGTATTCGGCTTCCGGATTGCCGCGCGAAATGGCGTTGCCAATGACGACGAGGTCCGGCTGGTAGGCGAGGTTCTGCTCGGCGTAGCCGTTCATCACCGGGATTTTTTTGGTGGCGAGAAACGTCGCCATCGGCTCATAGACATTCTGGTCGGAGCCGGTGACTTGAAAACCTTTATCCTGCATCGCCGCCGCCGCCGCCGCCATGGCCGTGCCGCCGATGCCGGTAAAATGAACTGATTTGATCGCGGATGAAAACATGAACTAGAAATTTAACCATCAAGACGCCACGGCACAAATTTTTTTGCAGCAGGACCGTCACTTTGCCGGCATCCCCAATTGTGATGATTGTCTTGGCGTCACAATTATGCGAGAAAGGGGAAACCATTTATGTCCCCAACCCGTCCTTGAATTATGACTTTTTCACCCTTCCACTTGTTTGAACCACGGCAGCTTGCCGGCGCGGTGCTCTGCGGGTTTTTATTTTTCAGTGACGCCAACAGCCCGGCTCATGGCACGCCGGCGACGGAATGGATTGATCAGGATACCGGCCACCGTGTCGTGCAGCTTTCCACCGAGCCGGGCAGCGAAAGCATTTATTTCAACCTGAATCCTTTCACGCCGGACGGCAAACGCATGGTCATCACCTCGTCCAACGGCATTTCGTTGGTCAACCTCGAAACGCGCGCGGTGGAAAAAATCATCGAAGGCCGCGGCCACATTATCATGGTCGGCCACAAGACGGGGAAGATATACATCGGCCAAATGGAAATCGCGAACGGCGTGACGAACCGCTGGATCTGCACCATTGACCCGAACACAAAGGCCGTTGAAAAAATCCTGAAGCTCCAGCGCGGACAGGAAGTTTCCACCGTCAATGCCGATGAAACCTTGCTTGGCGGCACTTTCATCGAGCGCAGCGACTGGGGCACCAACGATTTTTTCACCGGCGGCCCGAACCGGCGCAACGACATCCAAACCCAGGACATTCAGCGCGGCAAAAAAGGCACAATGATGGAGGAACGCCTCGCCAAGCATTATCCGATGGAGCTTTTTTTCTACAATATCCAGACCGGCGAGACGAAAAAGTTCAACCGTTGCACTGATTGGCTCGGGCATCTGCAATTTTCACCGACCGATCCGACGCTGCTCATGTTTTGTCACGAAGGCCCGTGGCACAAGGTCGATCGCATCTGGACGATCCGCACTGACGGCTCGGATTTGAAGCTGGTCCACCAGCGCACGATGATCATGGAAATCGCCGGCCACGAATTTTTCAGCGCCGATGGAAAAACGATTTGGTATGACCTGCAAACGCCGCGCGGCGAGGATTTCTGGGTGGCCGGCTACGAAATTTCCAGCGGCGCCCGCACGTGGTATCATTTGCAGCGCGACGAATGGGGCGTGCACTTCAACGTTTCGCCGGATGGCAATTTATTTTCCAGCGACGGCGGCGACGATAAAATGGTGGCCCACGCCGACAACGGCAAATGGCTTTACCTGTTCACGCCCGAACTTATTTCCGATAAATCCGCCGGCAACATTGACACGAGCAAGCTGATCCAGACCGGCGTGTTCCATTCGGAAAAGCTCGTCAACATGAGCAAGCATGATTACGCGCTGGAACCGAACGCGATGTTTTCGCCGGACATGAAATGGCTGATTTTCCGCAGCAACCTGAGCGGCGCGAACCAGGCCTACGCGGTGGAACTGAAACGGGCGGACGGAAAATAATAATCGTAGCGGCGTCTCGGCAGAGCGCCGCCATTTCAGATTGCAGTGGTGCGGCGCTCTGCCGAGTCGCCGCTACGGAATTACCCCTTCAGCTTCCGCTCCAGTATTTCGCCGACGAGCGCGGGGTTGGCTTTGCCTTTGGCAAGTTTCATCATTGTCTGGCCATTGAGCGAATTGGGCGCGACCGCTTTGACCACGACATCGTTGGAACACATCCGCCGCATCACTTTCGTCAATGTTTCCGAACAAAATATCAATTAACCATCTCGCCGGTTTGCGTGTTAGGGTGACTTGTGACGGATAAAAAATATAATCCATCACAACCATGGAGATACCATTATGAAAACATTCTTAAATCGTTTCGTGGTCTGGGCACCCCGGATTCTATGCCTCCTTTTTGCCGGCTTCATCAGCCTGTTCGCGTTGGATGTGTTTGAAGAAAACCGCGGATTCTGGAACACCACCCTCGCCCTGCTGATGCACCTGATCCCCACCGGCATCCTGTTGCTCATTCTGGCGTTGTCCTGGCGGTAGGAAATGATCGGCGGCCTGCTGTTCCCCGCGCTCGGCGCATTTTATATCATCGCCTTCTGGGGCCGGTTCCACTGGTCCGTTTATGCGATCATTTCGGGTTCGCTGTTCCTGCTGGGCGGCCTATTCCTGTTAAGCTGGAAAAGCCGGAGGCAGAAGCACACAAAGACCTGACTACCGCAGATCAGCCGACTGCAGTAAAGATCAGCCCTTCAATTTTCGTTCGAGGATTTCGCCGACGAGCGCGGGGTTGGCTTTGCCTTTGGAGAGTTTCATCACCTGGCCTTTGAGCGAATTGAGCGCGGCGGCCTTGCCGGCCTTGTAATCCGCCACCGGCGCGGGATTCGCGGCGATGGCGTCGTCGCAGAATTTTTCGATCGCGCCGGTGTCGCTGACTTGCGCCAGGCCTTTTTCCTGCACGATGACGGCGGGCGCTTTGCCGGAATCAAACATTTCGGCAAACACCTGTTGCGCGGCGGAACTGCTGATGGTTTTGGCTTCGACCAGATTCACCAATTCCAAGAGCGCCTCGGGCTTGAATTTCAGATCCGCGAACGACGACAGTTTCAGGTCGGCAGCTTCGAGACCGAGCGCTTCCTGTTCGGATTTTTCCCGCGCATTCAGTTCGGCCAGTTTCGCCAGTAAATTGTTGATGATCCAATTCGCGACGGCCTTTGGATTCTTCGACTGCCTGGCGAGACCTTCAAAATAATTTCCCAGCGCGACGTTGCTCTTAAAAACTTCCGCGTCGCCGGCGGGCAATTGATAATCGCGCATGAACCGCTGCTTGCGCGCGAGCGGCAGCTCGATGGCCTTCGTCTTCACTTCCGCGAGCCACGCGTCAGTCGGCGCGAGCGGCATCAGATCCGGGTCGGGAAAATAGCGGTAGTCGTGCGCGTCTTCCTTCGTGCGCATCTGCTCGGTGATGCCCGCCACGTCGTCCCAGCGGCGCGTGGATTGGATGAGTTTCTCGCCGCGTTTCACGACTTCGATCTGGCGCGCAATTTCATATTCCGCCGCGCGGCGCACGCCGGAAAAGCTGTTCATGTTTTTGATCTCGATCTTCGCGCCGAGTTCCTTCGTGCCGATGGGCCGGACGCTGATGTTCACGTCGCAGCGCACCATGCCCTTTTCCATGTCGCAATCGCTCACGCCGCCTTGATGCAAAATTTCGGTGAGCGCATTGAGATACGCGTAGGCCATGTCCGCACTGGTGATGTCCGGCTCGGAAACGATTTCCATCAGCGGCACGCCGGCGCGGTTGAAATCCAGTCCGCTGTGCCGATCAAAATGCGTGCTCTTGCCGACGTCCTCTTCCAGGTGGGCGCGGGTGATGCGGACGCGCGCCAGGCCATTCACCGAACCGGCGCCGGTGAATTCAAACTCCACAAAGCCGTTCGCCGTCGAAGGCTTGTCGTATTGCGTGAGCTGGTAATTCTTCGGCATGTCCGGATAGAAATAACTCTTGCGGTCAAACTTCGCGAAACGCGGAATCTCGCAGTTCAACAGATAACCGGTCAGCACCGTTTTGCGCAGCGCCTCGTCGTTCGGCACCGGCAGCACGCCGGGCAGGCCGAGGCAGACGGGACAGACATTGGTATTCGGCTCGGAACCATATTGGTTCGCGCAGCCGCACCACATCTTCGATTTTGTGTTGAGCTGGACGTGCGTTTCCAGGCCGATGACAGCTTCGTATTCCATGACGGTCAAAATTTCAGGGACGGTTTTTCTTTGTGCCACGCGGTGCTCTGCTCGTAGGCGTGCGCGAGTTTCAGCATCGTTTCCTCGCCGAACGGTTTGCCCAGGAGTTGCAGCCCGATGGGCAGTTTTGGATTTTGTGTGAACCCGCACGGCAGACTCACGCCGCAGATGCCGGCGAGATTGCACGAGATCGTGAAGATGTCGGACAAATACATTTGCAGCGGGTCGCCGGATTTTTCGCCGGCCTTGAACGCCGCCGTCGGCGTGGTCGGCGTCACAATCGCGTCCACGGTTTCAAACGCCTTCAGAAAATCATTGCGGATGAGCGTGCGGACTTTTTGGGCGCGCAAATAATACGCATCGTAATAACCGCTGCTCAAAACGTAAGTGCCAAGAATAATTCTCCGCTTCACTTCCGCGCCGAAACCGGCGCCACGCGTTTTGGAATATAGTTCAATTGGATCGTTACCCTCAACCCGTGCGCCGTAACGAATGCCGTCGAAGCGCGCCAGATTCGCCGACGCCTCGGCCGTCGCGATGATGTAATAAACGGCGACCGCATAATCCGTGTGCGGCAGAGAAATCTCCACAATCTCCGCGCCGAGCTTTTCGTATTGCTTCACCGCCGCATCGACGGACGCTTTGATTTCGGGATCGAGCCCGCCGACCATGTATTCCTTCGGCAGGCCGAGCTTCAGGCCTCGAATGTTGCCGTCGAGCGCGGCGACATAATTCGGCACCGGCTCCGGCACGCTGGTGGAATCACGTCTGTCCACGCCGCTCATCACGCCGAGCAACGTCGCGGAGTCGCGCACGTCTTTGGTGAACGGACCGATTTGATCAAGCGAACTCGCAAACGCCACGAGCCCGTAACGCGAAATGCGACCGTAAGTCGGCTTCAAACCAACGCAGCCGCACAGCGCCGCCGGCTGGCGAATCGAACCGCCGGTGTCCGTGCCCAGCGATGCGATGCACTCGTCCGCCGCGACCGCCGCGGCCGAACCGCCGGAGGAACCGCCGGGAATGCGCGTAATGTCCCACGGATTGCACGTGAGGCCGAACGCGGAATTTTCCGTCGAGCTACCCATCGCAAATTCGTCCATGTTCAACCGGCCAAAAACAATCGCGCCGGCCGCCTTCAATTTCTCAATCGCCGTCGCGTCGTAAGGCGAAATGTAATTGCCGAGGATTTTTGACGCGCAGTTCAGCGGCTGGTTCTTGACAGCGAGAACATCTTTGATCGCGATCGGAATTCCCAAAAGCGGACGGTTAGCACCGCTGCCACCTTGAGAAATCAATTGATCCACCGCATCGGCCTGCGCCAGCGCGGCGGCGGCGTTGAAACTGAGGAACGCGTGGATTTTCCCGTCCACGCAGGCAATTTGATCGAGACAGGCTTGCGTCGCTTCGCGCGCGGAAACTTCGCGCTTGGCGAACTTCGCGGCCAGTTCGGAAATGGTCAGTTGGTTCAGCATGAAAATCTATTAACCGCGAAATACACCAACCACACGAAAAGGGATTTTGATTTCGTGTGGTTGGTGTATTTCGCGGTTTCTCATTTATTCCACAATTTTGGGGACGATGAACAGTCCGTTGGCCTGACGCGGCGCATTGCGCAACGCTTCTTCGTGGGAAAGCGATTCGCGAACCTCGTCGGCGCGGGTGCAGTTGACCATCGGCACGGCGTGGGCGGTCGGCTCGACGCCGGTGACATCGAGTTCGCGCAATTTTTCGATGTAGCCGAGAATGTTACCGAGCTGCGCGGCGAGCTTGGTTTCTTCTTCGGGCGTGAGGGCGAGCCGCGCGAGATGCGCGACGTATTTCACATTGATTTCAGCGGATGCCATGCGGGAAGTTTCAAGTTTCAGGTTGAAAGTTTCAAGTTGAAACCAGTTGCCGCCAAAATGGCAAGTTCACCGGGAGAGTCTGAAAACCAGAACGGTTTATTCCTCGTCAAACTTGCGCTGCACAAGCGCTTCGAGTTCGGCGATGGCGTTGGAGGCGTCGGCGCCCTTGGCGTGCAGCGTTACTTTGCTGCCGGGACCGGCGGCAAGCATCATCAAGCCCATGATGCTTTTACCGTTGATTTTTTCGCCGTCTTTTTCCACGAAAATGTCGCTGCCGAAGCGGGTGGCGATTTTGACAAACATCGCGGCCGGCCGGGCGTGGATGCCCGACTTGTTCGCGATGGTGAGTTCCTTCGTCAGAAACTCGCTGGCGTCAGCTTGTTTAGCGCTCATGGGTTGGTTCATCGGGAAGTTAATCGGCGCAGAAAATTTCCGCCAATACAATTTATGGTGACAAAGGTGGTGCAGACGATTTCGGGGCCATTTGCGCCAACAGCCGCGTGTTCAATTCCTCGGCCGCGTTGTAACCGGATTTGCGCAGCTTGACCTGAAACGCCGCCACTTCAATGAGCCGGGCAATATCGCGGCCGGGCTTCACCGGAATGGTCACATGCGGAATATCCACGCCCAGCACCTTGACCTGTTCCTGTTCCATCCCGAGCCGGTCCACATCCGCCACGTCATTCCAGCTCTTCAGTGTGACGATCAAGTCGAGGCTCTTTTCCTTGCGAATCGCCTTCACGCCGAACATCTGCGCGACGTTGATGATGCCGATGCCACGCACTTCCATGTGATCACGCGTCAACTCGGCGCTGGTGCAGAGCACCTCGCGGCCATCCACCAGCGTGACCTTCACCACATCGTCAGCCACGAGACTGTAACCGCGCTCAATCAAGGCCAGCACCGACTCGCTTTTGCCGATGCCGCTTTCGCCGCGAATAATCAAGCCGATGCCAAGAATGTCCACCATGCTGCCCAGTTCCGTTCCGTGCGGGGCGAACATCATCTCCAATTCGAGCGTCGCCTTGTTGATAAATTTCATCGTCACCAGCGGTGTTTGCAAAATCGGCACGCCCGCCTGCTCCGCGGCGGCCAGAAATTCCTTGTCCGGCTTCAGGCTGCGGCTGAACACCACGCACGGAATTTTGCAGGCGAACAAATACGCGTAGCGCGCTTCGCGCTCTTCCTGCCGCAGCGACCGTAGATAAAAAACTTCCGCATGCCCCATCACTTGCATGCGCTTGTAAGCGAAGTAGCGCGTGAATCCGCTCAACGCTAGACCAGGCCGGTTCACCGTCGGCTCGCGGATGACACGGCCCAAGCCGGTCTCACCGGCAATGAGCCGCATCTCCAGCGCCGCCCCGTGTTCCTGATAAAATTGTCCGACCGTGAGTGGCTGACGTTCCATGGGATGAATTTTTAGTTCTTAATTTTGAATTGTAAATTGAACTTCCGCATGCAGAGTAACTAAAAATTAAAAACTCAAAACTTAAAATTACAGGTTGAATTCCGGCCCCAGATAAATCTCGCGCGCCTTCGGGTCGTTCGCCAGAAATTCCGCCGAGCCGGCCACCAGCACCTGACCTTTGTGGATGATGTAACCGCGGTCAATCAATTTCAAGGTCTCGCGCACATTGTGGTCCGTGATCAAAATGCCCAGCCCGCGCTCCTTCAGCCGGCGCACAATTTTCTGCACCTCGTAAACCGCGATCGGGTCAATGCCGCTGAACGGCTCGTCGAGCAACAGTAATTTCGGACTCGTCACCAGCGCCCGCGTGATTTCCAGCCGGCGTTTTTCGCCGCCGCTCAACTGATACGCCTTGCTCTTGCGGATCGGCGTCAGATCCAGTTCCTCCAGCAGATATTTCAGCCGCACCTCGCGTTCGTCGCGCGACAGCTTGCACGTTTCCAAAATCGCCAGAATATTTTCTTCCACCGTCAGCTTGCGAAACACCGACGGCTCCTGCGTGAGATAACCGATGCCCAGCCGCGCGCGCAAATGCATCGGCATCGTCGTAATCTTGCGGCCGAGAAATTCCACCCGCCCCTCGTCCGGCTTCACCACGCCCACGACCATGTTGAACGTCGTCGTCTTGCCCGCGCCGTTCGGGCCGAGCAGCCCGACGATTTCGCCCGCGCCGACATTGACCGAAACGCCGTTGACCACGCGCCGGCCGCGATACTCCTTCGCCAGTTTGTCCGTGGCGAGCAAACAGCCGTTGGTTTCAGCGGATTCCATTTTAAAAAAGTTTCAACGGTGAAGCATTCGTGCCACCCAAGCTGTTGGTGCTTTGATGAAAAATTATTTTCTCATTGTTGAAATGGAAACCGTTGGCCGCGCGATCCCAGACCAGCGGCTCCGAAGTGATCGTGTAATCCGGATATTCTACTTTCGGCGGCGAATTCACATGGCCCGTGAACGTGACGGTTTCATTCGTCACCGTGCCGTGCTGGCTGTAATAATACACCGCCCGATCCGACGTCACGTGGTTGGTGAGTCCTGATTTTTCGTCCACTAAATCAATGACCACATTCGTCGCGGCCACGACGTTCGTCAAATGTCCGCCCGCCCCCGGCAAGTCCACCCGCAGCCATTCGCATTGCATCGTCACCCTGGGCGGATCCACCACGAAAACATGGCCGAGATAAATCGCCCGATGAATGTTCAGATCGAAATCCGCGCTGTCGGAACTGATCTCCGTCAATTGGTGAGTTGGCGCTTGGGGCGCATTCGTTTGTGCCAGCGCAAGACCGCCGGCACAAGCCAGGAACAGGAAAATTATATTTTTCATAACGCCGCTTTTTTATCCGCAAAAATATCCACCGCGATGGTCGTCCGCACATGGTTGGAAATGACGAGCGACGCCTCCGCCTGCCGCCACAAAAAACCCTCGCCGGTGACGTGCAATTTTCCGTCCACCGCCACCAACTCCAACTGGCCCGGCGAACTTGCCACGCCCGCCAGCGGCGCGTAGGTGCATTGTGGCGCTTTCACCACCACCACCGCATTGACATTCGTCCGGTTGAACATATCCACCTGCAATTGTTTCACGTCCAGCAAACCGCCCGGCAGCGGCGACGCTTCCGCACCGGACAACCGCATTTGGATCTTCTGATCGTCCGGCGGTTCAAAATACGACACCGACGAGAAATCCGTCGCGTGGCCGATGGGCAACTGCTGCGCGCGGTTGTTCGCCGCCGCGATTAAAAAAATCGCCGCGCCCAGCGCGAATAAAATTTTTGAGGGATTAATTTTCATGCCGCGTAATGCTTCACAAACGGTTCCCATTTTCCCTGCGCCCGCAAAATCAGTTCCACCGCCTCGCGCACCGCGCCGCGGCCGCCAACGGCCTTGGTCACAAAATGCGCCGCCGCCTTCGCCTCGGGCACGCCATCGCCCACCGCCACGGAAAAGCCTGCGCGCGTCAACGGGCCCAAATCAATAATGTCATCTCCGACAAAACAAACCTCGCTCCAGTTCAATTTTTCCCTGGCCAGCATTTCCTCAATCGCCGCCGCCTTGCCGATGTTGTCGCCCTGCTGCACCAGAAAATCAATCTTCAATTCCTCCGCGCGCATTTTTGTCGCCGGCGACGGCCGCGCCGAAATCCAGCCGACTTTCAAGCCCGCGCGCCGCGCCAACACCAGACCGAGACCGTCGCGGATGTTGAACCGTTTGAACTCGCGCTCGCCGCCGATGAAAATCGAGCCGTCCGTCAGCACGCCGTCCACGTCGCACAGAAACAGTTTGATGCGCGCGGCGCGTTGCCGGATGGCGGCGGAAATTTTTGCGGGCATGGAATTCAAAAAAGGTAAATGTTCAATATCCTTTGTTTGAGAGAAGTTTTAAGCAGATTACTTCTTCTTCCCATAACCCAATGCGTAAAGGTTCTTTTCCACAAAATAAGACCGGGTGCCAAAGAACAAAGCAACACCACCGGTGCTAGATGCCCAATTGATTTGGAAGCCTGGAAACCAAAGCAAGTTGCTACCAGAGCAGGAATAATAAAGAGTAATAAGACAACGGGGAAAACAAGTTCGGCGCGTTTCCGGCGATTCGGAATATCAAAACGCTCTGCCAAGCCAACAAGATACCGATACCACCAACGGAAAAGGCTGAACACGTAAATTCCTAACGCAGCAAAAACGAGGGAAACCTCTAGGTAAATTTTCATGCTTTCACGTCTAAAATCAGAATTCAAACTGTATGCGGTAAATGTGTGCTTTCATTTCGCCGCCTCGTAAATTTTTTCCAATGCGCCCAGAACTTTTTTCATCTCGCCGAGCGGAATCATGTTCGGCCCGTCGCTTAAGGCCTCGTCCGGCTTGGGATGCGTTTCGATGAACAAGCCGTTCGCGCCGACCGCGAGCGCCGCGCTGGCCAGCACCGGCGCGAATTCGCGCTGGCCGGAGGATTTGTCGCCGCCGCCGCCGGGCAGTTGCACGGAATGGGTCGCATCAAAAACCACCGGAAAGCCAAAGCGCTTCATGATCGGAATCGAGCGCATGTCGGCGACCAGATTGTTGTAGCCGAACGTCGTGCCACGTTCGGTGAGCATGATTTTTTTCGCGCCCGCCAGTGCGGCTTTTTCGGCCACGCGCCCCATTTCCGTTGGCGAAAGAAACTGGCCTTTTTTTAAATTCACAATTTTTCCCGTCTCCACGGCGGCTTCGATCAAATCCGTTTGCCGGCACAAAAACGCCGGGATTTGCAAAATGTCCACGACCGCGCCGGCGGCGGCGGCTTGCGCTTCGGTGTGAACATCGGTCAGCACCGGCACGCCAAATTCCGCGCGGATGCCGGCGAGAATTTTTAATCCGTTTTCCATGCCCGGCCCGCGAAACGCCTTGCCCGACGTGCGGTTGGCCTTATCGAAACTGGCTTTGAAGACGTAAAAAATCCCCAGCTCGGCGCAGGTTTTCTGGAGCGAAGCGGCAACCTGCCGGCAGAGTTTTTCGTTTTCAATCACGCACGGACCGGCGATCAAAAACAGTTGGCGCGGCGAATTGAGATTTTTCCAAATGGCGGCAGCATTGAACACCGGAAAGTTTTATCAGCGCCGCCACCGAAAGTAAATGCCCGCCGTTCAAACAAACGGCAAAGGCACAATTTTCGCGACGCTCTCGCCCGCCGCCATCCGGAAGATCAGTTCACTGCCGATTTGATTCACTTCGCGCCGGACGTAGCCGAGCGCGATATTTCCAAACTGCGGCGATTTCACCGCGCTGGTGATGTGACCGACTTCCTTGCCGGCGGAAAATAATTTCTCGCCGCGCGGCGGCAGGTTTTTCAGATCGGTGGCCAGCCGCAAGGCTCGCAGTTCGCGGTTGACGTGGCCGACGCTGTGGATGCGATTGATGACTTCCTGACCGATGTAGCAGCCTTTGTTGTAAGTAATCGCGCGGGCCTCGATGCCGCATTCGAGCGGAATGTTCGTCTCGTCCATGTCCGCGCCAAAACGCGGAATGCCGGCTTCGATGCGCGCGGTCTCAAACGCCTGCCAGCCCACCGCGCCGCCGCCAAGTTGCTTTGCAGCGGCAATCAATTTGTCCGCCACCGCGCCGAGGGAATGGTTCGGGACGAATAAATCAAAACCATTCACGCCGAGCCGCGGATGATTGGCGAGATAGATTTCGCCCAGCGTGGCATCGGCAATTTTCAGCAAGCCCAATGGTTTTGCCGGAACTTCCGCGAAGAGCTCCAGCGCGCGGACGATATTTTCAGCTTTCGGCCCCTGCACGCTCAACAGGCCGTAATGCGGGGCGGCGTCCACGATTTGCACGTCATCCGCCACGATGAATTTTTCCAGTCGCTGCGATATTTTCTCGGTGAGGCCCGGCTCAAAATCCAGGAGCATTTCATCCGCCAGCGCGAAAATATTCAGATCGCTTTCCATTTTGCCTTTGGCGGTGGTGAGGGCGGCGTAGCAGCCTTCGGCGGCGCGAAGTTTTTTCACGTCGTTCGTCACCTGTCCGTGCAAAAAGCGGGCGCGGTCCGCGCCGACGAGGCAAATGCGCGAACGAAAACTCAAGTCAATCACGCCGGCGGTTTCGCGCACCTCGGCGTGTTCGGCCCGCCAGTCACCGTAATCATTGACGACTTGCGCGCCGTTCAATTCCGCGAACCGCGCGCCGAGGCCAGGGTGAAATTCGTGCAACATCAATGGATTCATTCGCGGCAAAATAATGTCACCGTTTCGTCACAACACAAAATGGAATCGAATTGCCTCACGCCGTTTCTTCGGTAAAATGCCCGGATGAATTTAGATTCGCTTTACTCGGAGTTGACACTTAAAACCAAAACGAAGCATGTGCTCGTCGTGCTGGATGGTCTTGGCGACATCGCCACGAAGGAACAAGGTTATCTCACGCCGCTTGAAGCCGCACACACGCCGAATCTCGACGCCATCGCGAAAAATTCCGCGCAGGGCCGCATGATTCCCGTCGCGCCCGGCATCACGCCTGGCAGCGGACCCGGCCATCTCGGCCTGTTCGGCTACGATCCGCTGGAATTTCAAGTCGGCCGCGGCGTCATCGAGGCGCTCGGCCTCGGTTTGGAATTGAAACCCGGCGATGTTTGCGCCCGCGCGAATTTTGCCACGCTTGACGCGAAGGGAATTGTCACCGACCGCCGCGCTGGCCGCATCCCGACCGAGACGTGCGAAAAAATGGTGGCGCTGCTCACGGCAAAAATCAAAAAAATCGGCGACACGCAGGTCATCATCAAGGCCGGCAAGGAACACCGCTTCGTCGTTGTATTTCGCGGGAAAGGCCTGGAAGGACCGCTGACCGATGCCGATCCGAACCGCGAAGGTTTTGCCATTCCGGCGGTGAAACCGCGCGATGCAAAAAATTTGAAGCAGAAAAAAATGGCGAAATTGATCGCGGATTTTTACAAGCTCGCGCTGCCGATTCTCGCCAAGCAGAAGCCGGCGAACGGTTTTCTTATGCGCGGCATCGCGCATCAGCCGCACATTCCGCTGTTCGCCGACCGCTATCTGCTCAAGCCCGCGTGCCTTGCGGTTTATCCGATGTATAAGGGCCTCGCGCAACTTGTTGGCATGGTGAAGATCGAAGGGCCGCAGACGATCAAGGAACAGTTCGAGCGTTACCTGAAGGAATACGACAACTACGATTTCTTTTTCATCCATTACAAATACACCGACAAATACGGTGAAGACGGCAATTTCGCCGCGAAGAAGAAGGCGATTGAAGAATTTGATGCCGCGCTGCCGATTCTCTTGAAAAAGAAACCGGACGTGCTCGTCGTCACCGGCGACCACTCGACGCCGTGCGCGCTGCACGGGCATTCCTGGCATCCGCAGCCGGTGATGATTCACTCAGCCACCAGCGGTTCGGACAAGCTGGAACGCTTCACCGAAACCGGCGCGAACATCGGCTCGCTCGGCATCTTCCCGGCGAAGTTCATGATCCGCCTGATGCAGGCGAACGCGAAAATGTTCGACAAGTTCGGTGCTTAACAATTGAAACGAAAGGCGGGTTGCGACTGCAGCCCGCCTTTTTTATTTTTGGAACTTGCCAACCTCCGCCACGACTCGCCAAGCTTTCGCCACATGAATCTGCCCAACAAGCTCACCGTCTCGCGTTTTGGCCTGACGGTGGTTTTTCTCTGGGCGATGTTTTCCAAGTTTGCCTACAACGACACGCTGGCGCTGATTTTTTTCTGCCTCGCCGGCATCACGGATTTTCTCGACGGCCGGATTGCGCGCGCCCGCAAACTCATCACCAACTTTGGAATTTTGATGGATCCGCTCGCGGACAAAATCATGGTGTGCTCGGCGTTCATCGCGTTTGTGGAAAGCACGCACCTGAACCCGACCGCGCCGGTGCGGGTCGGCGCGTGGATGGTGGTCATCATCGTCGGCCGCGAACTCGCCATCACTGGTCTGCGCCTGCTCGCAGCGTCCAAAAATATCGTGCTCGCGGCGGAACGCTACGGGAAGCACAAGACGATTTCGCAAATCATCTGCATCATCGCGCTGCTGGTGGTGGACGCGTGTGACGAGTGGAAGCCGGCATTGAAAAATTTATTCGCGCCGTGGGTTCCGCAGTTTGCGGAAATCATGCTGTGGGTCACCGTCGGGCTGACGGCGCTGTCGGGCCTCATTTATCTCTGGCGCAACCGCGCGCTGTATCTGGAAGACGTCTGAAACTCTCAGCGCGGCGCACCCAATCGCTTATTCCGCCTGAAAAACAATCACGCTCAACGGCGGCAGATTGAATTCCGCCGAATGCGAGTGCCCGTGACACGGTTGGCTTTGAGCGGTGACGCCACCTAAATTTCCCTGGTTGCCGCCGCCGTAAATCTGCGCGTCGCTGTTCAAGGCCTCTTTCCATTTGCCGCCGCGCGGCAGGCCGATGCGATAGCCCGGACGCAGCACCGGCGTCAGATTCAGAATGACGACGGTTTGATTTTTCCCGTCCGCCGTCTGACGCAAAAAGGACATCACGCTGTTCTCACGGTCCGTGCAGTCAATCCAACTGAAACCGGCGTGGTCATAATCCGCCTGCCAAAATGCCGGTGAGTTTTTGTAAAGCTGATTCAAATCCACGACAAATTGTTGAGCGCCGCGATGAAACGGACCGGCGTCCAGCAGCCACCAGTCGAGCTGGGCATTTTCGTTCCATTCGGCGCGCTGGCCAATTTCGCCACCCATGAACAAAAGTTTTTTTCCGGGAAACAGCCATTGATAACCGAGCAGCGTGCGGAGATTCGCAAATTTCTGCCAGTCGTCGCCGGGCATCCGCGTGATGAGCGAGCCTTTGCCGTGAACCACTTCGTCGTGCGACAGCGGCAGCACAAAATTTTCGTTGTGATGATAGAGCATCGCGAACGTGAGATCATTCTGGTGATATTTGCGATGCACCGGTTCGCGCATGAAATAGCCGAGCGTGTCGTGCATCCAGCCCATGTTCCACTTGAAGGAAAAACCGAGTCCGCCGATGTAAGGCGGGCGCGTGACTTGCGGCCAAGCGGTGGATTCCTCGGCGATGGTCAGCACGCCGGGAAATTCGGTGTGCGTGATGTGATTGAACTTTTTCAGAAATTCAATCGCCTCCAGATTTTCGCGGCCGCCATGTTCGTTCGGAATCCATTCGCCGACTTTGCGCGAATAATCCAGATAAAGCATCGAGGCGACAGCGTCCACGCGCAAACCGTCGATGTGAAAACGCTCGCACCAGAACAGCGCATTCGCGACGAGAAAGTTGGAAACTTCGTTCCGGCCGAAGTTAAAAATGAGCGTGCCCCAGTCCTGATGCGCGCCTTTGCGCGGGTCCTCGTGCTCGAACAGCGCGGTGCCGTCAAATTTGGCGAGCGCCCAGGTGTCGCGGGGAAAATGCGCGGGCACCCAGTCCACGATCACGCCAATGCCGGCCTCGTGCAGGGCGTTGACGAGAAATTGAAAATCCTCCGGCGTGCCGAACCGGCTGGTCGGCGCGAAAAATCCGGTGACCTGATAACCCCACGACGGATAAAACGCGTGTTCGGCGACCGGCATGAATTCAACGTGCGTGAAGCCGAGGCGCGTGATGTATTCGACGAGCGGCTTGGCCAGTTCACGGTAGCTCCACGATTCGGTCGCGTTTTTTTTCTGCCACGAGCCGACGTGCATTTCATAAATGCTCATCGGCGAACGCAGCCCGTCGCGCTCGCGGCGCTGCTTCAGCCACTCGGCATCGTTCCACTCGAATTTTTTGGTTTCCCAGACAATCGCCGCCTGCTTGGGCGCGACCTCGAAGAAAAATCCGAATGGGTCGGTGTTGAGCTTGATCTGGCCGTGCGCGTCGCGGATCTCAAATTTGTAATGCGCGCCCTGCCCCACGCCGGGAATGAAAATTTCCCAGACCCCGGACGCACCGAGCAGCCGCATCGTGTGAAAACGTCCGTCCCAATTATTGAATTCACCAACGACGCTAACGCGCTGCGCGTTCGGCGCCCAGACCGCGAAGCTCGTGCCGGCGACGCCGTCCAGCGCGCGGAGCTGCGCGCCGAGCTTGTCATAAATTTTCCGTTCGTCACCTTTGCCGAACAAATACAAATCCGCTTCCCCCAGCGTCGGCAAAAAGGAATACGCATCACGCGTGCGCCAGGTTTGACCGGCCTGATCCGTGATGACGAGGTCGTAGGCGTAAACTGAATGGACAAGCGCCGTGAC
>CAISEZ010000164.1 GCA_903884535.1 uncultured Verrucomicrobia subdivision 3 bacterium
ACATTGATCCCAGCCCCAGCGGCAGCGGTTACACCCGGCTCGAAGATTATCTCAACTGGCTCGCCGAACCGCATGGCATCGCGCTGACCACCAATGTGGACGTTGAACTGCGGCAGTTCACGCGCGGTTTCACGAATTATAATCCGGTTTTCTCCGTCGCGAATGCAACGAATGGAAGCGTTTCCTTGTCCGCCAACGGGCTGCGCGCCCATTTCGTGCCCACGCCCGGCTACACAGGCCCGGCGAGTTTTAACTTCACCGTCACGGACTCGGACGGCAGCACGGTCACGCGGCTGATGAATCTTTTTTTCACGCCCAGCGCCACAACGGGCAACGTCATTTGGCGCGGCGACGCGCTGACAAACAACTGGAACGCGCTCGGCGATTTGAACTGGTTTGACGGCTACTCGCTGCTGTTTCCGTTTCACAACGGCGACACCGTCACGTTTGATGACACCGGTTTCAACGCGCCGAATCTGAACCTCACCGGCGCGCTCACGCCCGCGTCGGTCACAATCAACGCCACACAAAATTACGTTCTCAACGGCAGCGGTTCGCTGAACGGCACGATGACGCTGGTGAAATCCGGCGCGGGAATTTTCTGGCTGAACAACACTAATAATTATTCCGGCAGCACCACCGTGAGCAACGGCACGCTGCTCGTGAACGGCGCGTTGACCATCAGCCCCGTTTCCGTCTTGAGCGGCGGTAGCTCGGGCGGCAGCGGACGTTTCGGCAATGGCCTCACGGTCGCCAGCGGTGGCTCGGTCGTCGCGGGCGACGGCATCGGCACGCCCGGCACGCTGGTCATCACGAATGCGCTGACCGAGAGCGGCGGCGTGATCAACCGCTTTGATTTGTCCGACGACCCGACGGGCTTGGTCAAAACGAACGACCAGATTCGCGTCGTCGGCAATTTGAATCTGGCCGGCGTGAACCCGATTCAAGTCAACCTGCTCAACGGCCCGCTGGCGAATGGCGATTACGTTTTGTTCACCTACACCGGGGCGTTGAGCGGCAGCCTCGCGAATCTCACCGTCGTCGGCGCGAACGGCACCCTACGAGTCCGGTTGGCCAAATCGTGCTGCACGTGGACAACACGCGCGCGCCGGCAAGTCTTGTCTGGGCGGGCGGACTCGGCGGGAACACGTGGGACGTGGGCACGAACGGCAACTGGATGAACGGCGCGTTGCTCGACTTCTTTTACTTCGGCGACACCGTCCGTTTCGACGACTCCGGCCTGACGAATCCCGCGGTGAATCTCGTCGGCTCGCTCTCGCCCGCGGCGCTCACCGTGGACTCGACGAACAACTACACGTTCAGTGGCACGGGGAAAATTTCCGGCACGGGTGTCTTCACGAAAACAAATTTCGGCACACTCACCATTACCACGACCAATGACTTCACCGGCCCGGTGATCATCGGCAACGGTGTGCTCGCGGTGTCGCGACTTGCAAATGGCGGTAGCGCCAGTGGCCTCGGCGCGAGCAGTAGCGATCCGACGAATCTGGTTTTTTACGGTGGCACGCTGCGTTACAGCGGCGGTTCCGTCGCGACCGATAAACGCGCGACGCTGAACGGAAACGCCACGATTGACGTGGTCAGTGGCACGTTGACCGCGAACGGCACGTTGACCGGCAGCGGAGCGCTCATCAAAACCGGCACGGGCACGCTGGCAATTCCCGTGGCCAACACGAACATTGGCGGCATCATTATCAGCAACGGCACGGTGAATCTCACGACGACCATCGCGCGCGACGGCGGCCTCGGCGCGGGCGCGACGACGCTCGCCGGTGGCACGTTGCAATGCTACGGCTACGCGGGCAGCACCGCGACGGACTGGGGAACATTCAGCCACGGAATTTTTGTCGCCGCTGGCACGACGGGCAGTCTGCTCACCCCGCCGCGCTGCGCGCTGACGTTCCCGCTTACCGGCAGCGGCACGGTGAATCTCACGGTGGATTATGTGCGCGACGTTTTGAGCGGCAACTGGTCGGCGTTCACCGGCACGATCAATGTCACCGGGCGCATCGCCGCGTCGGAATTTCGCGTCGCGAATACTGCCGGCTACGGCAACGCCACCGTGAATATCACTGACAACGTCATCATCACCCGCAACGGCAGCGCGACGACGATTTACTTCGGCGCGCTCGGCGGCACGAGCGGTTCGTCGGTTGGGCCGGGCAATTCAAGTTCGAGCGGCAGCAGTTACAGCATCGGCGGCAACAACACGGATGCAACGTTCGCCGGCACGTTGAAATCCGACGGCACGAATCCGTTTTTCAAAACCGGAACCGGTCGCTGGACGCTGACCGGCGCGAACACGTGGAACGGCGGACTGACCATCAACGGCGGGCTCGTCCTCGCGAACAATACGAGTGGTAGCGCGACCGGCACCGGCGTAGTCACGGTCAACACCAATGGCGCGCTCGGCGGCACCGGTTCGGCGAGCGGCGCGGTGACGGTCAATGCCGGCGGCGCCATTGCGCCCGGCAGCAACGGCGTGGGCACAGTCTCACTCACGGGCGGACTGACCTTGAACAGCGGCGCAATTCTGAATATCGAAATCGGTTCGACCAATGACAAGGTTGCCGTCACCGGCGCGCTCGCGCTCAACGGTGTGATCAATGTGACGAATCTCGCCGGCTTCAGCGCGGGCACTTATCCGATTGTCACCTACAGCGGCGCGTTGAGTGGCGTTTTACCGGTCATCGGCAGCAAGCCAGTCGGCTACAGTGTGGCGGTGAACACCAATACCGCTGGTCAGGTGCGGCTCGTCGTGCAGACGCAGACGCCGCCGGTTTTCGGGAGCATCAAACTCGCGGGAACCAATCTGGTGTTCAGCGGCGCCGGCGGCCCGACGAATGAAAATTATTTCCTGCTGGCTTCCACCAATCTGGCGCTGCCGGTGGCGAATTGGACGAGACTTTACACCAATCAATTCAGCGCCACGGGCGCCTTTGCCTTCACCAACGCAGTCAACGCCGCCTGGCCACTCAGTTATTACCGTTTGCAATTACCGTGAGAAAAATGCTCTCCGAACTTCTGCTGGCCGGCACCATTATTTTCGCGGCTGGAAATGTTGTTTTTGCCAACGATCCCGGCGGCGGCACGAATGGCTTGGGCGCGGATGTCACCCTGACGGACAACGGCAGTTCCGTCACGCTCGCCAACGGCGTCGTGACCGCGACGATTGACAAGGGCAGCGGCAAAATCACTTCGATGCTTTACGGTGGCCGGCAAGTCGTGCAATCCGGTGGCAATGTTTACTACAGCATGGATGGCGACGACGGTTACCGGGACATGAGCAGTTGCGCCTACGTCATCAAGACGAACACCGCCGACATGGTGGACGTGTCGTTCCGTCAGACCTGGAATGGCAGCCTGCCGTATGCGTTCGACATCGAGGCGCACTGGGTTTTGCGGCGAGGCAATTCCGGCCTGTATGCCTACGCCTTGTTGGATCATCCGGCGAATTATCCGAGCACCACGAACGTCGAGTGGCGCTGCGTCTGGAAATTTCCGAACGATGTGCTGGAACGGACTTATGTGGATCCATTGCGGCACTGGCAGATGCCGTCCTCGGCGGACATCGCCGCCGCGCAGGCGACGAGCATCGCTGAAATCCTGAAAATTGTCACCGGCGTCCGCGCCGGTTATTACGACTCGAAATACGAATACTCCGCCGAATACGAAAACATCGGCACCTGGGGGCACGCGAGCAGCGTCAACAAGATCGGCGCGTGGTTTGTGACGGGCAATTACGAATACTTCAACGACGGCCCGACGAAACAGGACCTGACGCTGTCGTGGGATTACAATGTCATCCACTTTGGCCGGAATCACTACACGCTCAACGACAGCAGTGTGACTTACGCGCTGACCAATGTGGCGTGGAAAAAAATCTACGGCCCGTTCCTGCTTTATCTCAACACCAACTCCGCCGGCGGCGATGCGCTGTGGGCCGATGCCAAGTCGCAGGTGCAGGCCGAGCATGGCGCATGGCCTTATGCGTGGCTGACCGGCAACACCAATTATCCGCTGGCCGACGCGCGCGGCGCGGCGAGCGGACGTTTCCTCGCGACGGATTCATTGAAATCTTCCGTCAGCACTTCCAACGCGTGGGTGGGCCTGGCTGACCCGTCGGTGGACTGGCAGTTTGACATGACGCATTACGAGTATTGGGTGCGGGCGGCGGTGGACGGTTCGTTTGCGATTCAAAACATTCGTCCCGGCACTTACAGGTTGCACGCCTTCACCGACGGCGAGATGGGCGAATACGCCTTGAGCAATGTCGTTGTGACGGTCGGCGCGACGAATGCGCTTGGCGATCTGACGTGGAGCGTGCCGCGTGTTGGAAATTATCTGCTGTGGGAAATCGGCACGCCCAATCGCACGGCCAACAAATTTCGCCACGGCACGAGTAATTACTACGAGGGTTTCATTTGGAACACGTTTGCGAGTGAATTTCCGAATCCCATCGAATACAACATCGGCGCGAGCGACTGGTCGATGGATTTGAACTACGTCCACGACTCCTACACCGTGAACGGCACCTCCACGGCGAGCGGCACCCGCAGCCAGTGGAAATGGCGGCTGAATTTTCTCATGTCCAGCGTTCCGGCCAGCGGCAACGCCACGCTGAATTTCGCCTTTGCCAGCGTGCAAAACGGATCTTCGCTGGACGTTTATGTCAACAACGAGGCCAGCGTATTCACAACGATTACGCCATCGTCGCCGCCCGCCGGCGGCAACGCGCTCGTCCGCGAAGGCATTCATGCGAAATACATCACACAGTCGGTTTCCATTCCGGTCGCAAATCTGCGCGTCGGCACGAACACCTTTTCGCTCATCATGACTTCGACGGGCAGCGATCAGAATCATTTCATGTATGACGCGATCAATCTTGAATTGCCGGGCAAACCGCCGTTGCCTGCCGGATACGATTTGACCTGGAGCGGTGGCTCGGCCGCCAACGTCTGGGATTTGGCGACGACAAACTGGTCGAGCAATTCCGTCGCGCGCATTTTTGCGAACGGCAACAAGGTTCTTTTCGACGACACCGGCCTGAACAATCCCGCCATCGTCCTGACCAACGCATTGTCACCGGGCGCGATGACGATTTATGCGATGAAAAGTTTTACGTTCAACGGCAGCGGTTCGCTGACCGGCGCGATGACACTCGCAAAATCCGGGCCGGGGACATTGACGTTCAACAACACCAACACCTTCACCGGCACAACCTTCATCACCAACGGCGCGCTGGTCGTCAATGGCGCACTGAATTCCAGCGCCGTCACGGTTCGGTTCGGTGCCAGTGTCGGCGGCACGGGAAAATTGGGCGGCGGATTGACCGCGCAATCCGGCAGCATCGTGCAACCGGGCATCGCCGTTGCGGGGACTTTGGTGGTCAGCAATTCGCTGGTCGAGTCCGGCAGCGTGACAAACCTTTTTGATTTGTCGGATGACGTGACCGGCGTGGTGAAGCCAAACGACTTGATCAAACTCGCCGGCAATCTCACCGTCAGCGGCACAAATATATTCCTCGTCAATCCGCTCAACGGCATGCTTGCCGACGGCATTTATCCGCTGATTCAATACAGCGGCACGCTGACCGGCAGCGTGACTAATTTCGCGGTGCGCGGCGTCGTCGGCAAACCGTTCGCGCTCACGAATCTTTCAGGGACGATTGCGCTGATCGTCATCAGCAATCGTCCGCCAACAAATGTGGTTTGGCACGGCGGTCTGGCCGCAAATATCTGGGATCAATCCGGCACCAGCAACTGGCTCAACGGCGCGGCGCTTGACGTTTTTGCCTTCGCCGACAACGTGACGTTCGACGACACCGGCTCGACCAGTCCGGCGGTGAATTTGTCCGGCGATCTGACGGCGTCTTCGGTCACGGTGAATGCCTCGGTGAATTATACTTTTTCCGGCAGCGGCGGCATCGTGGGCGATGGCGGCCTGACGAAACTGAATTCCGGCACGCTGACGGTGCTGACGACGAACAAATTTACCGGGCCGGTGTTGATCAGTGGCGGCGCACTGGCGGTCAACGCACTGGCCAACGGCGGTTCGCCCGGCGCCATCGGCGTGTCCTCCGCTGACGCCAGCAATCTGGTTTTTCAATCCGGCGGCACGCTGCGCTATCTCGGAACAACGGCGGCTTCGGATCACGGGGCCACGCTCAATGCCGGGGGCGGCACGATTGAAGTCACGAACAGCGTGGCCAACCTGACGCTGGCCGGAACATTGACCGGCGGCGGCGGGCTGGCAAAAATCGGGCCGGGAACATTGACGCTGGGCGGCTCGAATGATTATTCCGGAGGCACGCTCATCAGCGCAGGGATTTTGCAGATGGGCGCGGGGGCTAGTTCCGGCACGCTCGGCAGCGGCACGGTGACCAACAATAGCGTGCTCACATTCAGCCGCGCCGATGCCGTCACGATTTTGCCGGTCATCACCGGCAGCGGCAGCGTCGTCAAGAGCGGGGGCGGTTCGGTAACGCTGGTGAACGCCAATTTCTACACCGGCGGCACCACCAATTCGTCCGGCATTCTGATGATTTCCAACAACACCGCACTCGGTAGCAGCGTGCTTACTTTTGTCGGCACCTCCGGCTCCGTGCAACTTGCCAACGGCGTGACGGTCACAAATAATTGGAATATTCCGGGCGCGACGGTGGACCTGATGCTCGATTGTCCCAGCGGCACGGCCACCTGGGCGGGGAATGTTTCCGTTTCCGGCGGCGGCTCATTCCGCCCGGGAACCTCATCCGGCAATGGCACGCTGGTTTATAGCGGCACGGCCAACATGGGCGGCGCGAATTTCATCGTGCCGCGCGGCAACGTGGTCATCGCGTCGAATGGAATCATTTCCGCCGGCGGAACCGTGTGCGCGCTGGGCCGCTCCAGTTCCGGCAGCGGCACGACGTTCGTCGCCAGGGACAACGCGAGCCTGACATTTGGTTCCGGCTTCATGCTCGGTCACACCAGTTCGGGTTCGCCGTATCCAATTGTTTTCACGATTCAGGACAACGCGGTCGTTTCGTGCGGCGTCAGCAATCTCGACCTGCATAATTCACCCAACGCCTCGGCCACGACGACGCTGAACCTGAATGGCGGAACGCTTTCCGCCAGCGGCTTCAAGAAATCCCAGACCGGTGCGAATCAGACTTCCACGGTCAATTTCAACGGTGGCGTATTGAGAGCGTCGGCTGCCAACGCGGCATTTTTAGACACGCTTTCCGGTTTGACCGCGGATGTTTCAACCGGCGGCGCAAAGATTGACGACGGCGGATTCGCGCTCACCATTCCCGCAAATTTAATCCACGATCCCGCTCTTGGCGCAACGCTGGACGGCGGCTTGACCAAGCTCGGTGCCGGAACGCTCACGTTGTCCGGAACCAACACCCTGACTGGTAATCTGTTGGTGAGCAACGGCACTTTGGCGCTGGCCGCCTTTGCGCGGTTGACCAACCTCGCCAACATTTTCATCGGCACCGGCGCGATTTTTGATGTCAGCTTGCAAAACCCTCTTTACACCCTTGGCAACGGACGGACGATTTCCGGCAGCGGCGCGGTCAAGGGCATTTTTTATTTGGGCAGCGGTGCCGTCCTTTCGCCGGGCGGCCCTGGCAACCAGGTGGGAACGCTGACCTTCAGCAATAACCTGCGGATAGGCTTTGGTCCGAACGCGCTTAATTTCAAGCTCGGCTCCACCAATAACAGCGACCGGGTTTTTTGCGGAACGCTGGAGAGTTCCATTCAGTCGGTCGTGAATGTCACGCCGCTGGCGGGTTTTGGCCCGGGCACTTACAAATTGATTTCCTACAATTTGTTCACTGGCGATGCCCCCACGCTCGGCGCGGCTCCCGCCGGCTACGCCTACAGCCTCATCAAGACCAGCTACGGTGTCGGCGAAGTGCAGCTCATCGTGACCAGCACGAACACCACGCCGCCGGCCTTTGGACCGCTGTATTTCACCAACGGCATGCTGAATTTTAACGGCAGCAACGGCGTGGGCGGTGGAAATTTTTACCTGCTCGCGGCTACCAATGTTTCAACCCCGATGAGCAATTGGGTGCGGCTGCTGACCAACCAGTTTGACGGCTCCGGCAATTTCAATTTCACCACCAACACGGGCGCAGGTCGGCCGCAGAATTTCTTCCGCTTGCAACTGCCTTGAAGCGGCAATCAATTTCCCAACGGCTTCACGCTTGAAACGGCCGGACTGGCGGGCATTTCAAACGTGGCGACGGCATCCGGGTGCGCCGGGTCAAAATTGAAATTGTCCACGACGAATTTTGCCAGGGGCAGTTTGGCCTGCTGAAGGCCGAGAACCACGCACTTCGCCAGTTCGTAGCTGCCGTAATTGTTGTGGTGCGTGCCATCCTGAAACGCCTTGTCCAAGTCTCCCCCGAGCGCCTGGTAAAAAATCCGGCTCAACGCGTTCAGATCAATCAGCGCGCAATTTTCTTCCTTCGCCACGGCGCGCACGGTTTGCGGATATCCGGCGAGCGTGTCTTGCTCCACGCCGTTTTTCCGCTCCATCGAAGTCACCAAAACCGGCGTGCCGCCGAGCGAGCGCGTCCGAGCCACCACTTTTTTTAAATTGGCTTTGTAGGTTTCCAGCGCATTCGTTCCTTTATCCTTCTGGTCATTGTGGCCAAATTGCACGAACAAATAGTCGCCCGGCTGCATCAGGCTGAACACTTTTTCAAACCGCTGGGCGCGGAGTGAATTGGCAATCGTCTCGCCGGATTCAGCATGGTTGGCCACGGCGATTTCCGGTTTGAAAAAACGCGGCAGCATCTGGCCCCAGCTATTCCACGGCTCGGCCGGCTGGTCACACACCGTCGAGTCGCCCAGCAGAAAAACCGTCGGCACCCTGGCCGGTTCGATTTCCAACGACCGCAGGCTGGGGTGCTCGCCATTGAATTCCAGCGTCAGTTTTTCATCCCAATCCCAAATCTCGCTGGCTTTTTCGCGGGGCTTCAGATGCACGTGGTTGCTCGCGGAGATTTCCGGCGTGCGCAGGTTCACGATGAACGTGCGCGACTCGGATTTGCCGGCGGCGAGGTGGGTTTTTTCCAGCATCAGTCGCCGCAGCTCGGCCTTCACCGTGGTTGTGGATTCCTGCGTGCCGCCCAGCTCGGCGGTCACGCGGTAATTCCCCTCCGGCAATTTGGCGGAAAAATAAAATGGCTGGCCGCTGGCCGCCTCGCTGTCGTTGCTGGCCGCACCCGGCTCAAAACCGAAACCGGTTTCAGCCGAATAAATATTCGTCGGCGAAACGTGAATCCAGCCGGCCTTGGCGGCGTTGCTGAAATCAAACTTGAAACTGCTTGGCGCGCCCCATGCCGCCGCCCCAGTGGTCAACAAAACAGCCGAAATAATTCCCGGTAAGAAGTGATGATGGCGATTCATGGGTTGGCTTTGGCTGGGTTGGTTGAAATGATTTGGCGGGCGGGTTTGTAAGCTTCGATGGTCCTGCCCTTCGCAGAAAAGTAATTTTCCAGCGGATTGCCCGGCAAGCTTTTCAGGCCGGCGATGACCTGCGCCGCGTTGAACTGCGCGCCGCTGTCGGTTGTGTGCGTGCCTTTGTCAGCGAAAAATGTCGCGACCGTTTCCGCGCCGATTATTTTGTAAGCGTCGGTGATGACCATGGTGAGATCGAAATAAAGCGCGCCGTTATTTTTCGCCACCTGTTGATCCCACGCGGCAAGATTTTCAAAATCGCGGCCGGTTTCCCAGCGCTGCTTGTGCGGAATCGGCGAGCAAATGATCGCGGTCACTCCTTTCGCCTTCGCGTCGGTGACGAACTTCGCCATATACCAGCCGAAGGTGTGGACGAGTTCCTTCGTGCCGTCGGGCTTGGTGTCCTCCACGGTTTCGTCGCCGATACCTTTGCCGTCCACCCGGCCTTTCATCGCCGGATCGCCGATGCGCCCCTGATCATTGTGCCCAAACTGGATGATGACAAAATCGCCGGCCTTAATGGCGTCCGCGACTTTTTGCCAGCGGCCTTCGGTGAAATAAGTCCGCGCGCTGCGCCCGCCGATGGCGTGGTTGACCACGTTAATTTTATTTGTGTCAAAGAACGGCGCGATGCGTTCGCCCCAGCCCCACAAGCCCGCGCCGGTGCCGCCGCTGCGCACCGTCGAATCGCCGACGATGTGAAACGTCGGCAGTGAAGCATTCGCGACTTTTTCGGCCGCGACTTTCGACGCGTCCACCACGGGACGCTCGTCCTCGGCGGCGAACAGAATTCCGGTTGCAAAAGTCAAAATAATAACCAGCGGGGCCAGACAGTTTTTCATAAAATTATTTCGGTTCGGCGTTTCCTGTGGCTGGCCGCGTCGGGCTTAAATCGGCCGGCCTGACGCCGTTCGCATTTTCCGAGAAGAACTTCGCCAGCGGATTTTCCGGCAAAGCTTTCAGCCCCGACACGACACACAATGCGTTCGTCTGCGCGCCGGCCAGACTCGTGTGCGGCCCGGCATTGGCGACGAACAATTCCTTCACCTTTTCCTGACCGAGCGAATCGTATTGCCGCGCGATGATTTCGTGGAGGTCAATGAACGGCGCGTGCGCGGCCTTGGCCGCATTCGCGGCCCAGACGGCGGCACTGTTGGCTGCCGGTCGTGCCACGGTGCCATTGTGCCAGGTGTTGCGGGGAATCAGCGAGCAGATCACCGGCGTGGCACCTTTCGCGCGGGCCTCGGCGATCATTTTCATTTCATACCAGCCGAAGGTGTGAACCGTCTCGAACTTTTTTGTAATCTGGTTCGTGATGTCCTGCGACTCGTCGCCGATGCCGTGCAATTCGCCGCGCGCGCGTGACGCGTCGTTGACCTGCCCGCCGTTCGTGCCGAACTGCATGAGGACAAAATCACCGGGCTTGATGAGCGCCAGTGTGCGCGGCCAGAAATCGCGGTAAAAGGTGCGGCTGGTCGTGCCCCCGAGCGCACGGTTGACCACGTTGATTTTGCTCGTGTCAAAAAACGCCGCGAGCTGGTCGCCCCAGCCCCATTGTCCGCCGGTGCCGTCGCCGCGTCCGTTGCGCACGGTGGAGTCGCCGACGAGAAACAGCGACGGCAGATTGGTGTTCGCCGGAAAATTTTCGCGCCGCGCGGAAATCTGCGTTTCATTTTTCGGCTGGCCGTCAACAAACTGGGCAAAACTGCTCGTTGGCAGCAATCCAGAAAAGACTGCCATGCCGAGAACGATCAAGAGCTGGTGTGGTTTCATTTGGTTTTGGAATTATTCACTGGTTCAAATCAAACTTCGGCTCGTCCGAGCGAAATTGCACAGCCGGCAAACCCGCTGCGTTGTAAAGATGGCCGCCATCAGGAAAGTTCACCCAGGCATAGCGCACGGCGACGGGCGTGGAGATTTCCGGGCTGCTGACGATGACCGTTTTGCCGTCAATCTTCGCCTCGGCGGAAACGAACTTTCCGTCCGCACCCGCGAGGGTGAACCATTTCAAAGTTCCGTCGCGCGCAACCAGTCCGTCCGCGTGCGAAAAGTTCACGCGGATGGAATCACCCTCGACTTTCATGGATTCATACACCGGACCGGAAAATTCAATCTTGCGGCCATAAACCTTTGCCAGCGCGATGCGCGACAGGCGGTCGCCCACGTCCTGTTTATTTTTCGGATGGACATTTTTGCGCTCGCCGATGTCCGTTGCAACCGCCATGCCGGTGTTTGGCAATGAAAGCAACGTCGCCTGGGCCTCGCGGACTTGCGGGCTGTTGCTCGCGGCTTCCTGGCCCGCGAGTTGGACGATGTAAAATGGAAATTCGCCTTCGCCCCACCGTTTGCGCCAGTCGCGGATGAGCGTCGCCTGCACGCGCGGATAAAGTTCGATGCCGCCTTTGCTGGCATCAACGATGGATTCGCCCTGATACCAGATGCCGCCGCGGATTGCGAACGGAATGATGGGGTTGATCATGCCGTTGAAAAGCACAGTCGCGTTGTGCTGATCTTGCACTGGATCACGCGGAGTGCCGCCGCCGCGTCGGCGTCTGCCGGTGACTGTGTTGGTAGAACTGCCTGCGGTGTTTGTGCTGGCTGCGATGTCATTCGTGGCCGACACGTCTTCGGAACGCGGCGGCGCGACGACCGGCGGCGGGTTGGTGCGAAAATGTTCCACCGCCGCGTCGAAGCGTTCGAGCATCGGTTTCAATTTCAAATCCCTGGCTAGGGCTTCACGGCGAATCCACGCCTCGGCTGTGCTCGCGCCAAACGCCTCGGTGATGACACCTACCGGAACTTTAATTTCACGTTGCAGATCGCGCGCAAAAAAATAACCGACGGCGGAAAACGCCGGCGCGTTTTCCGGCGTGCAAACTTTCCATTCGCCGCCAACATTTGCCTGCGGCGCGAAGGCTTTTGCCGCCTCGCCGGTGAACATGCGGATGAGCGGATAATTAGCGGCGGCGATCTCCGCTCCCTCGTTTGTGACGCCTGCGAAATATTTCACTTTTTTCGACATGGAAAAATCCATGTTCGACTGGCCGGATGCGAGCCACACTTCGCCGACGAGCACGTCTTCGCATTTTAGATTTTCGATCGGCGATTGATGATTGCCGGTGACGACGAGTTCACGCGGTTCCGCACTGGCTTTCATCGGTTTGAGCTTCACGTTCCATTTGCCATCGGCATCCGCCGTCGTGGAAAGTTTTTGGCCGGCAAATTCGACCGTGATGGGTTCACCGGGTTCGGCGGAGCCCCAAACTGGGACTTTCATTTCGCATTGCAAAACCATGTGGCTGGTAAAAGGGCTGGCCAGCTTCACCTCGGCTAGCAGCGGGCCGGTTGTCAGCAACAGGGCGACCAGGGTGGATGAAAATGTTTTATTCATGGGGAAAAATTATTGGCCGGCCTTGCGTGGTAGCGGCAGCGTGTATTTGTCAAAGACGTTCAGCACGGGCAGCGAGTTTCCGTTTTCGTCAAAAAATCCGCGGGCACCGCGGTTGCCCGTCGCCGGCTCCCACCAAAAGATTCCTTTGCAACGTTCGCCGGGCGTTTGCAGCGCGATGCGCGTCACCTCGTCCAGAAAATCGCGCTGGCCTGCGGGCGATTCAGGAAACGGCGCGGCGTGGCCCTTGAAATCATTCCCCGCGCGCCAGTTGTAGCCTGTCTCCACAATCATGACCTCTTTGCCGTAAGTTTCCGCCGCGAGCGCCAGGTTCTCGCGCAAGTCCATCAGCGTCCCATGCCAGCGCGGATAATATGAAAGCCCGATGACATCGTAGGCAATACCACGCCGTTTCAAATTGTCGAAAAACCATTTCGTCTTCGCCACATTGCCGCCGGTGTCGGTGTGGATCATGATGCGCGGCGGGGGATTGGTGCCGCGCCCGGCGGCGACGCCCCGGATGCCGGCGCGAAGATAATCGGAGAAATTGTCCCAGTGCGCCGGCAGTTTTCCGTCCGGCCACAACATGCCCGCTGTGACTTCGTTCCCGATTTGCACCATGTCCGGCAGCACGCCCGCGTCGCGAAAGGCGGCGATGGTGTCGCGCGTGTATTCAAAAACTTTTTTCGTTCGAGCCTTGTGCGATAAATTAGTCCACGCGCCCGGCGTCGGCTGCTTGCCGGGATCGGCCCAGGAATTGGCGTAGTGAAAATCGAGCAGGAATTTGTAGCGGAGCTTTTTTGCGTCCTGCGCCATCGCCAACGTGTATTTCAAGTCGTTCGGTAGATTGTTGCTCACCGGCTCGACGAAGAGGCGCAGGCGAATCCAGTTGTAACCGTGGTTTTTGAAAATGTGCAAGCCTGGCAGCGCATTCGTGCCGTCCTTGAAAACAACGCCGCGCGCCTCGGCCTGCTTCAAAAATGACAAGTCCGCGCCCAAAGCAAACTCCGAAGCCTGCGAAGAATTTGCGCCGACGCAAAAAATAAAAATTACCGCGCCGAATCGGGCGGCAAGCTGGCGGGCAATTTTCATTTGGAGACGCAATTGATTTTTAAACCATGCCAGAATGCCGCGCTAATTCATCTCGTCAGTTCTGGCGATGCCTTGAGCGTGATGGCGTCCGGTTTCAATCCGGCGGCGGCCGCGGTCAATGTGATTCGGTTGGAAGCCGCGGTGGCTTTCACAAAAGCCACGGCTTCACCTTGGAACGCGTGGCGCGATTCCGCCTGAAACTGTTCGTGGCCGCTGTTGTCCGCGTTGTCCCCGGCGGCGATCGCGCCCGGCCCGGTAACTTTAAATGAGATTAAATCAGCCGCCCGCGGAACCTCGACGCCTTTCGCGTCCACGATTTTCGCGCGCACGATGGCAATGTTATCAAATCCCGGCGAAAGTTTTTTGGTTTCGGTGGACAAAATAATTTTCGCCGGTTTGCCGGCGGTGACGAGTTCATCCGTCGCGACAATTTTTCCGTGGTTGCGCGCCACGGCCTTGATTTTTCCAGGCGCAAACGGAACATTCCAAAGGCGCGGCGCGGCGTCGGCATTGATGGTTTTCGCGCCCAGCGATATTCCATTCAAAAATAATTCCACTTCCTTGCAGTTGGAATAAATTTCCACGTTCTCGTCGTGCGGCGACAGATGTTTTGGCGTCCAGTCGGAAAACAAAACCTGCGTGTGCCGTTCCTCCGCGCCGTAGCCGGGATCCGTCGGCATCAAATCCGTGTTGGCCACGCGGCGCGCGATGGCGACCATCGGCGTGGCGCACCACCAGCTCTCGCGTTCGCGACCGAGCGGACGAATGGCCCCGGTGCGATCCAGCAAGCCGGAGCCGTGGCCGACCACCGGCCAGCGCCGCGACTCGCCGAGATAATCAATGCCCGTCCATAAAAACTGGCCGGCGTAAGCGGCGTGGTCGCGCACGGCCGTCCACTGGTTGCGGTCATGCGTGTTTTCCGTGCCGACAATTTTGCGGGCCGGCTTTTGCTCGTGCGCGGCGAGAATTTCCTTTTCGCGATAATTTTGTCCGACCACGTCGAGCATATCCGCGAGGCCGTCGTCATAATCGTGGCTCACGTTCGGTCGGAACAACGCCTGTGTCACCGGCCGCGTCGGGTCGGCTTCGTGTGCGACGGCGACCAGGTCCGACAAAATGCGCTTGGCCTTGTCCGCCTGCGGCGTGTCGTGAATCTCGTTACCGACACTGTAAAGAATGACGCTGGGATGATTGCGGTCGCGCAGAATGGCGTCGCGCTCGTCCGTTTTCGACCACGCATCGAAATACAAATGATAATCGAACGGATTTTTTGCGACCGTCCAGCAGTCGAACATTTCGTCCATCACGAGAAAACCGAGTCGGTCGCATAAATCCAGAAATTCCGGCGCAGGCGGATTGTGCGCGGTGCGAATCGCATTCACACCGAGCGATTGCAAGGTTTTCAACCGCGCCTCCCAAATCGCCAGCGGCACCGCCGCGCCGAACGCGCCGCCGTCGGCGTGCAGGCAAACGCCGTTGAGCTTGAAATTCTTTCCATTCAGCCAGAACCCGGTGTCGGCTTCAAAATGCGCGTCGCGGATGCCGAAGGCGGTCGTCTGTTCATCCAAAACTTTTCCGCTGTCACGAATCTCACTGACGACGTGGTAAAGTTCCGGCGCGTCGAGATTCCAGAGCTGCGGTTTTGAAAAAACAATTTGCGGCGAGAATTTTTCCGCCGCACCGGCGGCAATCTGCCCGTCCATTTGAACCACGGCCACGGTTTTTCCGCTTGGCGAAATCAGCCGTGTTTGCAGGGTGATTTTGCGGTCGGAAGCGGATTCGTTGGTCAGGGTTGCTGCAATGCTCACCGTCGCGGCGGCGGCGGAAATTTTTGGCGTGCTGACAAACACGCCATTTTCCGCGAAGTGAACTGGCGCGGTCGCTACAAGCCGCACATGCCGGTAAATCCCCGCGCCGGCATACCAGCGCGACGCCGGCTGCGCCGAAGTGTCCGCGCGGACGGCGAGGACATTTGCCGCGCTGTCGCCGAAATTTAGCACCGTGCCGGTCAGTTCGTAGCGGAAACCAACGTAGCCATTCGGGCGGCGGCCGAGGTGATGGCCGTTAATCCACACGTCGCTGTTGGCCATCACTCCATCGAACTCCACAAACACGCGCCGCCCCAAAAAATCATTCGGTAATGAAAAAGATTTGCGATACCACGCCACGCCGCTCGGCAGAAATGCGCCCGCGCCGCCGGCCAGATTCGTTTCCGCGAACGGCCCGGCGATGCTCCAGTCGTGCGGCAGGCTGACCGTTTTCCATCTTGAATCATCAAAGCCGGAATCTTCAGCGCCGGGCGCATCACCTTGGAAAAAATGCCAACCGGCGTCAAAAGGTTCCGAGACACGGGCCGATGCCGCCGGGGCATTGATCAGTATCAAGGCAAAAGCCAGGGCGGCGAGCGAAACAGTCGGCGTGATTTTCATCTGGGTTTGGACGGCCATTGTCCGGCAAAGGTGACGCGGGCACAAGTCACCCGAACTGTGGATGGCGGATTGCGCTTCGCCGCGCAGCCGCTAGCATGAATTCATGTCCGACAGCTACCGGCAATTGCTCGACGCGACCATCCAGCACGTCGAAAGTTTGAAAGCGCGCGGCGTGCGGCACGTCGCCGTTGCGCCGGAAACGCTCCGCGCGCTGGCGCAACCGGCGGCGAAATTTCCCATCGCCAATTATCAAGCGCAAGTTGAAAAACAGCCTGCACCGCTGCCAGAAGGTTTGGCTAAAAAATCGGAAATCGGAAATCGGAAATCGGAAACTGATTTGAGCCTCCCCGCGTCGGCTGCTACGAACAACGATGTTTCGCCGGTTCAATCCGCAATCCGCAATCTGCAATCCGCAATGGACAAATCCGCCGCCTTCGCCGCGCTGCGCGAACGCGCGCTGGCCTGTGTGAAGTGTCCGAACCTCGCCGAGTCGCGCAAGAACGTAGTTTTTGGCGTGGGTAGCATTGACGCGCAGCTGATGTTTGTCGGCGAGGCGCCGGGTGTCGATGAAGATGAGCAGGGCGAGCCGTTCGTGGGCGCTGCAGGACAGTTGCTTGCCAGAATCATTCTCGCGACCGGGCTGTCGCGCGCCGACGTTTACATCGCCAACATTTTAAAATGCCGGCCGGACACGCCCGGTCAGTCCGCCGGCAACCGCAAGCCCACGCCCGCCGAAATGCAGACGTGCGTTCCGTTTTTGCACGAGCAGATTGATTTGATCCGGCCCAAAGTCATCGTCGCGCTCGGTGCCACGGCAGTGGAAGGATTGCTCGGCAAGACCGTCGGTATCACGAAACTGCGCGGCCACTGGCAGACGTATCGCGGCACGCCGCTGATGCCGACGTATCATCCGGCGTATTTGCTGCGCAACCAGGCGATGAGCGAGAAACGCCGCGTGTGGGAAGACATGCTGGCGGCGATGGAAAAACTCGAAATGCCCATCAGCGAGAAGCAGCGTAATTTCTTTTTGAAGGCGTAATTTTTTAGACAGAATCTCTGCCCAGCTAGTAGTTTTATTTTTTATCTTCCGCCTTCCATGTCGGCGCATTGGTTCCTTTGGCAAAATCAATTGAGACGGAATTGATGCAATAGCGCTGGCCGGTCGGCGCGGGGCCGTCGTCAAAGACGTGGCCGAGATGGCTGCCGCAGTTCGCGCACAAGACTTCCGTGCGGTGCATGCCAAAACTACTGTCGTCACGCGCGATCACTTTGCCCTGCGCCGCGATTTCCGAAAAGCTCGGCCAGCCGCAGCCCGAATCAAACTTGTCGTCCGACTTGAACAACACCTCGCCGCACGCGGCGCAGCGATACACGCCCGGCTCCTTGGTGTTCCAGTATTTGCCGGTGAACGGACGTTCCGTGCCGGCCTCGCGCAGGACGTGATATTGTTCAGGCGTCAGGATTTTGCGCCATTCGGCTTCAGTGCGTTGGAGTGGGAATTTCATGGTTGAGTTGGTTGAATTGTTCATGGCCGCCGGGCTGTTTGTGGAGCCGGCCTCGCAGCCGGTGACGAAGGACATCGCACCAAGCGCCAATAAAATCAAAGTTTTTTTCATGTTGTTTCGTTCGTTTCCGTTGACCGCAAGTTGCGCCACTGGTGCGTCCACGGATCGATCCGGCACGCCGCGCGGTAATCGCAATAATCGCACGCCGTCGTGCTGCCTTTGCGATACGGATCAACCGCCGCCGCGCCGGAGAAAATCTGAACGCCGAGCGACCGCAATTGCTCCTCCACTTGGTCGAGCAAGCCGGCGAATTCCCCGCCGGAAATCGCCTCTGCGGAATTGGACGGCAGTTTGCCGTCTTTGTTCAAACGGAAATTGAACTGATCACCTTTACTCACATCGGGTCGCCGGTCAAATTTCCGCAGCTCGCTCGCGTTGAACCGGCCGTTGTGAAGATATGCCATTTTCTTCGCCTCAACGCCGTCCAAAACTTCTGCGCGCGAGCCGCCGCCTTTAAAATCGCCGCGCAAGTTCACATAAAACGCACCGGCGGGAATGATTTTTTCCGCGCCAAAAAAATCGAGGGGATTGGGCCATTGCCGCAACGCGCCGAGATACGCCAGCAATTGCAATTGGATGCCGTTTTGCACGAGCAGCGAATCCAGCTTTTTGCCACCGGATTTGTAATCCGTCACGACCGCCAACGCTTCGCCGGTGGTCGTCCGCGAGGACCGCCATAAATCCACGCGGTCAATGCGGCCTTGCAACGCGAGCTTGCGACCGTTGCCGAGTTCAATTTCCCACGCCGGCGCGCGATCGTCCTTGCCGCCGAAGCCGATCTCCGCCGCCGCCGGATCGAAGTCATACTGCGTGTGCATCCAGCCAATGATGACCTCGACAAAATCCTGCAACGCCGTCGCGAGCGACCGCGCGGCGAAAATGGTTTCCGCCGAATCGCTGAATAGACCGTCGCGGAAATGTTCCATCTGCGCGTTCGCAATCTGGCCGATGCGTGCGCGCGCTTCGACCGGCGACAGATCGCGCCAGCGCTTGCCTTCCGCTTGCAACTGTTCGTGAAAAATTTTCAACACATCGTGTTGGAAATTGCCGCGCTCGCGGGCGTCCACTTCGAACACCTTGCGTTCGTTCGCACGCAAACCGGAGCGAACAAAAAAGCGGAACGGGCACTGCGCGAATTCTTCCAGCCGGCTTACCGACGACCGCAGGACTGGCGCGTAAAGTTTTTCCGCCAGCACCGGCGAAAGGTTTTCCTTTTCATCCGGCTCGTGCAATCCGGCGAGTTTTTCCGCCAGCAATTTGAGCTTGGGCAGTTCGAGCAGACTTTCCCAGCTTTCAGTTTTGAGTTTTGAATTTTGAATCGTCGTCAGCGGTGCCACAAGTTCGCTCTCGTGTTCCGCCGCGCGCCAATCATGCTCGGTGGAAAATTCATTGGTCGTGAGCTGGGGAAAAACGCGTTGCAGTTGCGCGATGAACGAGGATGGATTCAACGTCTTGCCGTCGGCGGTCTGGCGCGCAAACGTGAGCGCCAGCTTTTCGTTCGCGCGTGTGCAAGCGATGTAGCCGAGATATCGCTCGCGGGAAATCTGGTCGAACAAATTCGCACCGAGCGGCGCGTTTTGCTTTTCCAATTCGTCGCGGTCCGAGTTCGTCAAAATCACCGGCGCCGCCGGCGCGGCGGGGAAAACGGATTCATTGACGCCCAGCAAAACGGCGAATTTCAGGTTCGGGTTTCGCGCGCGGTCAATTGCGCCGACGAGCACTTCGTCCAACGCCGGCGGGATCACGCCGACGCTGAGATTCGCCAGCCCGGCTTCGAGAATCGGCAGCCAGTCGCGCAACGGCAGTGTTTCGCGCGGGAAAGCGAGCGTAAGGTTTTCCAGCCAGACGTTCATCTGTTCCCAGACGGTGTGGTGCGGCGATGCGGGATTTTCGAGCGCCCAGCGTTCGAGTGTGTCCTCAACTTTCAAATCGCTCCACAGCCGGCGCAAGGCTTCGGCGAGATCGGGACCGGTCGGCGGCGATTGTTTCAAGCCAACGCGACTCTGAAATTTTTCAAATGGCGGAAAAATAATTTCCCGCAAGCGTTCGCTATTCTCATCGGGCAACGGCTCGCGCCATTTTTTGCCGTGCCAGCCGAACTCCATCGCCTTGTTTTCCAGATTATCGATGAATTCCTGCTCGACGGGAGCGAAGCCGGCTTTGAGCGCCGCAAACCAGTCGTCGCTCTGCCAGTCGCACGCGACCGTGCGGAGCGCATTGCGCGTGAGTTCGGCCAGCGGATGATGTGCCACGCTTTCACGACGATCGAGAAAAAATGGAATGTCGTAGCGCCGAAAGATGCGCGCGAGCGGCTTGTGATAACCATCCAATCGCCGCACCAGCACGGCGCAATCGCGAAAGCGGTTGCCCGCGCGGACGAATTTCAAAACTTCGCGCGCCGCGAAAATGGCTTCGGCTTCGGGATTTGCGCACGCGGTCATGGAAATTTGCGTCGTCAGGTTCGGTATCTCCAAGCCGGCGGCATTGGGCAACGACCAGTTTTGCTCCAGCTCCGCGAGCGAAGAATTTTCGACAAAGCGGCTTTTGCTGGCGTCGCGTTTGAGGATTTCTGTCGCGACGTGGCTGCCGGGCAGGTTGGAAATCTGCGCGCGGCATTGTTGAAAGGTTTTGCCGATGGCTGCCCAGATTGAAAGCCAGGAGGCATCCGGCGTTGGCTCGGTTTCGAGACAAAACGCCAGCGTGGCCTGCTCGCATAGGGGCACCACCGCGGAGAGCAGCGCAAGTTCCTGCGGCGTCATCTCGGCGAAGCCATCGAGCCACAGGGCTTCAATTTTGAATTTTGAATTCCGAACTTTGAATCCACTGCGCAGGGCTTCGGTTGCCACATCCAACAAGTTGTTCGCGTCCTGCAGTCCGTGTTCGCGCAACCAGTCGGCATATTTTTCCGAAAGTAGCGCGAGGTCGTGAAGCTTGTCGCGGAGTTCGCGGCGCAAATCGTTTTTCGCAGCAATTTCGCGTAGTTTGGCGGGCGTGAACTGATGCTGCTGCAACTCGGCGAGTAGCGTGCCGAGTTCCTGCGCGAAGCCGGAGCGGCGGGCGCTGCCGCGAAACAATTGCAACTCCTCCGCGTGCCTTTGCAGGAGTGCGCGCAACACCATGAGCCGGCCTTCGACGGACAACAGTTTTGGCGGCGCAATGTTCAGCTTTTCGAAAATATATTTCGCCAGCCGGTCGAAGGAAAAGATATGCAGCCGCGTGTAACCGGAAATTTCATCGTCGGCCAGCAACTGGCGCTCGAGCTGGAAGGTGGCCTGCTTTGGCGCGAGCAAAATCAGCGGATCGCCATCGGGATTCCTGGCCAGAGCGGCACGCACCTCGGTAAGACATCGAAACGTCTTGCCGCTGCCGGCGGGGCCGAGGAGAAAGCGCGCTTGCACACGGAAGTTTTCACGCAAAGGCGCAAAGGCGCAAAGGAATTTGTTTAAGTATGAAAAATTATTTCTCGAATCCCTTCGTTCCGTTAATCTGCGTGCCTGACTTGCAAATGAAAATTTCCATCCAAGAACTCATGGTTCGCAGCGGCGTGGCGTTTGGCACCAGCGGCGCACGCGGCCTGGCCACAGCGATGACCGATTCGGTCTGTTACGCCTATGCCAAAGGATTTCTCCAATACCTTGAATCCATTGGCGAAATCAAGCGCGCGGACGAATGCGTTGCCGTCGGCGGCGATTTCCGACCCAGCACGAGCCGCGTGATGGAAGCGGTCTGTCGTGCGGCGGATGATCTCGGCTACCGCGCGGTGAACTGCGGAAAAATCCCGTCGCCGGCGGTCGCGTTATTTGGGTTTGAAAATAAAATCCCATCGATCATGGTCACGGGGAGTCACATTCCGGATGACCGCAACGGCATCAAGTTCAACAAGTGCGCTGGAGAGGTTTTAAAGTCCGACGAACAAGGCATGAGCAGCCAGATTGTGGAGCTGGACGACGCGATGTTTGGGGTGGATGGAAATTTTGCGAAGCCAGCCGCACCGCACGAAGTTTCGCCCGTGGCCGGGGAAAATTACGCGATGCGCTACCTGAATTTTTTTGCGCCCGACGCGCTGGCAGGTTTGCGAGTCGGCGTTTATCAACACTCCGCCGTCGGGCGCGATGTGCTGGTGAAAATTTTTTCGCACCTCGGAGCGGAAGTCACGCCGCTGGGCCGCTCGGAGAAATTCATTCCGGTGGACACCGAGGCCATCCGGCCGGAGGACGTGGAACTGGCACGCGAGTGGGCGGCGACCGGGAAATTTGACGCCATTGTTTCCGCCGACGGCGACAGCGACCGTCCACTGGTCAGCGATGAACATGGCCACTGGCTGCGCGGCGACATCGCGGGAATTCTCTGCGCGAAATTTCTGGCCGCGGATTCAATCAGCACGCCGGTGAGCTGCAATACGGCAGTGGAAAAATGCGGTTGGTTCCGCGACGTCCGCCGCACGCGCATCGGCTCGCCGTTTGTGGTGGCCTCGATGATTCAAGCCAGCGCTGACGGGGCAAAACGCGTGGTCGGTTACGAAGCTAACGGCGGATTTTTGCTGAACTCGGACATCGAATCTGGCGGCAGAAAATTGCGCGCCCTGCCGACGCGCGACGCGGTGATCGTGATGCTGGGCATCTTGTTGCTCGCCAAAGCAGAAGGCAAAACCATTTCGCAACTGGCGGCCAATTTGCCGGCGCGGTTCACGGCGAGCGACCGTTTGAAAAATTTTGCGACGGAAAATAGCGCGGCGCTGCTGGCGCGGTTTAATTCTGGCGACGAAGCGGCCGACAAAATTGAAATAGGAAAAATGTTCGGCGAGATTTGCGGTCGTGTGCAGAGTTTGAACCGCACGGACGGGTTGCGAATAATTTTTGCAAACGACGAAATTATCCACCTGCGTCCGTCCGGCAATGCGCCGGAATTCCGGGTTTACGCTGAGGCGGCGACGGACGAGCGGGCCCGCGAAATCACCCGGTTATCGCTGGTGAAAATAGCCGGTTGAAATTCAATGCGCGGCGGCGGCCGGTTTTTTAACGAACTGCACGCGCTTGAACAGAAAAACCAGCGGAATGCCGCCGAGCGCCAGCACGCCGAACAGAAAGAAATTATCCACGAACGCCCACAGGTGCGCCTGCTGATCGAGCAGTGAATAAACGGCGGCATAAGCCTGCTGCGTCGCGCTCACGGGATCCGTGTGACGCGAAAGGAGATTTTTGGCAGCGGCAAACCGCTGCGCAAATGCCGGGTCGGTCGGCGTCAGATGTCCGACCATCAGGGCTTGATGCGATTGCGCGCCGCGCGCCAGCATGGTGGTGACGAATGCGATGCCGATGCTGCCGCCGAGATTGCGCATTAAATTATAGAGCCCGCTGGCGTTGCCGATCTGCGCCTGGCTGAGCTGGCTCATTGTCGTCGTCGTCAAGGGCACAAAAATAAAACTAATGGCGATCCCGTTGACGATGCTTGGCCAGATGACGTTGCCCATGCCGACTTGCAGGTTGATGTTCGCGAGCAGGAACGATGAATACGCCAGCGTCACAAATCCGATGCATAACATCCAGCGCACCCGGATTTTTCCGACCATGCGCCCGACGAAAAATGTGGTGAAGAATGCCGCCACGCCGCGCGGGCTCATGGCGTAACCGGCTTGCAGCGCCGGATAACCCATCAGCGTTTGCAGGAACAATGGCAGTTGCGCCGTGGTGCCGTAAAGAATCGCCGCCAGCGAGGTCATCAAAATCAAACCGATGGTGAAATTGCGGTTTTTGAAAACGTGCAGGTCCACCAACGGATGATCGGTTTGAAATTCCCACCAGATGAAACTCAAAAAAGAAACCACCGACGTGAACGTGAACCAGCGCACCCATTCCGCGCCGAGCCAGTCGGCTTCCTGGCCTTTGTCCAACACGATTTGCATCGTGCCCAGCCACACGGCCAGCAGCGCGAAGCCGATGTAGTCAATCGTCGCATGAACATTGCGTTTAATGTAAGGCGGATCTTCGACGACCCATTTCGCCATGAGCACCGCGAAAATTCCCACCGGCACGTTGATGTAAAAAATCCAGCGCCAGGAATAGCTGTCCGTAATCCACCCGCCCATCGTCGGGCCAAGAATCGGCGCGACGACCACGCCCTGCGCGAAGACCGCCATTGCCGCGCCGCGCTTTTGCGGTGGAAAACTTTCGAGCATGATGGACTGCGCGATTGGCACCATCGCGCCGCCGCCGAAGCCCTGCAAAATCCGCGCGATCACCAGCGTCGGCAAATCCCACGCCAGCCCGCATAACGCTGACGCGAACGTGAACATGACGATGCACGAAAGCAGCACGCGTTTGCGGCCGAAATAATTTCCTAGCCAACCGGTCATTGGCAGCACGATGGCGTTGGCGACGAGATAGCTCGTGAGCACCCAGGTTGCCTCTTCCGGCGTGGCCGACAGGCCGCCCGCGATGTGCGGCAGCGCGATGTTGGCGATGGACGTGTCCAGCACCTCCATGAACACCGCCAGCATCACCGTGAGCGTGATCAGCCACGGATTGTGGCGTGGATGCCATTCCTGCATAGAAATTAAAAATTAAAAATGCAAAGTGAAAAAACCGGCGGAGCCTGCGTTTTTCGGTTCATTTTTGCGCCACTGATTTCCTGTTGGTGACGAGAACGAAAACCAGCACCGACGGGCCGGCGATGATGATGGCCATGAGCGTAATCGCCCACGCGGGCAAAACAAACTGGCGCACCTGCACGCTCGGCGTGACCGTCAGGCCGGGGCCAATGACGTGATCGGCGGGCAGCGCGTCGTCGAAAATGATTTTCACCGGCACGCGCTGGATGACTTTCACGAAATTACCCGTGGCGTTTTCCGGCGGCAGCAGGCTGAACTGCGCGCCGCTGCCGGCCTGCACGCTGTCCACATGCGCGCGGAATTCTTTGCCGCCGAGCGCGTCAATCGCCACGATCACCGGCTGGCCGGGCTTCATGGATTTCAATTGTGATTCCTTGAAGTTTGCCACCACCCAGACTTCCGGCGGCACGAGGGACATCAGTTGCTGGCCGGTTTGAACATAATCGCCGGCCTCCACGGCCTTGCGCGTCACGCGGCCGTCGGCGGGCGCGCAAATTTTTGTGTAGGCGAGATTGATCTGGGCGGCGGCGATGTTCGTCTGCGCCTCACGCAATTGCGCCTGCACGGTGGCGACCTGAGCCCACGCGGCGTCGAGCGTGCGATTCGCTTCCACGACGCGGGAGTTCGCTTCGATCACATTCTCATTCGCCGATTTCAAGTCAGCCTGCGCTTTGGTGTTGGCGGCCTGCGTCGAGTCGAATTCCTGCTGCGAAACAGTTTTTTGTTTCAGCAAATCCTGGGCGCGTTCCAAATCGGCTTGCGTTTTTTTGGCGGTGGAATCGGCGGAGTCCGCATCGGCCTGCGCCTTGCGCACGTCGGCTTCGGCAGTGGTGACTTTGGCCTGCATTAATTGCCAGCCCGCCAGCATCGTCTGGCAACTTGCCTGCTGCGCTTCCGCCGCCGCCGTTTTTTGCGCGACGGTCATGGCGTAATCGGTGGAATCAATTTCCACGAGCAAATCATTTGAGCGCACCATCTGGTTGTCCAAAACGTGAACGGCGGCCACTTGCCCGGAAATGCGCGGCGCGATGGAAACGACGTGCCCGGCGATGAAGGCGTCATCGGTGGCTTCGTGGGTGAACACGTCCACGAGATACGCGATGCCGAAATACAGCAGCACCACAAGCACGAGGGCGGCCGGCCAGAGAAATTTTGGCGAATTAAATTTTGTGGCGGAGTCGTCCGGCGCGATGACTACCGGCGGCGTGGCGTTGGCTGGCGGATTTTCATTCATACGGCGTGCGGGTTTTCCCCGGTGGTAGCGTGGCCTTCTGAAGTGTGATCCTTGGCGATCAAAATATAGATGGACGGGATCACCAGCAGCGTGAATAGCGTGCCGATGGCCATGCCGGAAACAATGACGAGGCCGATGGAATTACGCGCGGCGGCCCCGGCCCCGGTGACCATCGTCAGCGGAAAATGGCCGGCGACCGTCGCCACGCTGGTCATCAACACCGGGCGCAGCCGCAGCAGCGAGGCTTCGCGGATGGCGAGCATTTTTGTGCGGCCGGAGCGCTGCAGCTCGTTGGCGAATTGCACAATTAAAATTCCGTTTTTCGTCACCAGCCCGACGAGCGTGACCAGGCCGACCTGCGAATAAATGTTCAGCGTAGTTGTCCAGCCGTTGGTCCAAAACGGGATGTTCGGGTTGGGCATTTTCAGAAAACAGAACATCAGTGCGCCGAACATCGCCAGCGGCACGGAGCCGAGCAGGATAATCCACGGATCGCGGAAACTGTTGAACTGCGCGGCCAGCACGAGAAAAATCATCACGACGGACAGCATCATGGCCGGCAAGAATTTATTCCCTTCCGTCCGCAACTGACGCGATTCGCCGGTGTAATCGAGGCGATAGTTCGCCGGCAGAATTTTTGTGCTTTCCGTTTCCAGAAATTTCAGCGCGGTGTCCAGCGGCACGATGGCGACGCCGCTGATCTTCACCGAGTTCAACTGCTGAAAGCGATTGAGCGAGCGCGGCGTGGTGCGCTTTTCAAAATGCGCGAACGTGTTCAACGGCACGAGCCGGCCGTTCGGGCCTTTGATGTAGGTGCTTTCGAGCTGGTCGGTGGTCAGCCGGGCGCCGCGCCGAAGTTGCGGGATGACTTTGTAACTGCGGCCCGCGAGATTGAAGCGGTTCACATAATTGCCGCCGACGAGCGCGGCGAGATCCGAGCCGACGGTTTGCAAATCCAAACCAAGCACGGCCACTTTGTCGCGATCAATCACCAGCTCCACTTCCGGCTGGTCAATCTTCGTGTCAATGATCGGCGGAAAGGCGAACATGCCATTCGTCGCGGCCATCTGCGCAATCTGCTGCGCAAAGGGCAAAATCTGCGCCGGCTCGGCAGTCGAGGACAAAACAAACTCCACCGGAAACTGGCCGCCGCCGGGCAGCGCGGGCGGCGTGACCATCAATAGCCGGATGCCGGGCACACGGTTTACCATTTGCTGGATGCCGGGCTGAATCTGAAAAACCGTGCGTTTCCGCTCGCCCCACGGTTTGAGCACCATGCCGCTGAAACCGCTGTCAGGAAATGTTAGTTGAAACGTCTGCGCAGTTTCCGGAACCGTCTCAAACATTTTGTTCACGGCGTCGGCGTAATACGTGGTCTGCTCAATGGTCGCGTTTGCCGGGCCTTCGACAATGCCGAACACCACGCCCTGATCCTCCGTCGGCGCGAGTTCGTTGGCGGACATCATATACATCGGAATCGTCAATAAACTCAGGCAAATCCAAACGGTATAAACCAACGGACGCGCGTTCAACGTGGCGTCCAGCACGCGGCTGTAGAATTTTTTCAGCCGGTCGAAATCGCGGTTGATTTTGCCGGCAAACCCGTGTTCTTCGCGGTCATGATCCAGCAGCCGCGACGACATCACCGGCGACAGCGTGAGCGCGACGAACCCGGATATGAACACCGCGCCCGCCAGCGTCAGCGCAAATTCACGGAACAGCGAACCGGTCAGCCCGCCTTGAAATGCGATCGGCGCATAGACCGCCGCGAGCGTGATGGTCATGGCGATGACTGGCCCGATGAGTTCGCGCGCGCCGAGCAGCGCGGCGTTGATGGGCGTCAAACCTTCGCGAACGTGGCGCTCGACGTTTTCCACCATGACAATCGCATCGTCCACGACCAAGCCGACGGACAACACGACCGCCAGCAGTGTCAGCAAATTCAGCGAGAAGCCGAAGGTCTGCATGAGAAACACGCCGCCGATGAGCGACAAGGGAATCGCCGCCAGCGGAATCAGCACCGAGCGCAGCGAGCCGAGAAACAAAAAGATCACGATGGAAACAATCAGCAACGTTTCCGACAGCGTTTTCAAAACTTCGTGGATCGCGTCTTCGATGTATTTGGTCGCGTCATAGGCGATTTTTCCCTTGAGGCCGGCCGGCAGTTCTTTTTCAATGGCGGCCATTTCAGTGCGGACGCGTTTGATGACGTCGAGCGAGTTCGCGTTGGGCAGCACCCAAACGCCCATGAACACGGCGCGTTCGCCGCTGAACCGCACTTCACTGTCGTAATCTTCCGCGCCGAGCGTCACGTCGGCCACGTCGCGCAGCCGCACAAGCTGGTCGCCGTTTTGGCGCACGACGAGATTTTTGAATTCGTCCACGGAACGCAAATCCGTGTTCGCCGTCAAATTCACCTGCACCAGCGAACCCTGCGTGTGGCCGACGGCGGCGAGAAAATTATTCTGTGCCAGCACCACGCGAATCTGGTTCGGATTGATGCCGTAGGCCGCGAGCCGGTCGGGCTTGAGCCAGATGCGCATCGCGAACGTCCGGCCGCCCAGCAGATCCGCGCGCTGCACGCCTTCCAGCGCGGCGAGCCGCGGCTGCACGATGCGCGTCAGATAATCCGTGATCTGATTCGCCTGCAAAATGTCGGAGGAAAAACTCAAATAACACGCGGCAAACTGCGAATCCGCCGTTTCGATGTTGATCGCCGGCACCTCCGCCTCCGGCGGCAGATCGTTGCGCACCTGGTTGATCTTGGAATTGATTTCCGACAACGCGGTTTTGCCGTTGTAATTTAATTTCAACCGCGCGGTGATCGTCGATAGCCCGAGTTTGCTGGACGATTCGAGGTATTCAATGCCGTCGGCAGCAGCGATGGCGCGTTCCAGCGGCTGCGTGACGAAGCCGCGCACGAGTTCCGCGCTCGCGCCGACGTAGGCGGTGGTGACGGTGATCGTGGCGTTTTCATTGCGCGGATACTGGCGCACGGTGAGCGAACTGACGGCGTGCAAACCCGCGATCAAAATGATCAGGTTCACGACAATCGCCAACACCGGCCGGCGAATGAAAAGGTCGGTAAAAGATTTCATCCCGGATTAATTGTTCGGCGGCGTGGGCGTTTCCGAGGCTGGTGGCACGAGCTCGTTGTTTTCAATCACCGCCATGCCGCTGCGCAATTTGAAAATACCGGCCGTCGCCACTTTTTCGCCGGCTTTCAAACCGCTTTCCACGCTCACAAAATCGCCGTAGCTGCGGCCGGTGCGGATGAATTTCTGCTGCACCACGAGATTGGTCGAGGCAGCGTTCGTCGGCGTGTTGATGACAAAAATCGAATCGCCGTAAGGCGCGCTCAACAGCGCCGTTGACGGAATCACCAACGCCGGTTTTTCATCCGGCAAAATCACTTCGACCTGCACAAACATCCCGCCGTGCAGGAGTTCGTCCGTGTTGGCAAATTGGGCGCGCACGCGGAGGCTGCGCGACGCGGTGTCGAGGTCCGGATTGATGGCCGCCACGGCGCCTTCGAATTTCTTGCCCGGATACGCATCGGTTGTCGCCAGCACTTTCAGACCGGTGGCCAGTTGCGAGAGGTTTTGCTGCGGCAGCGAAAAATCCACAAACATTGGCGACGGCGATTGCAGCGACACGATGGCCTTGCCCGCCTCCACCTGTTCGCCAAGATTTACGAGCCGAAGGCCCAGCCGGCCGGCGAACGGCGCGCGGATAGTTTTCTTGTCAATCGTCGCGCGAATGCTCTCCGCGTTCGCCTGAGCTTGCTTCAAAGTCGCCTCGGCGGTGTCGAGTTCGGATTGTGAAACCGTTTTGTCCGCGCGCAACTGCCGGGCGCGCTCGGCGTTCAGCCGCGCGAGTTCCACCTGCGCTTCCGCCGCCTGCAACTGCGCCGCCTCGGACGCCGTGTTCAGGCGCACCAGCAAGTCACCCTGTTTTACGGTGGCTCCGGAGTCAAAAGCGATTTCGCTCACCGTCCCCGCAATCTCCGGCGACACCAAGACGCCTTGCGCCGCGCTCACCGAGCCGACGGCGGGCAGGGTTTCCGGCCACTTTTCCTCGTGCGCCACGGCAGACGAAATGGTTTCCGGCGGCGGCGCGAAGGACGCGCCAAACGCCATCATGGTTCGGATCTGCATGGTTTTCACCGCCGCCAGCGCGCCGGCGACCACCACGACGATCACAATGCCGACAAATAATTTCCGCGTCATTTTTTCCCTTTCGTTTGCTTTTTAATTTTTGTTGCGCCCGGCTTCGGCCCGGCACCCGCCAGAAACAGCTCCACGATTCGTTTGGCCGCCGACTTGTCCGGACTGCAATCCGGGCAGACGAGATGGCCGACGAGATAAAAATTAACCAGCCCGTAAAAGCCGAACGCCATTTCCTGCGCCTCGAAATGCGGATCCAGCTCGCCGTTCTTTCGCGCGGCTTTGATGAGCGAATGGATAAATTCAAAATTGCGCTCGCACTTTTCCGCGCAGGCGGCATCTTCCGGCACCTCGCCCGGCGCGGCGAACATGGTGGCGAACGAAATCCGCATCAACTCGCGGTTTTCGCGGAAGTAGGCGAACAAAGCAGCGAGCGCGGCTTCCAGTTGGGCGCGGATGCCGACATTGCTTTCCGCCGCCGCGCAGAGCAGCCGGTAGCGTTCGTCGTGCGCCTCATGGACCAGCGCCTGGAACAGTCCAGCCTTGTCCTTGAAATGATAATACAGCGCCGGCTTGGACAGCTTGGCGTCGTCCACGATGTGCTGGACCGACGTGGCCGCGTAGCCGCTGTTGGCGAAATGCTTGAGCGCAGCGCGCAGCAGTTGCTGGCGGGTGTCGGTATGGTTTGCGGGCTTGCTCATATAAAACTTACCGAACGGTAGGTAAGAATGACGGTCTTGTCAAATGAATTTGTCGATCCCAGGCCGGCCGGCCCGCCAGAATGGAACCGGAAACGAGATTGAAACCCGGCGGCAAATTTTCTAGCCTGCCGGCACGCGTGGGCGGCGCGCACACATCACAATTCAAACTTTTGGCAAATTTTATGAAAATCTGGCATGGATACTTTTTGGCGGCACTGGCAGTTGCGCTTTTTCTCACCGGCTGCAACAAGCCGTCGGCCGGTTCCGGCGCGAGCAGCGACACCATCAAGGTCGGCGAATTCGCGTCGCTGACGGGCAGCGAGGCCACGTTTGGCCAGTCGTCCCACCACGGCACGCAGCTCGCCGTGGACGAACTCAACGCCAATGGCGGCGTGCTGGGCAAAAAAATCCAACTGCTCACCGAGGATAACCAATCGCAGGCCGGCCAGTCGGCGACGGTCGTGCGCAAGCTGATTTCCAGCGACGGCGTGGTCGCGATTCTGGGCGAAGTCGCCTCGTCGCGTTCGCTCGAAGCCGCGCCAATCTGCCAGCAAAATAAAATCCCGATGATCTCGCCGTCCTCGACGAATCCGAAAGTGACCGAGACCGGCGACTATATTTTCCGCGTCTGTTTCATTGATCCCTTTCAAGGCACGGTCATGGCCAACTTCGCGCGCCAGACGCTCAAACTGCAAAACGTCGCCGTGCTGACGGATGTGAAAAGCGATTACAGCGTGGGCCTCGCCAAATTTTTCAAGCTCGGCTTCACGGCTGCCGGCGGCAAAATCGCCGCAGAACAAAATTACAGCGGTGGCGACAAGGATTTCAACGCGCAGCTCACCTCCATCAAGGCAGCCAATCCGGACGCCATTTTCGTTCCCGGTTACTACACCGAGGTCGGGCTGATTGGGCTGCAATCGAAGCAGCTGGGCCTGAACGTGCCGATGCTCGGCGGTGACGGCTGGGAATCCACTTCGTTGGTGCCCATCGGCGGCGCGGCGTTGGAAGGCGATTATTTTTCCACGCATTTTTCGCCGCAGGACACCTCGCCCGTCGTGCAAGGCTTCGCCAAAAAATTCCTGGATAAATTCCATGAATCGTCCGACGCCATGTCCGCACTCGGCTACGACTCCGTGATGATTCTTGCCGATGCCATAAAAAAGGCCGGCACCACCGACGGCGCCAAAGTGCGCGACGCACTCGCCGCGGAAAAAGATTTTCACGGCGTCACCGGCAACATCACGATTGACGCCAGCCGCAACGCATCCAAGCCCGCCGTGATTCTGGCCATCACCAACGGCGTCTTCCAATATGTCCAGACTGTCGCGCCGTAATGGGGTCTCCATTACAACTGATTTTTTCGCCTGAACTGTTTCTCCAGCAGCTCATCAACGGCCTCGCGTTTGGCTCTATCCTCGCGCTGATCGCCATCGGCTACACGATGGTCTATGGCATTTTGCGGTTCATCAATTTCGCGCACGGCGACATCTTCATGCTCGGCGCGTTCGCCGGATTTTATCTTGCGCCGAAAATCGCGACGATCCTGCCGTTGCCTTCGGTTGCCGGCGCGCTGGCGGTCATGGGGATATCAATGGCCGCCTGCGCCGCCCTCGGCGTATTGATCGAACGCCTGGCCTATCGTCCGCTGAGAAAGCGTCCCAAACTCACCGTCCTCATCACTGCCATCGGGGTTTCGCTTTTCCTCGAATATGCCGGGCAATTTTTCTTCGGCGCCGCGCCCAAAAAATTTCCTGAAATCCTCCCCAGCTTTGCCGTCACGCACATCGGTAGTTTAAGTTTCAACAGTAATCAAATCGTCGTCCTCGCCATCACCTTGATTTTATTGCTCGCGCTGCGGTTCATCGTGATGAAAACAAAAATCGGCACCGCCATGCGCGCCGTGTCCTTCAATCCCGAAGCCGCCGCGCTGATGGGCGTGAACACCGATGTGGTCATCAGCTTCACCTTCGCGCTCGGCTCCGCGCTCGCGGCGGCGGCGGGTATTTTGTGGGCCATTAATTATCCGTCCATTGACCCGCTCATGGGCATTCTGCCGGGACTCAAGGCGTTTGTCGCGGCAGTGCTCGGCGGCATCGGCAACCTGCCCGGCGCGGCGCTCGGCGGCATCATCATCGGCGTCACCGAAACGCTCGTGTCCGGCTACATCTCCTCGACCTACCGCGACGCCATCGCGTTCGCCGTTTTGATTTTGATTCTGCTGGTGAAGCCGTCGGGTTTGCTCGGCAAAAAAGAAACTGAAAAAGTCTGACGCGAAAATAAAGTCAAAAGATGCAACGCAAATTCACAATAAAAATTCACCAAGCGGGAGAATTGTTTGTGGGTTTTTGCCCAGAACTTCCTGAAGCAAAGGGACAAGGACGGACGAAAAACGAGTGTCTGCAAAACATGAGTTCCGCAATCAAATTAATCCTGAAAGATCGTTCAGAAGGATCGAATGAAAATGGTTCTGCGCCGCTCGGAGGCTCTTGATTAAGATGAATTTCCGCCACGCCAAAACGTTTTTGCTCGGCGCCATCGCGCTGGGATTTTTGGCGTCGCTGTTCGCGGACAAAATTAATCCCTACTGGCTTTTTATTTTTTACGACATCGGCATCGGCATCGTGATGGCCGTTAGCTTGAATTTAATCAACGGCTACACCGGACAATTCTCGTTGGGTCACGCGGGTTTCATGGCCGTCGGCGCTTACACTTCCGCCGTCATCACCAATCAATTTGGCGACTTGAGTTTCTTTGCCGCGAATGGAATTTTTGCCGTCGCGCTGCTCGCGGGCGGACTCGCGGCAGCCGTGGCCGGTTTGCTCGTCGGTATTCCGTCGCTGAGGCTGCGCGGCGATTACCTTGCCATCGTCACGCTCGGCTTTGGCGAGATCATCCGGGTCATTTTGCAAAACATGGACAAAGTTGGCGGCGCACGCGGCTTGAGTGTCAATCACGGCTGGGCAAATCTGTTTTGGACGTTTGGTCTCGCGGCGGTGACGGTTTATGTCGTCGCGGCGCTCGTCAATTCCACTTACGGCCGCGGCTTCATCGCCGTCCACGATGACGAAGTGGCCGCCGAGGCGATGGGCATCAATACCACCAAATACAAAGTCACCGCCTTCGTCGTTGGCGCCTTTTTCGCGGGCATCGCGGGCGGACTTTACGCGCACTCGAAACAATTTCTCACGCCCGGCGGCTTCGGTTTCATGCAATCCATCACCTTCGTCGTCATGGTCATTCTCGGCGGCATGGGCAACACCATCGGCGTCATCCTCGCCGCGATTTTGCTGACGCTGCTGCCGGAAGGCTTGCGGATGCTGTCCGGCATTGAGCATTTGCCAGGGTTTACCGCTGAACGTCCGCTTGGCTGGATCGGCGACACGCGCATGATCATTTATTCGCTGCTCTTAATTGTTTTAATGCTCACACGCCCGCAAGGCCTTTTCAGCTTTAAAAAATCCTCCGCACCAAAATAAAAAAATGTCCGCTCTGCTCCAACTTGACAAAGCCACGATCCGCTTCGGCGGACTCACGGCGGTGTCGGAACTGGATTTGCAGATCGGGCGCGGCGAACTGGTCGGCCTCATCGGCCCGAACGGCGCGGGCAAAACCACCGCCTTCAACCTCATCACCGGCGTTTATCAGCCTACCAGCGGTGAAATTAATTTTGACGGCCAATCCATCGCCGGCAGCCCGCCGTATCGCATCACGGCGCGCGGCATTGCGCGGACGTTTCAGAACATCCGGCTGTTTCCGTCGCTCACCGTGTTCGACAATGTCCGTGCGGTGTTTCATTTGCATTTGCGCGGCGACGTGCGCCACGCCCTGTGGCGCGGCAAAGGTTTTCATGCCGAGGAAAAATCCATCGCCGACCGCGTGCTGGAATTGCTGGAAATTTTCCAGCTCGGCAAATTCCGCGATGAGCCGGCGAAAAGCCTGAGCTACGGCGACCAGCGGCGTTTGGAAATCGTCCGCGCGCTCGCCGCCCAGCCGAAACTACTGCTGCTCGACGAGCCGGCCGCCGGGATGAATGCCACCGAGAAGGTCGAACTCACGCGGCTTATCCAATTCATCAAGGACAAGTTTCAGATTTCCATTTTGCTGGTCGAGCACGACATGAAAGTGGTGATGGGGATCTGTGAACGCATCGTGGTTTTGGACTACGGAATCAAGATTGCCGAAGGCAAACCGGATGAAGTGCGCGCGAATCCGAAAGTCATTGCCGCTTATCTGGGCGAATAAAATGTTGGAAATAAAAAATCTGACGGTCAGCTACGGTGCGATCTCCGCGCTGCATGGAATCTCCTTGTCCGTGCCGGCCGGCAGCATCGTCACACTCATCGGCAGCAACGGCGCGGGCAAAACCACGACGCTGAAAGCGATTTCCGGTCTGCTAAAACCGAAATCCGGCGAGATTTTTTACGGTGGCAAAAACATCGCCGGTCTGCCCCCGCATGAAATCGTGGCGTGCGGGTTATCGCACGTTCCCGAAGGCCGGATGATATTTGCGAACCTGACCGTGCTGGAAAATTTGCAGATGGGCGCGTATCTCGTGCGCGACAGAAAAGTCGTCCGGCGCGAACTGGAATTTGTCTTCGCAACGTTTCCGCGTTTGAAGGAACGCGAGCAGCAAATCGCCGGCACGCTGAGCGGCGGCGAGCAGCAGATGCTGGCCATCGGCCGCGCGCTGATGAGTCAACCGAAATTCCTGATGCTGGACGAGCCGTCGCTTGGCCTGGCACCGCTGCTGGTGAAAACCATTTTTGAAAAAATCGTGGAGATTAACCGCGAGCGTGGCTTGACAATTTTGCTGGTGGAACAAAACGCCAACCGGGCGCTGGAAATTTCCAGCTACGGCTACGTTTTGGAGACCGGCAAAATCACGTTAAGTGGCGATTCGGCGGCACTGCGGCAAAGTCCGCAAGTCCAGAGCGCGTATCTCGGCGGGTAAAATTCATCCAGCTGTCGGCGGCGCTTTGGGTAGCAATCGCGTGATGACGACAAGTAAACCCACCACGACCACCGCAAGAATTCCCCAGAATAAAAAACCACCGCTGCCCGGCGTCTGGCTTTCGGCCCATGACGTTTTTTTCAACTGCTCCTCGGTGGCGAACTTGGCCGCCGTTTTGTCGGCCGCGAGCAGTTCGGCGGCGACCAGGCTTAAATCATAGGTTGGCGCGGAAACACGCGGGTTGCCGTAATACAGAAACAGCGCATCGTCGGCTTTTGCCTTGAACAGCACGCGGGTCGCGGGATAAAACGCGGCGAAATTCTCCAACTCGATTGGCGGGTTGTCGCCATTTTGCGTTTCGAGAAACAGCGTGTCGCTCTGCAGCGCGCTGTCCAGCGGCAGCGAAAATTCCTTGGGCTTGCGCTCTGGTGTTTGCGTCCACGAAACGCTGCTGAGCGAACGGCGATATTTGTCGCCGCGCTCGTCGGCGAGTTCTTCGTAAAGCGACAGTTCGCGCTGAAACAATGGCGTTTTCGCCACACACGTCAGCCGCGTGAGCGGCAAGCCGGCGCGTGGCAGCCGGATAATCCACCGACTCAATTTTAAATTTTTCGCATCATTCGTCGCCGTGACGGCCGGCGTGAGCGAGCGGTTGATGGACGTGTGCTGGACGATGTAAGGCACTTGATTGCTGCCGCGCAGCAAGCGCAAGTCGGCAAAGTCCGGATTGGCGCGGGCCAGCACGTCGAGGTCGAGTTCAATTTGCTGGGCCCCGTCGCGTGAAAGCTGAATCGCTTTGCGGAATTTCCATGCGGAAACATCGAGCGCGGCGCCGGTCATTTCGATTCCGGCCAGCGCTTCCGGCGCGCGATAATTGGGATTGTCCGCTGGTGGGGAAATTTGCGTCGGAGTAACAGCAGCATTTTTCAAATCTGCGCCGAGCGAGGCCAGATCGTAATGCGGCGCGGCGCAAAATTTGTTGCCGGTCAGCAGATGGAATGTCCCCGGTGTCCGCGCCAGAAACACCAGATAAACCGGCCGCCGCTCCACGCGCACGGCGGAAATGGCCAACGGCGGGCTGTCGCCATTTTGAATGAGCAACACCAGCTCGTGCGAGCGCACTTGGGTTTCCAGCGGCATGGAAAGATTCGCCGACGCCGGCTGACCTTCCACCGCGACGTGATAAATCACCCCTTGTCCGACAACCTGTTCGCGAATGCCGTTGTCCGAAATTTGCGGCACCGCGAGGGTCACGGCGCGTGTGAAAAGCGGTTCGTCTGTTTCAATTTTCAGATTCGCCACGTCCAGATTCGCCGCGCCGAGATTCAGCGTGAGCCGCGTCTCGCCGGGGTTTTCATCACGCTCGGCGATGGCAGAGGTTTGAATTTCACTCGGCAGTGGATCGACGGCAGCGGCAAAAACCCGCGCGCCAGTGAACGGAATCGCCTGCGATCGCTGGTCATCCACAGTCAGCCGCAGCCAGCGCCAACTGCCGGCGGAGAAGGTAATGTGCAGTTGGCTCGCGCCAAATTGCTGCCGGAAAATCGGGCGGCCCTGTGCGAGCGGCTGCCAGCTTTTGCCGTCGGCCGAGCCATCCACGCGCACGGCCTTGATGAAATTGCCCGCCGGCGTTTCGAGCGCGACGCCGTCGAGCGGCTGCGCAAGTCCGGTTTCCAGCGTGATGACGGTGGTGCTGGCGTTGAGCGAAACTTGAAAGGACTTCGCGGTCTGGACAATTTTTCCGGCCGGCCTCGGGTGCTCGATCCAAAACGGCAGTTCGTTTCCCGCCGCGTCGCAGAGCCGCAAATCTTCCAGCGCAGGCCGCGCGGCGGAAAGTGTCTCGGTGGGCAGGCTTATTTTGACAAGTCCGGGCGCGGCGATCTCAAAGGGCTGTTCCTTTTGCCAGTCGGCTGGCAGTGCGGCGCGGGTCGTCAACCCGGCAGTGAGCGCCAATAAGCACAAGTATTTCGACGCAAAATTATTTTTTATTTTCATTTTTGACCTCGGTTTCCGCGGCGGTGGCGGAAAAAAATTTTTGATACGCAAATGACGCCAGCATCGCGATGACGGCCACGCCGATGAACGCGCCGATGCGGTAAAGCGGACCGAGTTGCGCAAGGTCGTGGAAAAATAATTTCAGCAGCGTGACGCACAGCAGCGCCATCGCGGCGTAGCGCGCGGCGGCGAGGCGCTTGAGGATGCCATAAACCAGCAGGCCGAGCGCAAACAGTCCCCACGCGATGGAATAAGACATGTCACGGGCGAAATTGCCGCTGAACTGGAACGTAAGCGTCGAGCCGGGCGCGCTGAAATAATCGGCGATCTCGATGTTCAGCAGCAAGAACGCCAGCACGGTGCCGAGCGCGCCGAGAATGGCCTGGGCGTTGGATTTCAAAACCAGGTGGCGCGGCGGCGCGAGCAGTTTTGTCCCGACAAACAAACAAACGGTCGCGATGCCGTAGGCGTAAAGATACCAGTTGAAAATCGGCGTGGCGCTGCGCTGATGGTATTCCAGCACGGCGGGATTGAAGGCGAGCCGCACAAACGCGGCGGCGAGCAGGCCGGCACCGGTGAGCCGCAGGCCCGGATGCGGCACGCGGTGGAACAGCCAGAGCAGCGCCGCGCCTTCGAGCGCCCAGCCGATGGTGATCCACTGGCGATCGAACTGAATCGGGAAAATCAGCGTGATAAAAAAGAGCGCCACGCCGCCAAACCACGCGAGTTGCGCCATGCGCGATTTGTTTTCGGCGGGAATTTTTTTCAGCACGATGACGAGGCTGGTCAGCGCCGGCAAAGCAAACACGGCGGGCAGCAAGCCCATCGTGGAATTGGGCCACGCGATTTTAACGAGCCGGAAAATCAGGAGAAATTGCGCCGGTCCGACGAGCGCTGCGGCGGCCCACGGCAGAGTTTTGTCGGCAAATTTCCGCAGGAACAAAAACGGGAACAGCGCGAACGCGGCAAAGAAAATCAGATACCAGCCCAGCGGCGTGGTCGGCGGAATGGTTGGATTGGAAATGTCAAAACGGTGGAAATGCCAGGCGCATTCGACGGCGAACGTGCTGATGACTCCGACGAGCGGCATCCATTCGAAGGAAAAGATTTTGGTCAGGCCAAGCAGCAGCATGACCAGCAGCAGCGCGAGGCCGAATACCGGCGTCGGGTTGGCGAGCGGCAATCGCATTGTGGCCATGATGAGCAGCAAAAACGGCAGCACGACGGAACTCGCGGGCAGCAGCGCGGCCAGAGTTTCCGGCGTGTTGAGGTCGTCACCGATTTTCAATCCATTTTTGAAAACATCCGGCTTGAATTTCCGAACAAGCCAGGCCGTGGCGACGACGAAGAAAACGGCGAACGCACCGAGCAGGAAAAACGAAGTTGGAAGCCCGGTGAGGTCGGCGGGGATTTTGAAAATGAGCGCGCCGGTGGCGGCGAGCGTGAGCAGCAGCACGGCCAGCACGGGCAGCAGCGTCGCGGTCATCACCGCCAGCGTGATGGCGAGCAGATCCACGAGCAGCACGAACGGCCAGACGAGGAACGATATTTCCGCCAGCTTGAAAATCGGCACGAGCACGAGCAGCAGCGCCAGCGGCGGAAAGAAATGATTGAGTTGCGCGGACACTCCCGGAGTCTCGCCGCGACGGCGTTGCAATAGCGCGGGCAGCGCGGAGTGGAAAACCGCGAAGATAAAATAGAACGCCAGCGCGGCGTTGAGCAATTCGTTGCTCAAATGTTCCGTTGTCCAAATCGCGAGCAGGCCGAATACGGCCAGACCGGTGATTGGCTGGGCGATGGAAGTTTTTTGGTCGAGCCACGCCAGCGCAGCGACGGCGAGATCAATCAGGAAGACAAAGCCAAACAATAAAACCGGTCGTTGCGCGAGCGGCGCGAAGTCGAAGAAAAATAAAGTGAATGCCAGCGCGATCGCGGCCAGCGCGAGGTTGCTGCCGGCCAGCCACCAATTAGATTGGCTGCGGCGTTTGGAAAACCAGTTCGCTGCGAGCCAAAGCGCGTTGAAGCCCAGCAGCACGGCGAGCGCGACGAGGATTTTATTTCCCTCAAAATATTTTTCGCTCTCGAAGAATTTGTCCGCCCAGCCGATTTGCATGAACGCCGTGCCCGCCGCCGCGAGCGCGGTGAGGAAGTGCCAGCGCTTGTTCAGCGCGACGAGAATCAAGCCGAGGTCGAGAATGGCGATGTAGCCGAAAAGTCCCAGTGGATTGTCCTGGCCGGTCGAAAGCAGAACCGGCGTGAGGAAGCCGCCCAGCATGCCGAGGATGGCGACGACCAGGGCGTTGAGCCGCGCAGCGAGCAGAAATGCGGCGGTCGTGATGAGCGACATCATGAGAAACGTCGGGATCGGCCCGAAGAAATCAAAATGGTAGAGCGCGCGGCACGCGAAGGTGACGGCGTAGAGAATCACCACGCCGGTGGCGCATAAGGTTTGCGACAGCGCCGGAAAATTTTTGCGCGACAGCATCACGCCGCCGACGAGCAGGCCGAAACCGGTGAGAAAACCGATGGCCACGCGCAGTTGCGGCGGAATGAGGTTGTTGTCGAAGGAATATTTGATGAAAAAGGCAACGCCGAGGAACAGCGCGAGTCCGCCGAGCCACGCGAAGCCTTTGACGCCCAGGAACTGTTCCCAGTTGATTTTAGGCAGAGGTGGTTTGGTTGGTAATGGCGGGCGTAACGGCGGTAGTGGCGGAATAAATTTTGGTTCGGGCGGACGCGGTGGCGCGGCAATTGTCGGCGGTGGAATCGGCGGTATTGCGGCAGCAATGATTGGTGCCGGCATAGGTTGCGGTGCGAGCGGCGGAACCAGCCCAGGCGGGACAAACGGTTTTTCGTCGGCAACAGTTCGGGTTGCCGGCACCGGCGCCGGCTTTTGTTTCAGCCGGATGACCTCCACTTCCAGTTCGCCGAGTCGCTGGGACAATTCCTCAATGCGGTTGCGGGCGCGGACGGCGCGGATGATGAGCCAGACAGCGAGCGCGAGGGGAACGCCAAGCACCAATAAAATGATTAATGGCAATGCGGTGTCCATGGTTTCTTCCTTTCAGTGGACTATGTGGGTTAAGGCCATTGGAAACCCCGGCCATCGGCATGGCAAGTCCGAAATGCCCTGCCGGGTTTCTGATTTCGTTTTCACTCGACCAAACTAACGCCGCGCGGCCGGCCAGCGTGAATTGAAAAAACTTTTCCCGACATCAGTCCAAACAATGCCGGCGGCGAACCGGAAATCGTCACGCCGTCACGGGCTTGTTGTTGAACAAACTCTTGAACCACGCCCACGCGGCCAGAATGCCGACATCGCGCGTCCCGGCGAAGCCGTAGATTTTGGCGACTTCCTCCTCGTGGCCGCGATAGCGCGGCGGCAGCAGGATGACGGTTCTGGCGTTGCCGCCTTCGATGCGCAGAATTTCGGAATAAAAAAGTCCGCGCCCGGTTTCGTAATTTCCAGCCGGCAGCACCAGCGTGCGCTGTGGCAGCACCAGCCACGGGCGGTAGTTCAAAACCAGTTCGCCTTTGTCATTGCGCGAAAGCTTTCCGTAAGTGCGGGCGGGGACTTTTTGCGTTTTGCAGGCGAGGAACAATTTGTTCTCCGTCGCGTCGGGTTTGAAACGCAGTTTCCGGCCGGTGCAAAAATCCCAGATAAACACGAGTCCGAAATGCGTGAGCCGGAACGACCAACCCGCGATGAAATAGGCGATGAGCAATATGATGAGCGCCCACGCCGCACCCAGCCATGGATTCATCCAGGCGCTGCCGGCGACGCTGGCGAGAATGGCCGTGCGAAAGGTTTTAAGCGAGGCGTCCACGGTCGAGAACGGGCTGATCAAAATCAAAATGTTGATGGCGTTGGACGCCAGAAAAACAACAAAGAACGCCGCCATCGCAATCGGCGTCATGAAGATGTCGTAAAAAAACGTGTGCAAATCAATCGCGGCGAAGCCGAGCGAACTCAGCGACGCGGTGGGTTGACCGCCGGTGGAGTTGGCTTCGCGGATGATGTTCACCATGATCGGCACAAACGCGCCGGTGGCGACGAGGCCGGAGATTTTGTGTTCGATGGTCTCGGCAACATCGATCGGTTTTTTTAACGCGGTCGGCAACACGACAACGCCGGCCGCATCTTTCAACGCGCACAGGCCGACGAGCAGCAGCGCCGGGGCCCAAAACAGCGGATTGGCAAACCACGGTAGCCGCGCTTTTTGTTCGTCGGAGTTGGCCTTGAAGTATTGATAACAACCGACCGCACCCACGCCGAGCAACGGCGAGATGGCCACGCCGGTGATCGTGGAAAGCGTTTGCGCAATGGCCACGCCGGGCGGCGGCGGGGTTTTAGGTGCGGATTGAGATGTCAGCGAGGCTTCGGCCGTTTGCGCGATGAACAAACCGAGCGTGACGCTTAAAACAATTAGTATCCCAGCCAACTTTTTCATGCCAAAATATCAGCCGCATTTGGGCCGGGTGTAAAGCGGATTCCGTAGGTGCCTCGCAAAAAAGCCAAAATACCTTGTTGACTTCGCCGGTGCCTTTGATAGTTTCCACGTCCCTTTTGTTTGGGTAAAGAAATGAAAACGCATTTGCCGAAAATAGATTTAGATCAGCGCAAGTGGCATGTTATTGATGCCGATGGCGCGATCTTGGGCCGACTGGCCGTTCAAATTGCCGACGTTCTGCGCGGCAAAAACAAGCCCGTTTACACGGCGCATCTCGACGCCGGCGACTTTGTGGTCGTCATCAACGCCGAGAAGGTCCGCCTGACCGGCAAGAAAGAAACCGCCAAGGAATTCATGACGTATTCCGGGTGGAAGGGCGGCGAAAAATACACCACCGTCGCTCAAGTGCGCGAGAAGCAGCCCGAACGCCTGATCGAGCACGCCGTCAAAGGCATGATCCCGAAGAACCGCCTCGGCGCGCAACTGCTCACCAAGTTGAAAGTGTTCAAGGGCGACAAACATCCGCACGCGGCCCAGGTGCCGGCGGTGCTCGTGCCCGTTAAATAATTTTTCGTATGGCCACCAAAACCACCAATGAATTTCTCGGCACCGGCCGCCGCAAAACGGCGATCGCCCGGGTTCGTCTCGCGACCGGCAGCGGCAAGATCACCGTCAACGGCCGCGCGTTCGACAACTATTTCCCGCTCGAAACCCTGCGTGCGACCGTGTCGCAGCCGCTGACCCTCACCGGCACGGCCGACAAGCTCGACGTGCGCGTCAACGTCATCGGCGGCGGCCCGAACGGCCAGGCCGGTGCGACCCGTCACGGCATTTCCCGCGCGCTTTTGAAATTCGACGCGAACCTCCGCCCCGCGCTGAAGAAAGAAGGCTTTCTCACCCGCGATCCGCGTGAACGCGAACGTAAGAAATACGGCCAGCCCGGTGCGCGCAAGCGCTTCCAGTTCAGCAAGCGTTAATCCGCTGCAACTTTCAAAACCCCGCTGGCAGTCCGGCGGGGTTTTTTATTTGAAAATTTTTCTCTGCGTCTCCGCGTCTCTGCGGTAAACATATCATTCGAAAATGAAAATTAAAAAGGTCGCCATCGTCGGTGCGTCCGGTTACTCCGGCGAAGTCCTGGTGCAACTGCTCTTGAACCATCCGCACGCGGAACTGGTCGCCGTCACCTCGCGCCAAAATGCCGGCCAGACGCTCGCGCAGATTTTCCCCAAATTCGCCAGCCAGCCAAAATCGAAGACACTGCATTTCACCGATCCAAACGTGGAAATTTTGTCCAAGCAGGCGGACATGGTTTTCCTCGCGCTGCCGCACGGCGTCGCCGCGGAATTTGCCGTGCCGCTGATCGCCGCCGGCTGCGTGGTGATCGATTTGAGCGCCGACTTCCGGCTCAAGAGCGCGGACGTTTACAAAGAATTTTACGCGCATGATCACCCTGCGCCGGAACTGCTGAAAAAATCCGTTTACGGTTTGCCAGAATTTTATCGCGAGGAAATTAAAAAATCCCTGCTCATCGCGTCGCCGGGCTGCTATCCGACCAGCATTTTGCTGCCGACGCTGCCGCTGCTCAAAGCCGGACTCATCAAATCCGCCGGCATCATCGCCGATTCGATGAGCGGCGTCAGCGGCGCGGGCCGCAAAGCCGAGGTGGATTATCTATTTTGCGAGTGCAATGAAAGCGTTCGTCCTTACGGCGTGCCGAAGCACCGGCATTTGTCCGAGATCGAGGAACAACTTTCATTCGCCGCCGGCACGAAAGTGGTCATTCAATTCACACCGCATTTGATTCCGGTCAATCGCGGCATTCTGACGACATTGTATCTCGCGCCGAGCGAACATTTCAGCGATGCCGCCGGCGCGGCCAAGGTCGCGGAGAAAATTTCCGCGTGCTACCAGTCGGCTTACGCCAATGAGCCATTCGTGCGGTTGCTCGAAGGCAAGGCCTTGCCCGACACGAAAAATGTGGTCGGCACGAATGTCTGCGAAATCGCGTGGCGGCTCGATCCGCGCACCGGCCGGCTCATCGTCATGAGCGCCGAGGATAATCTCGTCAAAGGCGCCAGCGGTCAGGCCGTGCAAAGCATGAACATTCTCTGCGGCTGGCCGGAAACGGCGGGATTGGTTTAAGCCGTGCCAAAGGCCGCTGCTCAAACTGCGAAATGGAACGCTGCGGATTACGCGGCGAATTCCGTCGTGCAGCAAACGTGGGCGCGCGAACTCATCGCCAAACTCAGTCTGCGCGGCGATGAACACGTTTTGGATGTCGGCTGCGGCGATGGCAAGGTGACGGCCGAAATTGCCCGCGCTTTGCCACGTGGTTCTGTGACCGGCATAGATGCCTCGCCGGAAATGATCGCCTTCGCGTGCAAAACATTTCCGAAATCTGAAATCAAAAATTTAAAATTTCAGGTTTCCGATGCGCGGAAGATCAGTTCCAAAACCCGGTTCGACCGCGTTTTTTCCAACGCCGCGTTGCATTGGGTGGACGATCACGAGGCCATCTTGCGCGGCGCTGCCGCCGTGTTGAAGCCGGGCGGAAGGTTGGTCATTTCCTGCGGTGGCAAGGGCAATGCCCATGATGTTTTTCTCGCGCTTCGGCCGGAGATGCGCTTAAAACGCTGGTGCGAATTTTTTCGCAAAATGCCGCTGCCGTATTTTTTTTACGCACCGGCGGATTATGAAAAGTGGTTGCCGCGATTTGGTTTTATTATCCAAGCGCTGAACCTTGCGCCCAAAAACGCTACTTATGCCGGGGCGGAGGGTTTTGCCACCTGGCTGCGCACGACCTGGCTGCCGTTCGTCCAGCGCGTGCCGGAAAATCTGCGCGAAGAATTCATCGCCGCAGTCACGCAACGTTACGTCGCCAAACATCCGCCCGATGCCGCTGGCCAAATCCATGTCCGCATGGTGCGGCTGGAAATTGATGCCGTAAAGGTTTGAAAACCGGTCGCGGCTTGCGCAAATTTATTTTCAGTCATGAGCAAAATTACATTCAAAGAAATTCCCGGCTCCATCGTCGCGCCCAAAGGCTTTCTCGCCAGCGGCGTCTTTTGCGACATTAAACGCCTCGGCACGGGCAAAGGCTCCAACAAAGGCCCGAAGCGTGACCTCGCGCTCATCGTTTCGGAAACGCCCGCGACCATCGCCGGCCTGTTCACTACGAACCAAGTCTGCGCTGCGCCGGTGAAAGTCTGCGTGGAGCGCATGAAAAATGGCGTTGCGCAAGTCGTGGTGGTGAATTCCGGCAATGCCAATGCCTGCACCGGCAAACAGGGCATGGCCGATGCACGTGAAATGGTCTCGTTCACCGAACGCACCTTGGCGCTGTCGGCGGGCCGCGGTCTGGTTGGCTCAACCGGCCGCATTGGTGTGACCATGCCGATGGACAATATTCGCGCTGGCATTCTCGAAGCGGCGATGGAACTGGGCGGCACGCCGGCGCACGCCGACCAGGCAGCCGAGGCGATCATGACCAGCGATTCGCGCTCGAAACAAATCGCGATTGAATTTTTGCTCGGCGGGAAAAAAGTGCGCATCGGCGGCATTTGCAAAGGCGCAGGCATGATTCAGCCCGGCATGTCCGCGACCGGTGCGCGTCCAGCCGCGCTGCCGCACGGTGGCTTGCACGCGACGATGCTCGGCTATATCACCACCGACGCGGCGGTTGACGCCAAGATTCTGCAGGCGGCGCTGAACGAAGCCGTCGCCAATAGTTTCAATCGCATCACCGTGGACGGCGACATGAGCACGAACGACACGGTGCTCGTGCTCGCGAATGGTTTGGCGGAGAACAAAAAATTTGGTGCGAAGAGTCCTGAGTTCAAAACCTTCCAGGGCGCTTTGAATCACGTCTCTCTCGAACTCGCCAAGAAAATTGTGCGTGACGGCGAAGGGGTGCATCGCGTGGTGACCGTGCGCGTCAATGACGCAAAGACGATTCAAGACGCCGATGCTGCCGCCCGCGCGGTGGCAAATAGTGCGCTCGTGAAGACCAGTTGGCACGGCGGCGACCCGAATTGGGGGCGCATCATTGACGCGATTGGTTATTCCGCCGCGAAAGTGGTCGAGGAGAAAATTGACATCGGCTACAGCGCGGTTGGCGGGAAGAAAATTTTCTGGAGCCTCAAGCACGGGCAGCCGACGAAGGCGACGTTCAAGCAATTGTGCGCCGCCGTCGCGCCGAAGGAATTTGAACTTCACATCAACCTGAATCTCGGCAAGGCCAACGCCGTGATGTATGCCGCCGATTTGACCGAAGCCTACGTTGACTACAATAAGGGCGATGTGACTGATCCGACAACTCTCGGGGGTTAATTCGTCGCCGAGATTATCTGAAAATAAAAAAGCCGCTGGATTGCTCCAGCGGCTTTTGTGTTGAGAGTGTTAATTAGTAAGCGGCCTGCGCGCCTTTGATGGAACGCTTTTTCATCCACGGCATCATCGCGCGGAGCTTGGCACCGGTCTTTTCGATCGGATGCGATTCGCCCTTCTTGAGTAGCGCGTTGTAACGTTTGTAGCCGCCTTCGTATTCTTTGACCCAATCCTTGGCGAACTTGCCGGACTGGATGTCTTTCAACGCCGCCGCCATGCGTTTCTTCACGCTGGCATCAATGATCTTCGGGCCGACGCTGACGTCGCCCCACTTGGCGGTTTCAGAGATCGAGAAGCGCATGCCGCTGATGCCGGCTTCGTTCATCAGGTCGGCGATGAGTTTCAATTCATGCAAGCATTCGAAGTAGGCCATCTCGGGCGAGTAACCGGCTTCGACGAGCACTTCAAATCCGGCCTGCACAAGCGCGCTGGCGCCACCGCAGAGCACAGTCTGTTCACCGAACAAATCGGTTTCAGTCTCTTCCTTGAAATTGGTTTCGAGCACGCCGGCGCGGGTGCCGCCGATGCCTTTGGCCCAGGCGAGCGCGATCTTCTTCGCATCCTTGCCGGGGTTTTGGTAAACGGCGATGAGCGAGGGAACGCCCTTGCCTTCGGTGTATTGGCGGCGGACGGTGTGGCCGGGACCTTTCGGCGCGACCATGATGATATTCACATTCTTCGGCGGAACGATGGTCTTGAAATGGATCGAGAAGCCGTGCGAGAACACGAGCGTTTTGCCCTTGGCCAGGTTCGGCTCGATGTCTTTCTTGTAGCACTTGGCCTGCTTGGTGTCGGGCAGCGCGACCATGATGACGTCGGCGCGCTTGACGGCTTCGGCGGTGGTGACGACTTCAAAGCCCTTTTCCTTCGCGACGGGAATGGATTTGCTGCCTGCGTAAAGGCCGATGATGACCTTGAGGCCGCTGTCTTTGAGGTTGAGCGCGTGGGCGTGGCCCTGCGAGCCGAAGCCGAGGATCGCCAGCGTTTTGTTTTTGAACACGCCGAGGTCGGCGTCCTTGTCGGTATAGACTTTTGCCATAAAATTAGTTGAGGGTTTTTAGTTGAGAGTTGTGAGCCGAAACTTATTTGCGCGGCAGAGCCACCTGTCCGGTGCGCGTCAATTCCTGCACGCCGAACGTCAGCATCAGGTGCAGAAACTTTTCCACCTTGCTGCCGCTGCCGGTGATTTCGATGGTCAGCGTCTTCGGCTGCACGTCCACGATTTTAGCGCGGAAAATGTCGGTGATCTGCATCACCTCGGCGCGCGACTTGGAATCCACGCCGACCTTCACGAGCACCAGTTCGCGGTCCACGTATTCGCCCTCGCTGAGATTCTGCACCTGGATGACGTTCGGCAGTTTGTTGAGCTGCTTGACGATTTGTTCCAGCGTCGCCTCGTCCCCGGTGGTGACGATGGTCATGCGCGAAAACGCCGCGTCCTGCGTCGGCGCTACGTTGAGCGTGTCAATGTTGTAGCCGCGGCCGCTGAACAAGCCGGTGACGCGCGTGAGCACGCCGAACTTGTTTTCCACGAGAACTGAAATGGTGTGTCGCATAAAACCGTTTGGAACGGACGGAAAGCCTAGCAACGCGGGCAAATGCGGTCAATTTGCAAATTTCATTCAAAATGGCGCTTTGCCTAAAAACGGAGGCACTTCTGAAAAATTTAAACGGCGCGATCAAAGCGGAAACTCGTTTTCTTCGGACGGACGAACCACTTCGCGGTGCGTGATTTTTTTCTCGGCGGAAATCTCTTCCGGCGGCGCGGCGGGAACCGCCACCGTTTCCGCCAAGGGCAGCGTCAGCGCCAATTTTTCCGATGCGGAAATAATTTCTTCAGCGGGCGCGGCGGCCAGTTGTTTTTCCGGAACCGCCGGCGCGGGCAAAATGTTTTGCATCGGCATGTGCTGCACCAGCGCGAGCAGGCTGATGGCGCTGGCGGCGCGGCGTTCGGCCTCCTCGATGCGCGCAAACTCGCCGTAGATTTCCGCGAGTGCCGGCGCGGTGTTCACCGGCAGTTCCTGGCCGTGGCCGGCGCGCAGCGCGAGCAGAATGTCATGTGCGTTGATCGTTTCGAGCGGCCGCGCCGGCAGGTAGCAATTTTCCGCGCCGGCCACTTCCGTGACCAGGCGGGCGGACGCCAGCGTCCGCAAAACCTGCTGCGTGAGTCGGCTGGGCACGGCGAGTTCGGCGGACATTTCGCTGACCGTCGCGGGCGGCAGCGCATTTTGAAAACGCTGGCCAAGACAGGTCATCAGGCGCAGTGCGACGAATTCGCGGCCGCGCTGGTTCACGTTGTCCGCCAGTTTGTCCTGCAAATACGCCGCGCGGTTTTGAAACGCGTAGGCGATCTGCGCGCCAAATAGCAGAATCAGCCACGACATGTAAAGTCCCACCATGAACACCGGCAGGAGGCCAAGGCTGCCGTAAATATTGCTTTTGGTGACGGCCCCCGAAACGTAAAGGAAGCCAAACACGTTGTTCAAATGCCAGAGCGTGCCCGCCACGATGCCGCCGACGAGTGCGGCGGAAAACTTTACTTTCGTATTCGGCACCAGCAAATAAATCAGCGCAAACGTGAACCACAAAACCACCAGCGGGATGAATTCAAAAAATAAATTGCCGGCGACGGTCTGGCCGAGAATGTTTTTGGTCGCCTGCAAATGCGAACTGCCCGCCAGCCCGATGGCCGCGACGAGCAACAGCGGGCCGAGCGTGATGGTCGTCCAGTAAAGCACGATTCGCCACAGCCAGTTGCGGCCGCGCGTCACGCCCCAGATGTCGTTGAAGGTTTCCTCGACGCGGCTCAGCATCGAGATAGCAATGAAAACGAGCACCACCATGCCGGTGACGCCGAGCGTGCCGCTCTGCGTATTTTGCACAAAATCGCGGATCTGGTGCGCGATTTTCTTGCGCGAGCTGACTTCGGTTGGACCGGCAGGTGCCGGTTCGATTATGGAACTTGCGGCCAGAGAATTGGTCGTGCCGGGAATCGGCGCGGCTATTTCACCGGCAACGGAATTCGTGACGGAACTGAAATTTACGCTGGCCGGTGCATTGGTGCTGAGATAGTCCGGCGGCGTGAAGTTGGCGACAAATTTTTCGATGTAGGAATAATATTGATCCTCGTTCTGCTCCTTGAGCAGGCTGCTGGTGACGCCGATGGCCACGGCCAGCATGGGAATGAGCGCGAGCAGCGTGGAATACGACAGCGCCGAGGCGCGGATGAGGCAGCGGTGCCGGACGAACTGCCGCGTGACCAGCACCCAGAAATGCGTGAAGCGTTCGAACCGGCCCTCCAGTTGGAAAAGTTCCTCTTCCGCGTCGGGGTTGGCTCCGATCAAAATTTTGCCGAGTCGTGAAAACCGTTTTATGGCCATGCGCGTCGTCACGCTAACAAAGCGCGCGGCCAAGTCAACGGCGCGGCGGCCCTGACAATTCTTTTACAAACCTTTGACCCGGCCCTGACAACTTTTTTCGGTCGGCAGCGCAGAGTGAGGCATGAAAAAAATACTGCTCACCCTCGGTCTGGCAACCGCCTGCACGGCGAACTTGTTTGCCGGAGAAACCCTGAGTCTCAAACTGGTGCCCGATCGCGAGGTCGTGTGGAACGGCGCGCCGCAGGAGGTCGTCGTCAAGATCGACCTGTCGGCCATCGCCAACAAACCGAAACTCAAACGCACGCCGCTGAATCTTGCCGTGGTGCTGGACAAGTCCGGTTCGATGACCGGCGCGAAATTGGACAAGGCCAAGCAGGCGGCGATGCTTTTGGTGAACCGGCTCGAGCCGAATGATTATTTCTCGATGGTCATTTTCAGCGACCGCGCCCAGGTGCTGGTGCCGGCGCAAAAAGTGGAGGACAAGGCCGCGCTGAAGGAAAAGATCGAGAGCATTGAGGCGGATGGCAGCACAGCGCTGTATGCCGGCGTGAAAATGGGTGCGGACCAGCTGCAGGAATATTTTTCCAGCCGGCGCATCAACCGCGTTATTTTGCTTTCGGACGGCATGGCGAATGTCGGGCCGAGTTCGCCACGCCAGTTGCGGCGGCTGGGCAGCGATCTGGCTGAGCGCGGCATTTCGGTCACCACCATCGGCGTGGGCGACGATTACAACGAAGATTTGATGGCCGGTTTGGCTGAGGCGAGCGATGCGAATTATTATTACGTCGCGGACACGGAAAAGCTGCCGGCGATTTTCGCGAAGGAACTCGGCGAACTGCTGACGGTGGCGGCGCGCGAAATCAAAATTGAGATCACTTGTCCCGATGGCGTGACGCCGCTGGGTTTCATCGGCCGCGCGGAAAAGTTTGAAAACCAAAAAGCCTCGGTCAATTTGAGCCAGCTCACGCTCGGCCAGAACCGGTATTTGCTGCTGCGCTGCCGGGTGAACGGCGAGCAGCCGGAAATCGCGCGCGTCAAAGTCAATTACACGGACGAACTCAACGGCGGCACGGCGCAAGCGTGGGATGACACGGCCAAAATCCGGTTCACCGCCGACCGCTCGGATGCCGACAAGTCGGTGAACGGCGCGGTCGTCGCCGAAAAAGAAATCATGCTGACGGCCGTGGCCAAGGACGAGGCGATTGCCCAAGCGGACGTGGGAAATTACAAAGTCGCCGCCAAAATTCTGGCCGGGCAAGCCGCCGCGCTCAACGCAGCCTATGCCGCCGCGCCGGCTTCGGTTCAATACCAGATTCGCGCGGAGACAAATAATCTGGACGACTTCAGCGATCGCATTGGCGGGTTTGGCGGCGGCGGTGCCGGCGGGTTTGATTCCGCCACGCGGAAATCGCTGCAGGAGCAATCCTTCAACACGCGCAATTCAAAATGAGCTTGGTTATGAAGGCGAACTTGGGATATTCGTCGAAGGAAGCCCATGAAAAAAGTCGCGCTGGTTTTTGTCCTGGCCGTTTTGCTGCCGAGCCTCGTGCTCGCGTGGCTGGCGGTGCGCTCGCTGCACGACCAACAATTCCTGCTCGAGCGTCAGCAGTCGCTACTGGATCAGCGCGCGACCGATGCACTCGCACAAAATATTTCCGATTATCTCGCGCAGCAGCAGCAGGAGTTCGGCGCGCAGGTGGAAGCGCTGACGGCGGACAAGGACGCGCGGGAAGTGGCCAGTGATTTTGACGAGGAAATCCGTCAACGCTGGCCGTTGGCCGACGTGGGTTTTTGCGTGACGCTGGCGGGCAAAATTCTTTCGCCTTCACCCAACGCGCGGCCGGCGGCAAAAAAATTTCACTTGGACAACAGCGATTTTCTCGGCAACCGCGAGGCGGTTGAAGTTTATTGGAACATCAATGCCGCCCGCAGTGGAACGCAGAATGCCACCCGCGCCGGTCAGACCCAGTCGCTCGCGCAAAATAATTTTTCCGGCGGCGGATTTGGCGGTGGTGGCGGTGGCGGTTTTAATGGGTCGGTGCGGAGTTCAACCGCGGATACGCTGGCCATGAATAAGCCGGCGGCAAAGACGTTTGCGCCGGCGGCTCTGCAAAAATTTGAGGACCGATCAGTCGCCGCTGCCAAGGCAATGCCTGCGCCAGCCGCTCCTGCCAGCGCGGCGCGACCGGAAAAATTCGCACTGGATGATTCGGGCGCGGTATTTTCGGAAGATAAAATTCGCGCGGACCAGGCGAATACGGTAATCGCCAGCGGTGCCATCGCCGAGGCCCCGGCGCAAAGCACTTTCAATTACAAGGCGGCGCAAGTTCGCAAGGTCAGTCCGCAAAGTGCCAGTTTTGACACGGCCAAAGACACCGCCGATGAAACACAAAAAAATCTGTCACGCGTCGTGCCCGCCGAGGCGGAATTTGCCCAACTCGTCGGCAACGAATCCGACGGCGTGCTGGCGCGGTTTTTGCAAAACAAACTCAAGCTGATGTTCTGGCACCGGCTCAACCGCGAACCGGATTTGATTTTTGGCGCCCAGCTGAATTTGGACCGCATCGTGGCCGGCTTGCGCGGTTTGATTCAGCCGGAGCGCGGCCAGCAAAATGTAATCTGCCTGGCGCTGCTCGATGACAACGCCAAACCGGTCGTGATTTCGCGCGCGAATTTTCAGGCGACCTGGAAACGTCCGTTCGTCGCCACCGAAATCGGCGAGGCGCTGCCGCACTGGGAAATCGCCGCTTACCTCGTGAACCCGGCGCAGCTCACGCAGGCGGCGCACACGGCGCGGCTCACGCTCGGCTTGCTCATCGCGATGCTGGTGCTGGCCATCGGCACCGGCAGTTGGCTCATCGTGACGAGTTTGAATTCGGAATTGAAACTGGCGCGGCAGAAAACCGATTTTGTGAGCAATGTTTCGCACGAATTAAAAACGCCGCTTACTTCGATCCGCATGTTTTCCGAACTGCTCGCCGACGGCCGCGTGCCGGATGCCGCCAAGCAAAAAAACTATTTGGACATCATCACGGCGGAGGCGGCACGGCTGACGCGGCTGATCAACAACGTTCTGGATTTTGCGCGCATGGAAAGCGGTGAAAAGAAATACCAATTCCAGCCGTGTCATTTGGTTGAGGTGGTGCGCTCCACCGCCGAAACATTCCGGCCGCATCTGGAAGCGAACGGGTTCAAATTTGATTGCGAAATTCCCGCCACGGAGATTGCCGTGCGCGGTGACGCCGATGCGCTGGCGCAAGTCCTTGTTAACCTTTTGTCGAATGCGGAAAAATATTCCAATGGCCGGAAGGAAATCGGGTTGCAGCTGGCGCTAAAGCAGTCGCCGCTGCCTTACGCGGAAATCCGGGTGCTCGATCGCGGGTCCGGCGTGCCGCGCGGCAGTGAGGAAAAAGTATTCGAGAAATTTTATCGCGCGCACGATTCGCTGAGCAGCGGCATTCAAGGCTCCGGTCTGGGGCTAACGATTGCGCGGCAGATTGCCCGTGCCCACGGCGGCGATGTGGTTTGTGAACCGCGCGAGGGCGGCGGCAGCTGTTTCAGTTTGCGGATTCCATTATCAGGAGCGAAGTCATGAAAATAAAAATTTTAATCGTCGAGGACGACCCGCACATCCTGCTGGGCCTGGAAGAGCTTTTGAAAAGCGAAGGCTACGAAACCGCCGCGTGCAATCGTGGCGATGAAGCGGTGGCCGCCGTCGCCAGATTTCAGCCGACGCTCCTCGTGCTGGATGTGATGCTGCCGGGCGCGAGTGGTTACGACATCTGCAAACAGCTTCGCGCGAAAAAAGTTTCCACGCCCATCCTCATGCTCACGGCCAAGGGCCAGGAGATCGACAAGGTCATCGGCCTGGATCTGGGCGCGGATGATTATGTGACGAAGCCGTTCGGCGTGCGCGAGCTACTGGCGCGGATTCAAGCCTTGTTGCGGCGAGCCGCGCCGGCCACCGACAAAACCGAATCTGAAGCGGCTTTCCAAATTGGCCCGGCGACGATTAATCCGAAAACCTTTCAGGTGAAACGCGGCAAGGTAACCGAAGAGCTCACCGCGAAAGAATTGAAGCTGCTGCAAGTTTTTCAGGCGCATGCCGGCGAGGTTTTGTCGCGCGACAAATTGCTGAATGAAGTCTGGGGCTACAATTATTACGGCACGACGCGCACGCTCGACCAGGTGATCGTGCAGCTCCGCAAAAAACTCGGCGATCACGAGCCGAAGCACTTGCTGACCATCCATGGTGTCGGCTACAAGTTGGCCGTTTGACATGAACTGCCTGGGCCGCTCTGCTTCCTGATCTCGGCGGCGGCGTAACCATTGCGAAGCAGGTGCGCCATTTTTTTCATGTGCGGATCAATGTGGCTGAAAAATTTCTTGTAGGCCGGACAAAGATAATTTAAGCCGGCCTCGCCGTCGGGCGTTTGGATGAAACGATGCTTGGGGCATTCGCCGTTGCAGGCGAAACGCACCTCGCAGCTTCGGCAATAGTTTGGCAGCAAATCCAGTTTGTCATTGCCAAACTTAAGTTGCGGCGGCGAATTGACCATCGCGCCTAAGCTTTGGTTCATCACATTGCCGAGCTTGTATCGCGGATAGACAAAATGGTCGCAGCTGTAGAGATCGCCGTTGTGTTCGATGGCCAGTGCGTTGCCGCATTTCTCCGCGAAGACGCAGAGCGACGAACCGAGGCCCATCCAGTTGCCCAGCGCCACGTCAAATAATTGCACGAAAGTTTTGCCGACATCGCGCCGCACCCACTCGTCGAAAATCGCGCACAGGAAATTTCCGTAGGCTTCCGCCTCTACGCTCCACTCGGTCACGGGCGGAACGCCGGGCTCCGACCCGGCGAGTTGGGGATCTGCTTGGACCATGCCGGGCCGGAGGCCGGCGTTCCGATTCAACAACGGCGGCTCGGCAAAATTAAAACCCTGATCCCGTGACGAACTTGGTGCACAGCGTTCCACCAGCGGAATGAACTGAATAAATTCGCTGCCGATTTCTTTCAGGAAGCGATAAACCTCCAGCGGTTGTTGCGAGTTGGCGCGGCTCACCACGGTCAGCGTGTTGAATGCCACCTGGTGCCGCTTGAGCAATTCGAGTCCGCGCAGCACGGCGTCGAAGGTGGGCTTCTGCTCCTTATCCACGCGGTATTGGTCGTGCAGTTCCCGCGGCCCGTCAATCGAAAGCCCGACGAGAAATTGGTGCGCCTTGAGAAATTCACACCAGGGGTCGTCGAGCAAGGTGCCGTTGGTCTGCAGCGCGTTGGAAATGGTTTTGCCGCCCGCATATTTCTGCTGCAGCGCGACGGCCCGGCGGAAAAAGTCCACGCCGAGCAGCGTCGGCTCGCCGCCCTGCCACGCGAAGTAGATTTCCGGCCCCGGCTGGCTTTGGATGTATTGACGAATGTATTCGGTCAGCACGGCGTCGCTCATCCGCCACTGAGTTTCATCCGGATACAGCTTTTGTTTTTCGAGATAAAAACAGTATTTGCAATCCAGGTTGCAAATCGGCCCGATGGGCTTCGTCAAGAGATGAAACCCGCGTCCGGCATTGGTGATGGGCGGCTGGCTCAAGCGGCGAAAGCATACGCGCTGCGCCGGCCCGGCGCAAACCGCGCGCCGCCGCCGAACGGGCGACGGTGATAGTCTTTCTTGCCGTCGTCGCCGCGGCTGCTAAGTTTTGAACCATGAACTCCCCGCACGATCCCCGCTGGACGCGTCGTGATTTTTTGGGAACGGTTGCCGCCGCTGCTGCCGCCGCGTCGCTGCCCGGTGACTTGCACGCGGAAAGCTCCAAGTCCGCGCGCCGGCCGAACGTGCTGTTCATCATGTCCGACGACATGCGGGTGGAGATTGGCTGCTACGGCAGCCGCTTCGGCGCGCAGACGCCGCACCTCGACGCGCTCGCCGCATCCGGCGTCCGCTTTGACCGGAATTACTGCCAATTTCCGCTCTGCAATCCGTCGCGCGCCTCGCTGCTTACCGGCCGCCATCCGACCCGGACGAGCGTGCTGGGAAATCGCACTGACTTCCGCACCGCGCATCCGGACTGGACGACGCTGCCGCAGCTGTTCAAGGAGAATGGCTACGTCTGCGTCCGCGCCGGAAAAATTTATCACGGCGGCATGGATGATGCGAAGTCGTGGGGCGACACGGCGGACAGCGGCGGGCCGACCGATGATGGCAGCGGACCGGCAGTCGGGAAGACCAAGGCGGTGCACCGCGAAAATGTCGGCGGCAAGCCCGGCGAGGTGCTCGCGCCGTTGCCCGCCGACACCAGCCGCTCCGCTTATTCCGACCGCATTGTGGTGCTCGAAGGGAATGGCGAAAGCCACGGCGATTATCACACCGCCGACCGCACGATTGACAATCTGCGCAAATACAAAGACCAGCCCTTTTTCATCGCGTGTGGCTTTGTGAAGCCGCACAGCCCGCCGACCGCGCCGCAGAAATTTTTCGACCTCTACGACGTGGACCAGATCAAGCTGACGCCGGATTTTGCCGCGTGGCCGACCGTGCCGCCGGGATTTCCGAGCGCGGCCATCCGCCCGCGCAACGCCGATCTGTTCATCGGGCGCGGCGCGAGCGAAGCCGAGGCGAAGCAGGTCATCCGCGCGTATCTCGCTTCGATTTCGTGGACCGATTGGAACATCGGCCGCGTTCTTGGCGAACTCGACAGGCTCGGTTTGCGCGAAAACACGATTGTCGTTTTCGTCGCCGATCACGGCTATCAGCTCGGCGAAAAAGGCAAATGGTCCAAGGCTGGTTCGCTGTTTGAAATGGGCACGCGCGTGCCGCTGATCATTTCCGCGCCGGGCGTGAAGGGCAACGGCGAGAGCTGCCCGCGCATCGTCGAGTCGCTGGATATTTATCCGACGCTGGTGGAATTGTGCGGCCTGCCGAAACAAAATGAAATCGAAGGCGCGAGCCTCACGCCGCTGCTGAAAAAGCCGGCGGCAAAATGGGACAAGCCGGGCTTCAGCATTTGGAGCGAGGACGGGAAAACTTTGCACGGCATCGCGGTGCGCACGGAAAAATGGCGCTACGCGGAATTTGGTTCCGCCGGGAAAAACGGGGCGATGCTGTTCGATGTCCACGCCGATCCGCTTGAGATGAAAAATCTGGCCGGTGATCCCGGCTGCGCTTCGGTTTGTGCCGAGCTGTCTGCGCTGACCCGGCAATACGCCGCCACGCTGAAAATCCCCGGTTGAGTTAAATCTGTTCGTTCTTAACGCCCGAAAATAAAGCCATGCGTCTGCTAAACATATTTGTTGCGATCGCCGTGTCGGCCTCGTTGCGCGCGGCGGAATTGACCGTGGCGGATGCGCCCGGCGCGGAAGATTTCGTTTTGGCCGGAGAAAAAATCCAGCCCGCCATTTTTGTCGAACCGGCGGATGCGCCGGCCGTTTTGCGCGCCGCCGGCGATCTGGTGGATGATTTCGCGCGCGTCACCGGCGCCAAGCCGGAAATTAAAAACGAGTTTTCCGGCGGCGAAAAAATTCGCGTCATCATCGGCACGCTGGGCCAGAGCCAGACGATTGACCGGCTGGTGGCGGAAGGAAGATTGGCGACAAACGGCATCGCCGGCCAGTGGGAAAGCTATGTTTTGCAGGTGGTGAACAATCCGGCTGCTGGCGTCGAGCGCGCCTTGGTCATCGCCGGCAGCGACCGGCGCGGGACGATTTACGGCATTTACCAACTGTCCGAAATGATCGGCGTTTCGCCGTGGTATTGGTGGGCGGACGTGCCCGTCCAAAAGAAACATCAGGTCGTTTTGCGCGGCGACATTTTCAAACAAGGCCCGCCCGCCGTGAAATATCGCGGCATCTTTTTGAATGACGAAGACTGGGGCTTGCGGCCGTGGGCGGCGAAAACGGTCGAGCCGGAAACCGCCAACATCGGCCCGAAAACATACGCGAAAATTTTCGAACTGCTGCTGCGGCTGCACGCGAATTATCTCTGGCCGGCGATGCATCCGGGCACGGCGGCGTTCAATTCTTTTCCTGAAGACGCGAGGCTTGCCAATGAATACGGCATCGTGATGGGTTCGTCGCACTGCGAGCAGATGCTGCGGAACAATGTCAGCGAGTGGGATGAAAAAACTTTCGGCGACTATAATTTCGTCACGAACCCGGACGGCGTTTTGAAATACTGGGAGCAGCGTGTCCGCGAAAATGGCAAATTTGAAAACGTCTTCACGCTCGGCATGCGCGGCATCCACGACGGCGCAATGCCCGGCGGCGGCACGGAACGCGAGAAGGCCGCGCGTCTGCAAACCATCATCGCCGCGCAGCGCGACCTGCTTGCGCGGTTGGTGAATACAAACGTCGCGCAGGTGCCGCAGATTTTTTGCCCTTACAAGGAAGTGCTGCCGCTTTACCGGCTGATGACGAATTTGCCGGACGACATCACGCTGGTCTGGCCGGACGACAATTACGGTTATGTCCGGCAGTTTTCCAACGCGACGGAGCGGCGGCGCAGCGGGGGGGCGGGGGTTTATTACCACGGTTCGTATTGGGGCGGCCCGCGCGATTATTTGTGGCTGTGCTCCACGCCGCCCGCGCTCATTGCCGAGGAAGTGACGAAGGCGTTTGACCACGGCGCGGACAAGGTCTGGATTTTAAATGTCGGAGATTTAAAGCCGGCGGAACTCGACGTGGAATTTTTTCTCAAGCTGGCATGGAATCCGCATTCGTGGAATGGCACGAACACTTACAATTTGCTGGCCAAACAGTTCGCGCGCGATTTTGGAAAAACATCCGCGCCGGAGCTTGCTTCCATTTTGGCGGAATATTACCGCCTGAATTTCCAGCGCAAGCCGGAGCACATTGGCTGGCCGACAAATTTATTCAACGCGGACGAGGCGGCGCGGCGGCTGGCGGCGTGGAATAACTTGTCGGCGCGCGTGGAAGCCGTGAAAACACAACTCGCGCCCGGATTGCGCGACGCATTTTTTGAACTTGTGGAATACCCGGTCAAGGCCGCCGCGCTGGCGAATGAAAAATTTCTCGCGTCGGAAAAATCCCAAGCAGCACAAACCGAAATCAACCGGCTGACAGATTTTTACAACGACCAGCTCGCTGGCGGCAAATGGCACGGGATGATGTCGGCCAACCCGCACAAGCTGCTCGATTTTGAACCGTCAACAAACGCGCCGGCAAAAACCGGCCCAGCCCAAGGTCAAGGCATCATGCTTGAAGCCAGCCGGGCAGGGGCATTTATTCCCGGCAAAGATGCCAATTGGAAAATGATCACCGGCCTCGGTTACGGCGGCGAGGCGGTTTCGGTTTTTCCGACAACCGTGCCCGTGCGCGACACGCCGGAAAAAATCCTGGCGGAATCGCCGTGCCTGCAATTCCAGTTGGATTTGAAAACTGTCGGCGACTGGAAAATTGTCGTCCGCGCGTTGCCGACATTTTCCGTTGAAACCGGCAAGCCGCAGCGCTATGCCATCGCGCTGGACGATGCAGCGCCGAAGATTATTGCGCTGCCGTTGAGCCAGGACGAACGCAACCGGATTTGGGGCGAAAACGTCCTGCGCAATGCCGCGCTCACGTCCAGCATTCATTCGGTGACTCGTGCCGGAACGCATTTGCTGAAAATCTGGATGGTGGACCCGGGCCTCGTGCTAGACGCGATTGCGGCGGAAAACGGCGGCGGGAAAAATTTGGGCTACGTCTGGCCGGCGGAAACGCGGGCCGGTCTTTAACCGGCATTTGAAATTGTGCCATTGACGGAAATTTGCTGCAGTTCCGTCGCCTGACGCCGCCCAGCCCACTTGATTTTTTAACTACAACTCTTCACCGGTTCAGAAATTCTACGGGCCGAATTTGTGCCAGACGTGCCAGCCAAACCGCGCTGACTGTGCCAAATTTTTACCGCTGGCGCATCCCGCCAAACTGCTTGGTTGCAAAACTCTTTTATTTTCAATGGTTTTGCGCCGTTCGCGCGGTTGGCTTTGCCAAAGCTTAATGGGAAGTGTTGGAACCGAATTAACCAAACACAAACGAAAGGACAAAATATGAAACTGATACAACGTGAAAATACCGGTCTGGCCTGGCCGACGTTCGGTCGGCTGCTGAACCTGCAGGATGAATTGGATCAACTGTTCGAAACGCCGTTGCGCGCCTGGGCGCCGGTGCTGGATGTGCATGAGGACAAGGACAACTTTGTCATCCGCACGGAACTGCCTGGCCTGCGCCGCGAGGACATTGACGTCTCGCTGCATGACGGCGCGGTCATCATCTCCGGCGAACGCAAAGTTGAGGAAGTCAAGGAAGGCGTGGAAGTTCACCGGCAGGAACGCTACTACGGCAAATTCCAACGCGCGCTGACCTTGCCCGCGCCGGTGGCGGCCGACAAGGTGAAAGCGCAATACAAAGACGGCGTCCTGACCGTGACGCTGCCGAAAGTCGAGGAAGCCAAACCAAAACAAATCACCGTCAGCGAATAATCGCGCACGGGAAAAGAGCGAAGGCAGGAACCCAGGTAAATCCGGTTCCTGCCTTTCTCGTTGCAAATAAAAATTATCAGGCAGTAACTAAATGGATTTCTGAACAGAGGTTTAAAAAAAACGAAGCCCTGCGAACATGGGAAGCAGGCCAACAATAAATATAAAAGCACCAGCTAGACGAACACTATCGGGCGGGCTCAATGCCTGTGGTGGAAATGCAAGATCAACAATTTGGACTGGAGCAGCATTTAGAGGGTCGGACTTGTTTTGCCGCGCTAAATCTAAGCGATATTTGTGATAGGAATCTGCAATTTGGTTTGCAATTTTTGCCGCTTCTTCGGGGGAGCTGCTAGATACTCGAATTTCAACGAGCTTGGTGTGGCGGATGGGGGCAAGACCAATATGTTTTATTAGAAGGTCAATTGTCTCAGGTGTTGTGAGCTTTTTGTTCTCGGCCAGATTTTTGCCCCATGCCTCATTCAGATCCAATATTTCAACAACATTGCTCAAGACCAGCGGAGACAGAATAATTCCGAAAGTGGTTTTTACGATGTAAGGATCATATTCTAAGGGCTGATTATCAAGCGGGGCAATGCTGGATTCTGGTTGCACTCTAATTCGTGCCAGAGCTTCGTAATAAGATGGTTCAAATAATACATACAGCCCTGAACCACCAATCATAAGACCACACAGCAACAGTGCGAGTCCGAGAATTGTTTTCAGGTGTTTTCCCATGTTGAATTTTCATTGGTTGACATACGAAATGCAATTGCCGTTCAACACCGCTCGACAAAATTTCATTCCCGCGCCAGACTGCGGCTATGCATTCAGATTCGCCGCTCGACTCGCTCTGGCAGGAATACGGCCGGACGTTTCGCGATTGGGACGACCTCACGCTCGCTCGCTGGCTCGCGCAAACGCTCGGCCAGCTCGAAGGCCGCGCGTGGCGGCTTTCGCATCCGCTGGTCGGCGCGTATCGCCTCGCCGCCCAGGTCGCGCACGAAAAACAAATCTGGTTCAAGCGCCTCGCCACGCCGCCCGCCGCCTACGCGGAATCGCCCTGCTGCCGCGCGCCGTTCCTGCCGCTGCTCACGCGCGACGTCCGCGCCGAAGGTCTGGTCTGTCAGCATTGCAATGAAATCCTGGTGCCCTTCGAGGAAATTCCCGCCGAGCGCCGGGCGGAATTGGAAGCGTGGGCGCAACAATACGAGCCGGTCCACGCCGTTGCGCATTGGGACGACCGGCAGCGGAAGCGTTCGGGCAATTACGACGCGGCCTACGAAGCGGCGGCGGAGCAGGCGGAGCAACTGCTTGCCTTCGGTGGTCGTCAACTCGCGCCGAAGCTGTTGGATTCTTATGCGGCGGTGATTTGGGAGGACCAGGACGAATGCCTGGAAGTGCGGCCAGAAGATGTGCGGATGTGACCGGTGGAATGCGCGGCGCAGTCCGGTGTCGCTTTGACGCCGCCGCCAGCTTGGTTTAATCTGCGGCATGTCTTCGTCTGCCGAAACCAACCCCGTGCCGCCGCCGCCGCCGGTCCATCCGCGTGATCCGTTGCACGGCGTCACGCTGGAAACCGTCCTCAATCAACTGGTCCAGAAACACGGCTGGAGCGAAATGGGCCGGCGTATTCCCATCCGCTGCTTTCAATTCAACCCGACGGTGAAATCCAGCCTGACATTTTTGCGGAAGACGCCGTGGGCCCGGCAAAAAGTCGAAGACTGGTTCATCTCCGAATTTCGCTGAATCAAATCGCCGCCGGTTTGGGGCCGCGTTTGCGCTTGAACCAGTCGTTGAACGATTCCAGGTAAAGATAAACCACCGGCGTGATGAAGAGCGTGAGCAGTTGCGACACGACCAGGCCGCCCACCACTGCAAGGCCGAGCGCTTTGCGCGCTTCGCCGCCGGCACCCAGGCCGAGCGCGATCGGTAGCGCGGCCACGAGCGCGCACATGGTGGTCATCATGATCGGCCGGAAGCGCAGCAAGCAACCCTCGTAGATCGCGTCATAAGCGGTTTTCCCCTGGTGCTGCGCCTCGATGGCAAAATCAATCATCATGATGGCGTTTTTCTTCACGATGCCGACGAGCATGACCAAACCGACGAAGCCGTAGAGGTTCAAATCGAGGCCGAAAATCATCAGCGTCAGCAACGCGCCAAATCCCGCCGACGGCAGGCCGGACAAAATCGTCAGCGGATGGATGAAGCTTTCATACAGAATTCCGAGAATGATGTAGATGACGAGAATCGCGGCGATGAGCAGGCCGGCCAATCCCGCTTGCGACGATTTGAAAACCGCCGCCGTGCCTTGAAAACTGCCCGTGACGGTCACGGGCAGGTGCATTTCCGTTTCAATTTTTTGCACCTGTTCGACGGCCGTGCCGAGGGAGACGCCGGGCGCGAGGTTGAAGGAAATGGTCACGGACGGCACCTGGCCGACATGCGAGATGCTCGTGGGCCCGATGGTGCGCGTCAATCTGGCGACGGCACTGAGCGGAATTAGTTTCGGCACATTGTTGGAACCGGCGAATGAACTGGCGATATAAAGTTGCGCGAGCGCGGCGGGATCCAGTTGAAATTCCGGCAGCACTTCAAAGACGACCCAATATTCCGCCACGTCGGCATAAATAGTGGACGCCTGCCGTTCGCCATAAGCGTCGTAGAGTCCGTTTTCAATTTGCTGCGGCGTCACCCCAAGTGCGGCAGCTTTGTCGCGATCAATCTGCACGTTCACTTGCGGCGCGGCGATTTGCAGATCGCTGTTCACATCCTGAAAACCAGGCGTCTGTTTCAATTGATCCATCAGCTTGGGCGCCCAATCAAATAGCTCTTTCACGTCGGTGTCCTGCAGGCTGTATTGGTAAAGCCCCTTGCCCACCATCCCGCCGACATTGATGAGGGGCGGGTTGCGGAGATAAACATTCATGCCCGGAATCTGCGCAAATTTCGGCCGCAGTTCCTGGATGATCTGGTTGGCGCTCAACTTGCGTTCGGCGTGCGGTTTCAAACGCATGAAGATACGGCCATTGTTCGCCGTGCCGCCGAAGCCGGCGCCGATGGACGAGATGAACCCGTCAATGTTCGAATCGGCGGCGACGATTTTCATCGCGGCCAATTGATGTTCGCGCATCGCGTCGTAGGAAATATCCTGCGCCGCTTCGGTGCTGCCGATGATCCGGTCCACATCTTCATCCGGGAAAAAGCCTTTCGGAATCACGACGAACAAAACCAGCGTCGCGATGAAAACAAGCAGCGACACGAACATCGTCGTGCGGCGATGGTGCAGGGCTTTTTGCAACGTGCGGTCGTAAGCGCCGCGCAAGCCGTCAAAGAATCGTTCAAAGGCATTGTAAACCCGGCCATGTTTGCGCCCATGCGTCGAGCGCACGAAGCGGCTGCACATCATCGGCGTCAGTGTCAGCGAGACAAAGCCCGAAACCAGCACGGCGACCACGATGGTCACGGCGAATTCGCGCAGCAGCCGGCCCAGCAATCCGCTCATGAACAAAATCGGGATGAACACCGCCGAGAGCGACAGCGTCATGGAAACAATCGTGAAGCCGATTTCCTTCGAGCCTTTGAGCGCGGCAGCCATCGGGGCTTCACCCATTTCGATATGACGGACAATATTTTCGAGCATCACGATGGCGTCGTCCACGACGAAGCCGACGCAGAGCGTGAGCGCCATCAACGAAAGATTGTCGAGGCTGTAGTTGAGCAACGCCATCGCCGCAAACGTGCCGATTAGTGCCATCGGCAGTGCCAGGCTCGGAATCAGCGTCGCCGACAAGTTCCGCAAAAAAATGAAGATGACCAAAACGACCAGACACACGGCCATGAAGAGCGTCCGCTCCACATCCTTCACGGAGTTGCGGATCGAGGAAGACCGATCAATCGCGACGTCGAGTTTGATCGCCGCCGGAATGGTCGCGCGAAATTGCGGCAACAACTTTTTGATATCGTCCACGACTTGCACCGTGTTCGCGCCCGGCTGCCGTTGCACCGCCAATATGATGGCGCGCGTGTTGTTATACCAACCCGCGCTCTTGTCGTTTTGCACGCTGTCGAGCACATGGCCCAATTGTTCCAGGCGAATTGGTTTGCCATTGCGATAAGCGACGATGAGCGGGCGAAAATCCGCCGCGTTATTGAGTTGGCCGTTGGCCTGCACCGTGAAGGCCTGATGCTTGCCGTAAAGCGTGCCGAGCGGTTGGTTCACGTTGCCTGTCTCGACTGCCTGCTCGACTTGGTCAATGCCCAGGCCATAAGCGGCGAGCTTGTTCGGGTCCACCTGGATGCGCACGGCGTAAGGTTGCGCACCGAACACGCCAACCTGCGCGACGCCGATGACCGTCGAGATTTTTTCCGCCATCAAATTTTCGGCGTAATTGTCCACGTCCGCCAGCGGCAGCGTCGGCGACGACATCGCCAAAAAGATAATGGGCGTATCCGCCGGGTTGACTTTGTTGTAGGTCGGTGGCGTCGGCATGTTCGGCGGCAACTGCCGCAATGCCTTGGCGATCGCCGCCTGCACGTCCTGCGCCGCCGCGTCAATGCTCCGGTCCAGCGAAAATTGAATCGTGATCTGCACGCTGCCCTGTGAGCTGGCCGACGACATGGAGTCCACGCCCGCGATGGTGGAAAGTTGTTTTTCCAGCGGTGTGGCCACGGCGGACGCCATCGTCTCCGGACTCGCGCCGGGCAAATTCGCGGATACCTGGATCGTCGGATAATCCACGCTCGGCAGATCGCTCACCGGCAACTGTTGAAAGCCGATGATGCCAGACAATAAAATGCCGGCCATGACCAGCGTGGTCATCACAGGCCGGCGGATGAACAATTCGGGAACGCTCATGGCGAAGAAAGGACGAACGCTGGAAGCTGGATGTTGGGAAAAAACAACCTGGCTCGCGGGACAATGTTCATTTCGGCTTTCATCATTCCTTTTTGACATCCACCGTCGCGCCCGGCACGAGGCGCAATTGGCCGTCTGTCACCACCGTGTCGCCGGCGCCAAGACCTTGTTCAATAACCGTTTCGTCTGCAAACGTGATGCCGGTTTTGACGGACCGTGAAGCCACCGTTTGATCCGCCTTCACGACGTAAACGAACTGGCCGTTTTGTCCCGTCTGCACCGCTTGCGACGGCACGACCAGCGCATTCGTCAATTCGCCCAAGGTCAGCGAAACCTGCACGAACTGTCCCGGCCACAGCGCGCTGTCGGCATTTGAAAAGGTCGCCTTGAACAAAATCATGCCGGTCGTGGTGTCCACTGCGTTGTCCACGAAAGTTAATTCTCCCGCCGGCGCCGGTCCGTTCATGTTTTGAAACGTAGCCGTCACGGCGAGTGGTTTATCTTTCATCTGTTTTTTGATTTCCGGCAGATATTGCTCCGGCAGCGCGAACGCGACGTAGATCGGATGAATCTGATTGATCGTCAGCAAAATATCATCCGGCGCTTTGACCACGTTGCCTTCGTGAAATTGCAGGCCGCCGGTCCGGCCGGAAACGGGCGCGTGAATCGAAGTGAATTCCAGATTCAATTCCGCATTGGAAACACTGGCGCGATCCAACTGCACTGTGCCGGCCAGCGCGTCCACGTTGGCCCGGCTCGTGTCGTAAACATCCTGCGATTCAATCTTGTCGTCGAATAATTTTTGGTCGCGCGCCAATTGGATTTTTGCGTTTTCGAGTTGCGCCGTGTCGCGGGCCAGCGCCGCGCGCGCCACGTCCAGCGACGCCTGCGACGGCCGCGGATCAATCGTGAACAGCAAATCCCCCTTTTGCACTTCCTGGCCTTCCTGAAAATGCACCGCGCTCAAAATGCCGCCGATTTGCGGGCGGATCGTCACCGTCGAAACCGGCAGGACATGGCCCACCGGCTCCGGCTGGATCTGCACCGGCACATTGGTCACCACCGCGCGGGCCACCAGCACCGGGGCCGCCACGACCGGCGGTTTGCCCCCGCTGCGCGAACAACCGCCTGCCAGCAGCGCGGCCGCTAGTATCGGAATAAAATATTTTGCCTTCATCGCTTGGATTTAATTTTGACCACGGGTCGGGCGGTCGGCTTGAACGCCGCCGCAAATTGTTTCAAAAACACCGCGCGCTCCTTTTGGAATTTTGGATCGAAGACCGAACAGCCCATGATCAGCCGCGTCAATTGCGGAAACGCCAACGGAAACATCGTCAGCGACCGCATGGCGAGCATGATGTGGCGCGGATCGAACTCCGCTGAAATCTGGCCGCGCGCCTGCTGGCGGAGCACGCGCTTCAAGGCCGATTGCACCGCCGCCTGGCGCGGGGCTTCATCAATCACCGTTTCGCCGCCGGCCAGCGCCTCCCAGGTGAGCAGGCGCACCCAGTCCGTGTCTTTGCACGTCGCCTCAAACCAGAACGGCAAACTTTCCGCCGGATCGCCGGACAGGGATTCCGCCCACGCCTGGCGCTCGGTGATTTTCCGGCGCAGCACGGCGCGGAACAATTCCTCCTTGTCGCCGAAATAATGATAAAGCATCCGCTTGTTGATGCCGGCGCTGCGCGCAATGGCGTCCACCCGCGCGCCCGCAAAACCTTGCGCGGCGAATTCCTTGAGCGCCGCCGACAGGATGAGGCCGCGCGTGCGCTCGGGATTGCGCGTCGCGGCACTGCGGGCGGGTGAGGGGTTTTTGACCGGTTTCACACCCACAAGTAACCAGTCGGTTACTTAAATGGCAAGCCTGTTTATGGGTTGTAATCAAATCCCGCCTCGGCCAGCCTCCCGCTCGGCCAAACGGCCGGACTGGATTTTCAAAACGTGAAAGATCAAAACGATATTTTCGCCGGGGTGAGCGCCACGCAGATTGCGGCGGCGGTGGGATTTTTCGCCGTGGCGCTCGGCGCGTTCGGCGCGCATGGATTGAAAGATTTACTCGGGCACAACGGCACGGCGGCGATCTGGGAAAAGGCGGTGCTCTACCATTTCATCCACGCGATCATGCTATTTCTGCTCGCGGATCGAAAACCGTTTTCGGCCGTGGCGTGGTGGAGTTTTCTCGCAGGAATTTTATTTTTCTCCGGCTCGCTGTATTTGCTGGCGGTGACGAACCTGAAATGGCTCGGCGCGATTACGCCGGTCGGCGGGATTTTATTTTTGCTCGGCTGGGCGTGGCTGGTGTTCCGACCGCAGCGGGCTTGATTCAGCGGCGGGCCGGCATCGCCATTTTCAGCGAATGCGCGCTGGCCACCGTCTTGCCGCGCTTGTTGATGGCGTCCACGCGCTGGCGCATCAGGGATTTGTTGATGCTGTAAAGCAGCGCCGTTTCCTCGGTGATCAAATCTTCATCGTAGGCCTTGGTGAGGGATTGTTCAAAGCTGTGCCAGCCCAGCGTGCTGCCGGCCTCGATGATGTCCGTGAACCGCCGGTTTTCATTTTCGCCGAGCTGCATGGCCTCGCGGCTGCGCAGGTTGCTGCCCATAAGTTCGGTCACCAGCATCCGGCCGCCGGAGGTTTTGGGCACGAGCCGCTGGCTGACGATGTAGCGCAAACTGCCCGCGAGCCGCTCGCGCACCTGCTGTTCCTCCTCGCGGCCGAACATGCCAAGAATGCGGTTGATGGTCTGGCCCGCGCTGATCGTGTGCAGTGTGCTGAAAACGACGTGGCCGGTTTCACCGGCGGTCAGCGCGATTTCCATCGTCTCGCGGTCGCGGATTTCACCGACCAAAATCACTTTCGGCGCCTGCCGGAGCGCGGCGCGCAGGCCGTCGGGGAAATTATAGAAATCGCGGCCTAGTTCGCGCTGGCTGAACGTGGCCTTGAGCTGCGGATGCAAAAATTCAATCGGGTCTTCCAGCGTCACGACATGGACTTCGCTGGTCAAATTGATTTCATTCAGCAACGCCGCGAGCGTGGTTGTCTTGCCGCTGCCGGTGCCGCCGGTGATGAACACCAGTCCGGTTTTTTCCTTGATGATTTCATGAAACACCGGCGCCAGGTGCAATTGTTCCATCGTCGGAATCTGCGACGACAACCGGCGCAGGACCATTGCGTAGTTGCCGTTCTGCCGGTAAATGTACACGCGGAACCGGCAGACGCCGGTCAACGAATAGCTGCAATCGCACGAGCCGGTTTTGGCCAGATCGCCGGCCAGTCGTTCGTTGCCGTTCATGATGGCGCGTGCCAGACCTTCGATCCGCGCGCTGGTCAGCACCGGTTCGGCGGAATTCGGCGGCGGCTGGAGCCGGCCATGGATTTCCGCCAGCGGCGGCTTGCCGGTCACAAAGAGCAAATCGGAAATGCCTTCGACACTTTGAATCAGCGCGGTCAGCAAGGGGTCCAGTTCGGCGATGGCAGCGGTGGTCATAGATGAAAATTTTCAAAAGCGTATAGGCGACCGCGCCCGGCCAACAAGTCCAAATCTGCGGCCATCCGCGTTTGACTAATCGCAGCCGATTCACTACCGTCGAGGTTCGTTAACTCAAAATAAATTTCTTTTAATTATGGCCGCTAAACCTGCTGAAAAAACTGTCGCCGTCGTCGAAAACAAAGCCGCCGCCGCGCGCGAACGCGAACTGGAATCCGCGATCTCCTCCATCACCAAAGCCTACGGCGACGGCGCGATCATGCGCCTCGGCGACGCGCGGGCGCTGGTGAAAATTGACGTGATTCCCACGAGCGCGCTGGCGCTGGACCTCGCGCTTGGCGTCGGCGGCGTGCCGCGCGGCCGCGTGGTGGAAATTTACGGGCCGGAATCTTCCGGCAAAACCACGTTGATGCTTCACATCATCGCCAACGCGCAAAAGGCCGGCGGCCTCGCGGCGTTCATTGACGCGGAGCACGCGCTGGATCCCGGCTACGCCAAAAAACTCGGCGTGAACCTAGACGACTTGCTCGTTTCGCAGCCATCGTCCGGCGAAGAGGCGCTGACCATTTGCGAAACGCTCGCGCGGTCGAATGCGCTTGATGTGATCGTGGTGGATTCCGTCGCCGCGCTCGTGCCGAAAGCCGAGTTGGAAGGCGACATGGGTATGGCCACGATGGGCATGCAGGCGCGGTTGATGTCGCAGGCGTTGCGCAAGCTCACCGCGATTCTGGCCAAGTCCAAGACGACGTGCATTTTCACGAACCAGTTGCGCGAAAAAGTCGGCGTCATGTTCGGCAGCCCCGAAACCACGCCCGGCGGCAAGGCGCTGAAATTTTACGCCAGCGTTCGGCTGGACATCCGCCGCAAAGACCAGCTCAAGGATGCCGCCGGCAATGTCTATGGCAACCACACGCGCGTGAAAGTCGTTAAAAACAAAGTCGCGCCGCCGTTTGCCGAGGCTGAGTTCGACATCATCTACAATCAGGGTGTGGACAAGGAAGGCAGCATTCTCGACGTGGGCATCACCTGCGGCGCGGTGGACAAAAAAGGCGCGTGGCTGCAATTCGAAGGCGCGCTCATCGGCCAGGGCAAGGACGCGGCGAAGAAAGCGCTGATTGAAAAACCGGAGCTGGCGCAGAAAATTATCGCCGCGATTATGGAAAAACGCGCGGCCGCTCCGGCCGTAGAGAAGAAATAAATTGCGGAACGCCGCCCGACCGGCCGCGCGCTGGCGCCGGCTGCGGAAAAATCCGGACGACAATTTTCAAGGCGCAGCCCGGGGTTCGGGCTGCGCCAAATTCTTGCCGGCACGTCTCGCTGACGTCGCGCTTGCTTTCCTGACCGCACTAATCCAAGCTATGATTTCGTTTCAACCCCGCGTGACGGGGCATTTTTATACATGAGCACTGTTTCCGATCTCGATCTCGAGAATTTGTTTCAACCCGCCTGGGCGCAGGGAAAATCCGAAGCCAACCGCTTCGAGAAATTCACCGGCAACGAAGGCGTCAAACCTGAACGCAGTTTTAGCGGCAAGCCCGGCGAACGCCGCGCCCCGCGCCGCGATGCCGGCGGTGGCTTCGGCGGTGGCGAACGGCGCGGCGGTCCGCCGCGTGCGGGCGGTTCCAAATTCGGCGGCGGCGGCGACCGCAAACCGGCCCAGGGCTTTTCACGCGGTGGCGACCGGCGCGATGACCGGCGCGACCAGCGTCCGCCCGCACCGGCCCCGTTGCCGGAAATCGCGGTCAGCTTTATTCCCGATGAAAAAGGCGTCGAACAACTCGCGCGCCAGATCAAGGTCACCGGTCGTGCCTATCCGCTGTTCCAGATCGCGCAATTGATTTTGCAGAAACCGGAGCGCTATTCCGTTACGCTTGGCGTGAAGAAAAAATCCGACGGCACGGTTGCGCAACAATTGTTCGTTTGCGCGCTGGACGATTCGCCGTGGCTGGCCGAGGACGATGCGGTCGCGCACGTGCTCAAAAATCATTTCGCCACGTTTTACACGGCGGAACGCACCCAGACTGAACCGCCGAAGGGCGTTTACACGTTCGTCGCGCAATGTGGCGTCAGCGGCGTCATTCTTGGTCCGCCGAACCATCACGATTACCAGAACCAATTGCGCAAGCTGCACGCGGAACGTTTTTCGCGGATGCCGTTCGACCTGTTCAAGGAACGCGTCAAAATCGTGAAGGACGAAGCTGTCGTCAAAAAATGGGTGGAAGACCAGAGCTTCAAAACGGAATACGTCTGCCTCAACGTGGCCGAGCCGCTCAAACTGCCGAGCCTCGAAGAAGTGGAAAAACATTTTCGCGCGACGCACAAGGATTCCATCATCAAGGCCGTGGACACGCACACGGTCGCCGGCGTGCCGAGTCGCGCGTTGAAGTGCGGCGATTTGCAGCGGCTGGTCCGCAGCGAATGGGAAGGCCAGAAATATTTTCCGCTTGTGCTGGCGACGAAATTGAGCCAGCAGTTCGTCGGTCACGGCCTGCAGTTTTTCAAGGTCAACAAGACCATCACGCACGTCGCCGTTGCGCGGCCGCAGTTTCTGGATCTCGAAAGCACGCCGGTGTCGAGCAACATCAAGCGCATCGTCGAATTCATCAACGGCAACGCGAAATGCACGCGCCGCAAACTCGTGGAGGCGCTCGCGCCCTCGCCGACCGTCATCGCCATCAAGCAGCCGACCGCGGAACCGACCGCGGCAACGGACGCCGCTGCGGCGCCAGTCGTGGCCGAAGCCAAGCCGGCCGAGACCACCACGCCGGAACAGACGGCGATCATCGTGGATTTGCACTGGCTGATTCATCAGGGCCACGTTTTGGAATTCGCCGACGGCCGGATGGAAACGGCGAAGAAACCCGCGCCGAAACCGGTGAAGCAACCGAAGCCGGTCGTGGAAAAAACGCCGACGGCGGAAACGGAAAACACTTTGGCCGAAGTCACGGCGGAAGCGCCCGCGCCGGTGGCCACGGCCGCCGCTGAGACACCCGTTGCCGCGGTTGAAACGCCTGCGGCGGAAGTCGCCGCGGCCGCTGAACCGGCTCCGGCTCCGTCGGCTGAACCCGGCACTGCGCCCGCGTAAATCTAGTTTGCTCCTCCGGAGCTTCACCCCAAGGCCGGCTGCTTTGCAGTCGGCCATTTTTCTTTGCGCGCCTGGCATTTTGCATAATCCAAGCCAGGCGGGTAGAAGTTTACTAAGCAAAAATTGTCTATTGTTTGGCAGAACAGGGCTGGTTTTGAATTGTGACTGCGGGGATGATGTTGCGGTAACCCACATTTCACATGAGCCAGAAAACGCGCTTCGATCTGACGCAGGCGGATATTCCGTCGGCTTGGTATAACCTCAACGCCGATTTCCCCGAGCCGCTCCCGCCGCCGCTGCATCCCGGCACCAAAGAGCCGCTGCCGCCGGAAGCGTTGGAAGCCATCTTCCCCAAGAATCTCATCGCGCAGGAAATCAGTGCGGAGAAATACATCGAGATACCGGAATCGGTGCGAGACATCTACGCGCTGTGGCGGCCCACGCCGCTGCTGCGCGCCGTGCGATTGGAAAAAGCGCTAAACACGCCGGCGCACATTTATTACAAATATGAGGGTGCCAGCCCCGCCGGCAGCCACAAGGTCAACACGTCGGTGCCGCAGGCGTATTACAATAAAATCGCCGGCACGAAACGGCTCGCCACCGAAACCGGCGCGGGCCAGTGGGGCGCGTCGCTGGCGTTCGCGTGCAGCCTGATTGGGCTGGAGTGCAATGTTTACATGGTTAAAGTGAGCTACGACCAGAAGCCGTATCGCCGGATGCTCATGCACACCTGGGGCGCGACCGTTCATGCGAGTCCGAGCAACCTGACCGAGTATGGCCGCAAGTTGCTCGCGGAAGATCCACATTGCGCCGGCAGCCTCGGCATCGCCATCAGCGAAGCCATCGAGGACACGGTCAAAACACCGGGCACAAAATATTCCCTTGGTAGCGTGCTGAATCATGTCTGCCACCATCAAACGGTCATTGGCGAAGAAAGCCTCAAGCAGATGGAAATCGCCGGGGAGGAGCCGGACATGATTTTCGGCTGCTGCGGCGGCGGGAGCAATTTCGCCGGGCTCGCGTTCCCTTTCATCCGGGGAAAAATTAAGAACGGGAAAAAATACCGCATCGTCGGCGTCGAGCCGTCGGCCTGTCCATCGCTGACCGAGGGCGAGTTGCGCTACGATTTTGGTGACACGGCGGAAACCACGCCGCTGATGAAGATGTATACGCTTGGCCACAAGTTCATGCCGCCAAGCATCCATGCGGGCGGACTGCGTTACCACGGCATGTCGCCAATGGTCAGCCACGCCCTCAAACTCGGACTCATCGAAGCCCAGGCGTATCACCAGACGAAGGTGTTTGAGGCTGCGATCCTGTTTGCCCGCAGAGAAGGCATTGTGCCCGCGCCGGAATCGTCCCACGCCATCGCCGCCGTGGTGGATGAAGCCGTGAAGTGCCGCGAGTCCGGACAGAAAAAAGTTCTGCTCTTCAATCTCTCCGGCCACGGCCTGCTCGACTTGAGCTCGTTCGAAAGTTTTCTGCACGGAAAAATTCAGGATGTCTGAAACCAAACAACTCTTAAAAAAATGAAATTATCTTTCGCTCGTTTCGTTCTAGTCGTCGGTCTGGCCGGCAGCGCGACCTCGCTTGAGGCTCAACCCACGGCGCATTATGTTCCCGGCGTCGAAGGCATCAAAGCCGCGTCGCTGCCGCCGCCCGGTTGGTATATTCGCGACTACAACGTGGCCTACACCGCTTCCTCCGTGAACAACGGTCGCGGTGACAGTTCGGGTCCGCCGAATTTCGACGCCTTCACCTACGCCAACGTGCCGCGCGTGATCTGCATCACTGGATCGAAATTTCTGGGCGGCAATGTCGGCGTGGATGCGTTGATCCCGCTGGTTTATCAAAACGTCCGCGCCGGCGGTTACGACAGCGGCACGTTTGGCATCGGTGATTTATTTGCCGAATCCACGCTGTCCTGGCATGTGAAACAATTTGATTTCGCCGTCGGTGCCGGCCTCTGGATGCCCACCGGCGAATCGAGCGCACCGCCCACCACGCGCGCGGGCCTCGGTTTTTGGACGCCGATGCTGACCGCCGGCGCGACCTGGTATGTGGATGAGGCCAAGACGTGGGCCGTATCCGCGCTGACCCGCTACGAATTCAACACTCGGCAAAGCGACACCCGCGTCACGCGCGGCCAGGCCTTTACGCTGGAATGGGGCGTGAGCAAGACGTTGCAAAAAGTCATTGATGTCGGCGTGGTGGGTTACTATCAGCAAAAGGTCACCGACGACAGCGGCCCGATCGCGTTTGTCATGCCGCAAGACCGCGTTGCCGCCGTCGGCCCGGAAATCAACGTGGCGTTTCCGAAGCCGATGCTCTTTGTCTCGTGCCGCTACCTCTACGAATTCATGGTGGAGAATCGCGCGGAAGGCCACACCGTCGCGCTCACGCTGACAAAGCGGTTTTGATCGCTCGCTCTTTTATCCGGGCGCAAAGGAAAACGATTCCTTTGCGCCTTGTTCGTCTTTGCTGGAAAATCCCACCATGAGCGCGGTTGCCGATTGGGATCTTCCCGCTGCCGCCACCACTTCCCCGGAAGCAGAATAGTTCTCCGTGTAACCAAAGCGCGGGTTTTAAAAGTTGCGGATGTCGCGCACAACGTGCTTGCCCTGCCTCCGGAAGCTATAGACTCTCCGCCTATGAAACCAAGCCGCCGGCCAGCTTTCCTGAAACGCAACGCGGCTTCAATGCACCTACTGGCGAGTTTGCTGTGCCTGCTCGGTTTACCTTTTTTGTCACTGGCGCAGGGCACCCGGCCGGACCTCCTGGAAGTGAAAGCGTGGCGCGGCACGATCACCGCGACCGGAAAGCTCGTGGATGATAAAGTCAGTGTGGGCGCGACGCCGGTGGAGTTGAGCTACTCGGGGAGTTTTTCGGCCGAGGTTCTGCTCGACCAATTTGAAAATGAGCCGGCGGTCTGGAGCGGCAGAGTGTTGACGTCAAACTTGGGCGTGAGTTCCACCATGAAAGCAACCAGCCCCCACTCCAAGGTGGAAACCAGTTATGCCACGAGCGGGCCGGTGGACGCGCAGGACGGCTCTGTGGAGGCAAAACTGGAATTTCACGGTGAGCAGGGCTGGTCGCTATACATCTTGCGAAATAGTCGCAGAACAGAAGAAACCACAGTGACCACGGTGGATGGGAAGGACTACCCCGCGCGGCAAGGGAAAACGGTGCACGTGCTCAAAAATATTCAGAATTTTCCTTATCCGGACAAGGGGTTCGATCTGGAGGGGACCGCAGAATTGACGGCCAGCGACAGTGCCGGCGATTTCCCGGTCATCTGGCAATACACCGTGCATCTCTTCCCGGTGGATCGCCAGGTGCTCGCGCTGGAAATTGAGGACTCGTCGGCGTATCAGAATTGGCGGCCTTCGGCGACGCGCGAAGGCGGAGCAGGTGCGCCGCTGGAGTTGAAAGCCACCGTGGTTGGTTCCGACGGCAAAATACCCAACACCAGAGTGAAGGGTTTTGTTTGGGAACTGGAAAAAACCTCGCGCGAGCCGGGCGTGACCATGAATTATCCGCTCAACGCAAAGGATAACCGGCTGGATATGGAATTGACCACGCAAGGCGGCATGTTCGTCCTCAGCCCCGACGCCCAGCGCGTTGAGCGCGCGATGTCGGAAGGTTTCTCCGACACGGTGTCGGTGGTGCCGTTTGATTGGGGCGGCTGGGCGGATTTGAAGGTCACGGCCATAATGGAAGTCGGTCCACCGCTCGTCGCCAAACTCAAGGGCGCGTCGGAGGAAGGTCTGCGTCTGCCCAAACGCGCCGCAGATTCAAAGATCGCCGACGTTTGGAAAAAGCAACAGGCGGTCCCCGGGCCTGATGATTCGGATTTCGACAACATACCGGCCGTCCCCGCTCATACGGGCGATGGGTTGACGCTCTACGAGGAATATCGCGGATTTTACGCGAAGGGTCAGCACGTGGAAGGCGACCCCATGAAGAAGGATCTCTTCGTGCTCGACACCACCGGCATCGTGGATGGCGGGCTAAAGAAATTTGAGAAGGAATCCAAAATAATCATCCACCGCTTGGACCAGGGTGAGATGGATGAGCAGACTCATTTGATCAACCAGAACCGGACCAAAGGTCCGCACCTGGTTGCGCAGCACGGGATCCTGATTAAGTTCAACAACGATACGAACAACTACATGGCTTGCGATCCGCAAGGTGCCGCTTCACCCGGCAGCGTGAAAGCGATTCTGGTTCCCCACGCGCCAGTGACGGGTCCGGCTGCGCCTGATGGGACGCCTTACGCAGACGTCAGTTTCGCGCACGAACTCATGCATGCCCTGGGGGTTCGGCATCATGGCGACGGGGATTATGATGCCTATTGGAAAATCGAAGGTAACACCGTCAAGGAATACCGTCTGGAGCAGGATGGATCACTTTCAGGGCGGGGCGTGCCCATTGAAATTTTGCGGGAAAATGGCGACGTGGCCACGGCCGCTTTCATCGCGCACCGCCAAAGCATGGGTGGAGAAGCGGCTCAAGGCCAAAGCCAGTTAGTTGGCGTGGAGCAAGGAGAAAGCTCCGGCGACGATACCTGCATGATGCGCTACGACCGCAACAGCGTTCACCTCAAGCCCGGCCAGCCGAACGCGCGGGTCTCCATCCAACTCGGGGTAAACGAAGAGCCCGTGGGATACCGCATTTGCACCAGCAGCAAAGGCACGGGCATCAATGAATCCAAGCCCGGCCACCCCTCCCGTTATGGCAACGCCGCGACCGGTCGCGGCAACTGCGCCGATAAACTCAAGGTCTCAGATCTTTGAACCTTCGCGACGCAGGCAGAATAAAATTCTTTGCGCGCCTTGCGCCTTTGCACGAGAATTGCCGCATGAGTTCAGTTGCCGCAGAAAATTTGCCCGACGCCACCGGCCATTTTGGTCCGTTCGGTGGACGTTACGTGCCGGAAACCTTGATGCACCCGCTTCAGGAATTGGAAGCGGAATATTTCCGCGCGCAGCACGACCCGGAATTTCAGAAAGAGCTTTCGTATTACCTCACGGAATTTGTCGGTCGCCCGTCGCCGCTTTATTTTGCCGAACGCCTGACCAAGGAACTCGGCGGCGCGAAAATTTATCTCAAGCGCGAAGACCTCAATCACACCGGCGCGCACAAGATCAACAACGCCATCGGCCAAATCCTGCTCGCCAAGCGCATGGGCAAGACCCGCATCATCGCCGAGACCGGCGCCGGCCAGCACGGCGTCGCCTCCGCCACCGTGGCCGCGATGTTCGGGATGAAATGCGTCATCTACATGGGCGCGGTGGATTGCCAGCGGCAGGAGCTCAACGTGTATCGCATGAAAATGCTCGGCGCGGACGTCGTGTCGGTTCATGCGGGCCAAAAAACCTTGAAGGAAGCGGTCAACGAAGCCATGCGCGACTGGGTGACGAACCTGCGCAACACGCATTACATTCTCGGCACGGCTTACGGCGCCCATCCGTATCCGGTAATGGTGCGGAATTTTCAGCGCATCATCGGCGACGAGGCGCGCGCGCAGATTTTGGAAAAAGAAAACCGTTTGCCGGACATGCTCATCGCCTGTGTCGGCGGCGGCTCGAACGCCATCGGACTTTTTTATCCGTTCCTCGACGACAAATCCGTGAAGCTCGTCGGCGTGGAAGCCGGCGGACTCGGCATCCAGCCCGAGCAGCACGCGGCGCGGTTTCAAGGCGGCTCGCTCGGCGTGTTGCAGGGCACGCGCAGCTACATTTTGCAGGACGAATTCGGCCAGATCCAATCCACGCACAGCGTCAGCGCCGGACTCGATTACGCCGCCGTCGGGCCGGAACACGCGTGGTTGCGCGACGCCAGCCGCGCCGAA
>CAISEZ010000165.1 GCA_903884535.1 uncultured Verrucomicrobia subdivision 3 bacterium
TCCCCTCAGCCTCGTCGCCGGCGTCACAAATTTCTCCCCGTTTGCCCAAACCGTCAGCAATGCCGTCACGCTGCTGGCGGCACAGACTTTTTCCGCCACCAACGGCCCGCTAATTTTTTCCGGCAACATCACCAACGGCGGTTATTTCCTTCAATTGAACGCCGCGACCAGTCTGGTGGTAAACGGCGTCATCGGCGGGGCTGGCGGCCTGGCCAAAACCGGTGGTGGCACCTTGACGGTCAACACGGCCAATGCTTATTCCGGGGCCACGACCAATTTTTCCGGCACGCTGCTGGTCAACAATGCTTCCGGCTGCGCCAACGGCAATGGCGCGCTCGTGGTCAATTCCGGCGCCACGCTTGGCGGCAGTGGCGCCGTCAGCGGCCCGGTTTTTGTTTCGGGCCTCATTGCGCCGGGAAACCCGGTCGGCATCCTGACCGTCACCAACGGACTGATTTTCGCCAATGGCGGCAGCTACAACTGGACCCTCGCCGCCAACAGCACCGATTCGCCCGGTGCAAATTTCAGCCAGATAATACTATCCGGCGGCAGTTTGATTTTGAATTCCAATACGCCGCTCGTCATCGCGTTCACCAACGCCGCCACCCCGCCCGCAACGAACAACGTGTTCTGGCAGTCGCCGCGTTCCTGGAAAATCCTCTCGCTCGGCGGGACGGTAACCAATCCCGGAGGCGACGGTTTCGGCGTGATTGCTAACAACAATTTCACCGCCGGGAAATTTGTGGGTTCGGCGGATGCGCAAGGTAACCTGATCCTGACTTTTCTTCCCACGCCGCCGCCGCTGGTGTCACCGACTCTACCCGGTGCTGGCACAACAAATTTGAACATCAGTTGGAGCGCCGTATCCGGTGTGACCTATCTGGTGGAATACGCCACCAATCTGGTTGCGCCGCTATGGCTACCGTTGGGCAATGTGCTTGCGTCGGGAACCAATGCCGTGATCACCGATACCGCGCCGCCGCAAACGCAACGATATTACCGGGTGATTATTCCCTAACGACTGGAGGAAGGAGCGGCAGAATTTCCGCCTCATCTGACCCAACAATCGGGTTACTGGAACACCGGCGCCCAGTGACTGGGCTTGCCAACTGCCGGAAGTTCCCGCTACAAATGAGTCGTGCATAAACTCCAAACTGCTTGCGGCTGAAAGGTTTTTTACATGGGTCGAACCCAGATGAAATCCAACGCCGCTCCCATCATAGTATCCACCTCGCACACGGCTGGTTCGCGCTTACCGGTGTGGCTTATGGCGGCAATGCTCGCGCTGGTGACGCTGGCCCTTTACTGGCCGGCGCTGCGCTGTGATTTCCTCAACTACGACGATCAAGACTATGTCACAGAGAATGTTCATGTCCAAAACGGGTTAAACCTGGAAAACATCAAATGGTCTTGCTTGCATCCGGTCTCGGCCAATTGGCACCCGGTTACCATGCTGTCCCACATGCTGGATTGCCAGTTGTTTGCGCTGAAACCGTGGGGACACCATCTGACCAACGTGCTGTTGCATTGCCTCAACGTGGTGCTGGTCTTCGCATTGTTGCAACTGTTGACCGGTGCGCGCTGGCGGAGTTTGCTTGTGGCCGCACTGTTTGGGTGGCACCCGTTGCATGTGGAATCAGTGGCTTGGGTGGCGGAGCGCAAGGACGTGTTGAGCACCTTTTTTGGGCTGCTCGCGCTGATTTTTTACGCCCGTTATGCACAGCTCAAAATTCAAAACACAAAATTTTGGATTCAAAATTATTTGCTTTCACTATTTTTCTTTTCTCTCGGTTTAATGAGCAAGCCCATGCTGGTGACCTGGCCGTTTGTGATGCTGTTGCTGGATTACTGGCCGCTCAACCGAATTCCCAATCGCCAACATTCGGTTTCCGATTTGAAACTTTTGCTGCTGGAAAAGGTTCCATTCTTTACCTTGGCGGCGGCAGCCAGCATCACCACCTTTGTGGTTCAGCAGCAGGCAGGAGCCGTGCAGATGTTGGAAAGCGTGCCGCTCACCGCGCGTTTCGGCAATGCCCTCATATCTTACTGGCGCTATCTTGGGAACATCATCTGGCCAACCGATCTGGCCGTATTCTATCCGCATCCGGGGTATTGGCCGTTGGCGAAAGTGATTGCTGCCGGGGCTTGTCTGGTTGGTGTTTCACTTCTGTTATTTTGGAAGCGCCGGCCATATCCGTATTTGCTGGTGGGTTGGTTGTGGTTTCTCGGGACGCTGGTGCCGGTCATTGGGTTGGTGCAAGTGGGTTCCCAATCCAAAGCGGATCGTTACGCCTACATTCCATCTTTGGGGGTGCTGATACTTGTCGTTTGGGGCGCGTATAGTCTTGCCAGAGGGCGAAGGAATCTTTTAATTCTGCTCGCTTTGACGAGTTTCACGGCAACCATACTCTGCTTCGGAGCTACACGACACCAACTCGGATATTGGCAGGACAGCAAAACTCTTTTCCGACACACCTTGGAAGTCACGAAGAACAATTACGTCGCGCAGAACCACCTTGGGGACGCGTTGCTTCAGACGGGAGAGGTGAATGAAGCGTTTCGCCATTTCCAGGAAGCCCTCCGACTCAATCCAGATTATGACTTGGCCCACAACAATCTGGGTTGTATTCTTTTCAAAAATCACCTAATTACCGAGGCGATTGTTCAATACCGTGAGGCCATCCGTTTGAATCCGGATTTTGCCGAGGCTCACTTCAACCTCGGCGACGCCTTGGGCAAGCAAGGCCAACTTGCCGAGGCGGTCAGCGAATATCGCGAAGGGCTTCGATTGAGACCAGATGACGCCAAGGCCCACTACAACCTTGGCGACGCCCTTGGTAGGCAAGGCCAACTTGCCGAGGCGGTCAGCGAATATCGTGATGGAATTCGATTGAAAGCGGATGATGCCGATGCCCACAACAGCCTCGGCAATATTCTCCTGATGCAAGGCCAGACCGATGAGGCGATCGGTCAATACCGGGAAGCTGTCCGCCTGAAGCCAAAAGACGCTGAGGTTCATCTTAACCTCGGCACCGCCCTCAATAAAAACGGCCAAACGGATGAGGCCATTCAACAATTTAAAAAAGCGCTCCAGTTGCGGCCGCGTGACGCCAAAACTCACAACAACCTCGGCATTGCCCTCCTCATAAAGGGAAAAACCGACGAGGCGATCAGTCATTTTCAGGAGGCCATCCACCTGAGCCCGGACTATGCGCTGGCGCAGACCAACCTCGCCCGCGCATGGCGGATAAAAAACGGCTTGTGAACCAATGAGCAACTGCGGAAGAGTTTTTTGATGGAAAATATACCAGTTACCAATGTTTGCCCCAACCAACCAAGCAATCCCGGCGTAACGAGACCTTTCCCCAGCCAGTTGCCATAGCATAAACTCATTATGTTCATTTCTCGGAAAGCCTGTTAGCTCTGGTGCTAAACCGACGCGCATGAAAAGCCGAAGGGAAACCAAAACGGTTTCAAAGCCAGCCTCATCAAAAATATGTTCGCCGCCCTGAAACGCATTTCGCTCACCCGCTGGATTATGCTCGCCATCGCCGCCGGCGTGATCATCGGCTGGCAGTTCCCCGAACAATCGCAGTCGCTTCAGGTCGTTTCGGACATTTTTCTGCGGCTGATCAAGTGCATCATCGTGCCGCTGCTGTTCAGCACGCTCGTCATTGGCATTGCGGCGCATGGCGACGATTTAAAATCCGTTGGCCGACTCGCACTCAAGTCGCTTTTATATTTTGAAGTGGTAACGACGGTAGCGCTGTTCGTCGGACTGGTCATGGTCAACGTATTTCAGCCCGGCATCGGGGTTTCGCTGCCGACCACCAAAACCGATGCGGTGGCCGCCGCGGCGCCCAAGGCGAAGGACATTCTCGAGCACATTTTTCCCACCAGTTTTTTTGAAAGCGCGGCCAACAATGACGTGTTGCAGGTCGTCGTGTTCGCCATGCTGTTCGCCGTGGCGCTCATGCAGGTCAAAGGCCGGCCGAAGGAAACCATGCTGAGTTTTTTTGAAGGACTTTCCGAGGTCATGTTTAAATTCACGCACATCGTGATGAGTCTGGCTCCATTTGGGGTCGGCGCGGCAATGGCGGTCACCGTCGGCCATTCTGGCATTAACGTGCTGGTGAATCTCGGCAAGCTGGTGTTGACGCTTTACGGCGCGCTGCTGATTTTCATTCTCGCGGTGCTGCTGCCCGTCGCGCTCATCGCTCGGATTCCCATCCGCCGGTTTTTTAGTCACGTCAAAGACCCCGCGCTGATTGCCTTTTCCACGACTTCGTCCGCCGCCGCGCTGCCGCTGGCATTGGAAAACATGGTGAAATTCGGCGTGCCGAAACGCATCGCCTCGTTTGTGTTGCCCGCCGGATATTCGTTTAATCTCGACGGCAGCACGCTGTATCTCGCCGTGGCTTCGGTTTATGTCGCACAGGCTGCGGGCGTTCACATGCCGCTCAGCCAGCAACTCGTGATGATGCTGACCTTGATGCTCACGAGCAAAGGTGTCGCCGCCGTGCCGCGCGCCACGCTGGTTATTTTGTCCGGCACGCTCGTCACGTTTGGCCTGCCACTGGAAGGCGTCGCGCTCATTCTCGGCGTGGACACGCTGATGGACATGGCCCGCACGACCGTGAATCTTATCGGCAACTGTCTCGCGTCCGCCGCCATGGCGCGCTGGGAAGGCGAACTGAAAATTCCCACCGGCGCAAGCGATGCCGGCGCCAAATGATTCCGTTTCCCCATGAATAAAACTTTGCTCACATTTGTCATCGCCGCGATCTGTGCCGGCTCAAATCTTTTAGCCGCCGCGCCGACCCATGGCATGGTTGCCTCGGTGAATCCGCTCGCCACGCAGGCCGGCGTGAACGCACTCAAGTCTGGCGGCAATGCGATTGATGCCGCCGTCGCCGTCGGTCTCACGCTCGGCGTCGTGGACACGCACAACTCCGGCATCGGCGGCGGCTGCTTCATGCTCATCCATCTTGCCAACGGCACGAATGTCTGCATTGACGGCCGTGAAATGGCCGGCGCTGCCGCCACACGTGACATGTTCATCCGCGACGGCAAAGGCGACACGCACTTGAGCCAGACCGGTCCGCTCGCCAGCGGTGTGCCCGGCGAAGTCGCGACGTTTGAGTTCGCCGTCAAAAATTTCGGCAAAAAAACTTTGCGCGATTTGATCTTGCCCGCCGCCGACATTGCCGAAAACGGCTTCGCTGTTCCTGCCAATTACGCAAAACTGCTGGCGTCCGTTGCCGGAGACATGACGAATTTCCCCGCCGCCACGGCCGTTTTTTTCCGGAACGGAGCCCCGGTCAAAACCGGAGACATTTTGAAGCAGCCGGACCTGGCCAAAACCTACCGGAGCATTGCCCTGCACGGCTCGGACTGGTTTTATCGCGGCCCCTTCGCGGCCGCGCTGGGCAATTGGATGAAAGCCAACGGCGGCATTTTGACCTCCAATGATTTTGCCAATTACCACATTGAGTTGCGCGAGCCGATTGCCACCAGTTATCGTGGCTACGAGGTGGTTTCATTTCCGCCGCCGAGTTCCGGCGGGGTTCACGTTTTGGAAATGCTCAACATCCTCGAACATTTTGACCTTAAACACATGGACGCCGCCACGCGGCTGAACGTCATCGCCGAGGCGATGAAACTCGCGTTCGCCGACCGCGCCTATTGGCTCGGCGATCCCGATTTTGTCAATGTGCCGCGTGGGTTGATTTCCAAAAAATACGGCGACGAACTGGCGCGAAAAATAAATCCCGAGCACGCGACAGAAGTTTCGTCGCACGGATTGCCGCCGGACTGGCAAACGGACTTGTTCAAAAAACACACGACGCATTTTTCCACGGCTGACGCCGAAGGCAACTGGGTCGCCTGCACCGCAACCATCAACACGAGTTTCGGCTCGAAAGTCGTGATTCCCGACACCGGCGTGACGATGAACAATCAAATGGATGACTTTTCCATTCAAGCGGGTGTGGCAAATCATTTTGGCTTGATTGGCGCGGAGGCCAATTCCGTTGCTCCGGGCAAGCGTCCGTTGTCGAGCATGAGCCCGGCGATCGTGCTCAAGGATGGCCGGCCAATGATTTCGCTCGGCGCGGCGGGCGGGCCAAAAATCATCAGCGCCGTGTTGCAGGAAACCGTGGACATGATTGATCTGGGCATGACGCCCGCACAGGCCGTGGCCGCGCCGCGCATCCACCAGCAATGGTCGCCGAACGAATTATATGTCGAATCCAAATTGCCGGCGGACTTGAAAAAATCGCTCGCGGATCGTGGCCATAAAATTGAAGTGCTGCCGGCGGTGGCCGTTTCGCAAATCGTTGCGCGGAGTCCGGACGGAAAAAGTTTCACGGGCGCAGCCGATCCGCGTGCCGGCGGCACGGCGGCGGGGTGGTAACTTTTTTTATTCCATTCCCAGATAGTCTGAAAAAACAACCCGCTAAATTTATGGATGCTTACGATCACCCCACATTCCAGATGGCCTGCCAGCAGTTTGACTTTGTGGCCGATCATTTGCAGATGCCCGAATCCGAACGTCCGCGCCTGAAATACCCCAAGCGCGCGATGATCGTTTCCCTGCCGATCAACTGCGAGGACGGTAGCACGAAAGTTTACACCGGTTTTCGCGTGCAGCATCATCTCACGCTTGGCCCGACGAAAGGTGGATTGCGTTTTCATCCTGAAGTGACGCTCGGCGAAGTTGCCGCACTGGCGATGTGGATGAGCTGGAAATGCGCGCTGACCGGCCTGCCTTACGGCGGCGCGAAAGGCGGCATCGCATGCGACCCGCACCGGATGTCACCGCGCGAAGTCGAGCGCCTCACACGGCGTTACACCCAGGAGATGATTCCCTTCATTGGGCCACAGATTGACGTGATGGCTCCGGACATGGGCACGAACGAACAAGTCATGGCGTGGATCATGGATTCGTATTCAATGCACATGGGCTATTCCGTGCCGAGCATCGTGACAGGCAAACCGCTGTCGCTCGGCGGTTCGCTGGGTCGGCGCGAAGCCACCGGGCGCGGCGTCGCGCATCTGGTGGCGCGGGCCGCCGACACGATTGGTCTCAAATTGAAAAATGCCACCGTCGCCGTGCAAGGATACGGCAACGTCGGCGCAGTTTCGGCGCAAACGCTGGCCGGTTTTGGCGCGAAAATTATCGCCGTCAGCGATGTGTCCGGCGGAGTTTACAATGCGCGGGGTTTGAATCTGGGGAAACTTGCGGAGCACCTTGAAAAACATCGGATGGTGAAAGGGTTCAGCGAAGGCGAGCCAATTTCGAATGAGCAGGTTTTGCTGACGCCGTGCGACGTGCTAGTGCCGGCCGCGATGGAACGCCAAATCACCGGCGCAAACGCCGGGCGCATCCGGTGTCGCATTCTGGCCGAGGGCGCAAACGGCCCGACCACGCCGGAAGCGGATGCGATTTTGTCGCAACGCGAGGACATTTTTGTGCTGCCGGATATTTTGTGCAACGCCGGCGGCGTGGTGGTTTCGTATTTTGAGTGGGTGCAGGATTTACAGAGTTTTTTCTGGGGCGAGAAGGAGGTCATGGAAAAGCTTCATCACATCCTCGACGAAGCTTACGACCGCGTGCTGGGCAACAGCCGCGCACAAAAAATTTCCATGCGCACGGCGGCGTTGTGCGTCGGCATCCAGCGGGTGCGCGAGGCCAAAGCCATCCGCGGCCTGTTTCCATAAATGTTTATTCAAGCTGGCGTGTCCGCCCCAACGGACTAGAATTTTATTATGTCAGCGCCCAAAAACCGTGGTTGGAAGTTTGCCACGTCATTTGTTTTTCTGGTCAGCGGCTGGCTGGCGTGCGCGGCGGCGACTGAATTGGACGCCAGTTGGGCCAGTCGCGTGTGGCAAGTGGACGATGGTTTGCCGGCAGCTAACGTCACAGGCATCGCGCAGACGCACGACGGTTTTTTGTGGCTGGCGACGCAATCCGGGCTAGCGCGTTTTGACGGGGCGCAGTTTGATGTGGTGCCGATTCCGGTGGGCCGGCCGCGGCCGATTATCCGGGTGATGTTGTGCGATCACGCCGAGAATTTCTGGCTGGCGGAAAACGGCGGACAGGTGGTGCGTTTTGGGGCGGGCGCGCCACACCAGTTCACGGCAACCAACGGCTTGCCGGACTCGCTGGCGTTGCAATTGCTCGAGGCGCCGGATCATGCCGTTTGGATTACCTACGCCGACGGTTCCGTTTTCCGCATCTCGCCGGACAATCAAGTCAAACGCCTCACCGCCGCCGCTGGTTTGAACGAGGACGGCACCTGTTCCCTGACGCTGGATGCGCGCGGCGTGCTGTGGTTTGCGAAAGGTTTGTTCTTCGGTTTTTGGGATGGCAACCAATTTAAAAAAATGGGCGCTTTGATGGAACGCAACCCGCAAATTCTCGGCGCGCGGAATGGCGACCTCTGGCTGGCCACTTCCTCGCAGTTGCTCAAAATCACCTCAAACGCCCCGCCGGTGGTCGTGGCGAAGTTTGACAGCGAAGCCAACCGGCTGAAACCTTCCGTCTTGTTCGAGGATTTCACCGGACGTTTGTGGATCGGCACCGCCTCGGACGGGCTGTTTTTGATGGACCACATGAACCTTTTCAAAATTGAAACTTCGCAAAATAAAATCCGCACGATTATCCGCGACCGTGAAGGCAGCATCTGGGTAGGCACGGATGGCGGCGGGCTGAACCGGTTTCTGCCCAAGGCAGTCGAGTTGCATGGACGCGACGAAGGCTTGCCATTTGAGACCGTGCGTTCGATGAGCGAGGATCGGGCGGGGAATTTCTGGGTGGTCACGCAGGATGGTGCTTTGACGCGGTTGCCGGGCGATGATTGGGCCAGCGGTCAGAAGGTGGAAGACTGGCCCGGCGGCATCGCGCATTGCGTCGTCAAGGATCAGCAAGGCGCCATGTGGATTGGCACTTATCAGCGCGGTTTATTTCGCTGGCTGAACGGCAAGTTCACGCGGTTCGGCCTCCAAAACGGTCTCGAAGGTTTGACCATCCGCTCGCTGCTGGTGGACAGCCGGAACGATTTGTGGATCGGGCTGGAGACGGAACACATGGTGCAGCGCCTGCACAACGGCCAGTTTCAATCCTTCAAGCAACCGGCCAACAGCCGGGCCGTGCGCGCGATGGCCGAAGATGCCGCCGGACAAATCTGGCTGGGAACTTTAGACGGCCATTTGCTGCGCGTGGCCGGAGACCAAATTGTGGAAGTCCCGCAGCCTACCGATGACTCGGCTTATCCTATCCGCTGTTTAAGCACGACGCCGGATGGCAGCCTGTGGATCGGCTATGCGGTTAATGGCATCTGCCGGTTGAAGGCGGGGAAAATTTCACACCTCGGCCGCGAGAACGGATTATTCGACGAGAATATCTGCGCGCTGATGCCCGATGCCGACGGCCGGATGTGGTTCGCCTCGGACCGGGGAATTTTTTATGTCAGCCTCAAGCAGTTGAATGAGTGCGCGGAGGGTCAGAACAATCATATCCAAAGTATTTTTTATGGCCGAGATGCTGGCCTGCCGAGTTTGCAGTCCTACTACGGTTATTGGCCGGGCGCCTTGACCACCAAGGCGGGCGAAATTTTTTTCCCCACGCACTCGGGCATCGTTGTCATCCATCCTGATCATGTCCGCGCCAACAACATGCCGCCAAATGTCCTGATTCAAAGCGTGGCGGTGGACGGCAAAAAAATGGCGCTGTTGCCCAACGACGTGGTCCGTTTCCCGCCCAACCACCGCAAGCTTGAATTTAGCTTCACGGCCCCCAGCTTCATCGCGCCGGAGCAGGACCGTTTCCGCTACCGTTTGACCGGCTGGACCGAAGATTGGAGCGAGGTGGAACGGGGACATCCGGCGATCTTTTCACGGCTGCCGCCCGGCGACTACACTTTTGAAGTCACCGCCTGCAATAATTACGGCGTGTGGAGCGAGAAGATCGATGTCTTCGCTTTCACCGTCACCCCGTTTTTCTGGCAGAGCTGGTTATTCCGTTTACTCGTCGCCCTGTTTTTACTGACCGCAGTGATTGCGGTGGTGCGCCACCTGTCGCTTCGCCGCGTCCGGCAGATGATAAAACGGGTGGAACAGGAAGCCTCGCTGCAAAAAGAACGCACCCGCATCGCCCAGGACATGCATGACGAACTCGGCGCACGCTTCACGCAAATCTCCCTGCTCGGCGAATTGTCCCGCAACGCACTCGCCGAACCGGCCAAGGCGCACGATTATCTTGGCCAGATCAGTCGGATCGCGCAGGTGGGTGTCAAATCCCTCGATGAAATCGTGTGGGCCGTCAATCCCCGCAACGACACCCTGCCCGACTTGCTCGATTACACCGGCCAATACGCCCGGGATTTTATCACCGCCGCCGGCTTGCAATGCCGGCTGGATTTTCCGGAGACCCCGCCCGCCCGCGAAGTTTCCGGCGATATCCGGCACGCGGTTTTCCTCATCGTCAAGGAAGCGCTGCACAACGTGGTGAAACACGCGCAGGCCACGCGGGTGAAAATTATTGTTGAATTGGTTGAAACGGAAATGGTCTGGCGCATCGAGGACGACGGCAAAGGTTTTGAGCCAGCCCCGGACAATGCACTGGACGACGGCTTGCGCAACATCCGGCAACGAGCCTCCGCCTTGGGCGGCCAGGCCGAGATTGCGAGTCACACCGGGGCCGGCACCCAAGTCACCGTGCGAATTTCGCTGCCAAAATAAGACAATCAGCTTTGCATTCGCACCAGTTCCCTGCACGATGCCGACACCACTTTTAAAAAATACTTTGATGAAAATTAGAATCTCCATCGTTGAGGATCACGCCGGCACGCGCGTGAACCTGCTGAAGGTGCTGCAAAGCGCGCCGGAATTAAACTGCCTGCACGGCTATCCGGACGGTGAAACGGCGTTGCGCGATATCCCCAAAGATATTCCCGACGTGGTGTTGATGGACATCCGACTGCCCGGCATGAGTGGCATCGAATGCGTTGCACAGTTGAAAGAAAAGCTGCCGCAGGTGGATGTGCTGATGCTCACCACTTATGAGGAGAGTGATCTGATTTTTGAGTCCTTGCGCGCCGGTGCCACCGGCTATCTCCTCAAGAACATGCCGCCCGCCGAACTCATCAACGCCGTCGTGCAAGCGCGCACCGGTGGCTCGCCGTTGTCCATGCGCATCGCCCGCAAAATCGTCGGCCATTTCCAGCACGTCAAAGTGCCGGAATCCGACACCGGCGCGCTCACCAAGCGCGAGCATGAAATTCTCTCCCTGCTGGCCAAGGGATTTCTTTACAAGGAAATCGCCGATCAACTGCACATCAGCATCAATACGGTGCGCGTCCATATCCAGAAGGTTTACGAAAAAATGCACGTTCATTCGCGCAGTCAGGCCATCATGAAGTTCCTCGGTAAATGACAATGACATTTAGGAACGGTGAAAAAATAATTGGGCGGCCCAAAAATGGCTGAACACCCTTGATTTCACCTCCATTACAAGCTCTGGTAAAATTATAGTTTAGGGGAGGATCATAAATATTAGAAATTGGGCCGTCGGTATCACCACCCCTTTTTTAGCCGTGCAGAAAGAGAGCCAGTGGAAGGATCGCAAGCAACAAAAAACCCCTGTTTTAACAGGGGTTTTTGTCATTTTAATTGGTTGCGGGGGCTGGATTTGAACCAACGACCTTCAGGTTATGAGCCCTTTTTTGAATAATTTTTACAACTTCAAAATATGGCTAAAACCATTGTGTTTATTATATTTTATTGCATTTATTGCATCCAATAAAATTGAGTTTGTGTTAGCTGTGTAATACCACTTCTCTAAACTAATCGGAACAAAGCCTTGCGATGAGTGGCGAGTTATGAGATACCGATGGCATGGCACGACCAAATCTCAAACTGAGCGTTTCCCCGGCCCAGAAAGCCGCGCTGGAAGAACGGTTCAA